>NZ_JBDPMI010000006.1:0-315352 GCF_039871555.1 Streptomyces sp. B5E4
GATCTTCTTGGAAAGGTCACCGTTGGCGACCGCGGTGGCGACCTGGGCGATGTTCCGCACCTGCGACGTCAGGTTCGACGCCATGAAGTTGACGTTGTCCGTCAGGTCCTTCCACACCCCCGACACGCCGTGTACCTGGGCCCGGCCGCCGAGCTTTCCCTCCGTGCCGACCTCGCGGGCCACCCGGGTGACCTCGTCCGCGAAGTCCCGAAGCTGCTGCACCATGCTGTTCACGGTGGTCTTGAGTTCCAGGATCTCGCCGCGCGCGTCGACGTCGATCTTCTTGGAAAGGTCACCGTTGGCGACCGCGGTGGTCACCAGGGCGATGTTCCGCACCTGCGACGTCAGGTTCGACGCCATGAAGTTGACGTTGTCCGTCAGGTCCTTCCACACCCCCGACACATCCCTGACCTGCGCCTGACCGCCGAGGTTGCCGTCGGTGCCGACCTCGCGGGCCACGCGGGTCACCTCGGAGGAGAACGCCGAGAGCTGATCCACCATGGTGTTGAGGGTGGTCTTGAGTTCCAGGATCTCGCCGCGCGCGTCGACGTCGATCTTCTTGGAAAGGTCACCGTTGGCGACCGCGGTGGCGACCTGGGCGATGTTCCGCACCTGCGACGTCAGGTTCGACGCCATGAAGTTGACGTTGTCCGTCAGGTCCTTCCACACCCCCGACACGTTCTTCACCTGCGCCTGACCGCCGAGCATGCCGTCGGTGCCGACCTCCCGGGCGACGCGGGTGACCTCGTCGGCGAACGCCGAGAGCTGATCCACCATCGCGTTCACCGTGCTCATGAGCTGGCGGATCTCACCGCGCGCGTCCGCCGTGATCTTCTGGCTGAGGTCGCCGCGCACCACGGCCGTGGTCACCTGGGCGATGTTGCGGACCTGGGAGGTGAGGTTGGACGCCATCAGGTTGACGTTGTTCGTCAGGTCCTTCCACACCCCCGACACGTCCCTGACGTGCGCCTGACCGCCGAGCATGCCGTCGGTGCCGACCTCCCGGGCGACGCGGGTGACCTCGTCGGCGAACGCCGAGAGCTGATCGACCATCGTGTTCACCGTGAGCTTCAGCTCCAGCAGTTCCCCCGCGGTCTCCACCGTCACCTTGCGGGTCAGGTCGCCGCTGGCCACCGCGGTGGTCACGGCCGCGATGTCGCGCACCTGCTGGGTCAGCCGGGAGGCCATGGTGTTGACCGCCTCGGTCACCGCGCGCCACGAGCCGGACAGCCCCCGCACACTGGCGCGGCCGCCGAGGCGGCCCTCGGTGCCCACCTCGTGCGCCACCCGCATCACCTCGCCGGTGAAGGTGGACAGGTGGTCCACCACACGGTTGAGCCCCACCCCCAGGCTGCGCAGGTCGCCGTGGAGCTGCCGGGTGCCCACCCGCAGCTCCATGTGCTGGTTCAGGTCCCCCTCCGCCACCGCCTCCAGCACCCGGGTGGCGTTCGTCATCGGCAGGGCCAGCGCGTCGAGCAGGTCGTTCGTGTCGTGCACGACCTGGGCCCAGTCGCCCAGCCCGGTGCTGGCGGAGATGCGCTCGTCCAGTACGCCTTTCCGTGTCACCACCCCCCGTACCCGGCGCACCTCCGACGCCAGGTGTTCGTTGCGGGCGGCCGTCCGGTTGAACGCCTCGGCCACCTCGCCCAGCACGCCGTCGGCGCCCTCCGGCAGGCGCGCCGAGAAGTCACCGTCGCGCAGCGACCTGAGCGCGGTCAGCAGCGGGCGCAGCTCGGCAGTGGGTACCGACTGCTTCTCACGGTCGTCCATCGCGCCCATCCCTGCACGTCCATGGCCCTGCAGCCGGTGGGCCCTCCGGGCCGCCTCTTACCCTGAAGTGGCTTTTGTCTACTATATTAGATTTTGTCACGATGAGGACGTGGAGGGCGTCGCGGGTCCCGCACCCGGGCCCCGGCAGCCACCCGGTCAGGAGCCATCAGTGCAGGCCGTCTCCGAGGACAGGCCCGGCGCGCAGGACGGGCCTGGCGTACGTACCAGACTCCCGGCAAACCGGCAGTCGCCGGCGCGGGCTCGCGCATTCGTGCGAGCCGTGATCACCGAGCGGGCGCTGGCGACCTCCTCGCCGGGCCCGCGCACCGAGGAGCTGGCGGACGACGCCGCACTGCTCACCGGCGAGCTGGTCACCAACGCGCTCATCCACGCCGGCACCTCGATGGAGCTGATCTGCCTGGTGGAGACGGACCCGGAATCGGACACCCCGCTGACCGGCGCCCGGATCGAGGTCTACGACCGGCAGCCGACCGCCACCGTGCCGGGCGCCGCGGACGGCACGGGCACCGGCCGCGGTCTGGGACTCCAGATCGTGTCGACCCTTGCCGACTCGTGGGGGGTCATCTACCGGCACACCGAGAAGGCGGTGTGGTGCCGTCTCGCCCTCCCCACGCCGGGTGAGACGAAGGTGCCGGTCGGCTCGCTCAACCCGGTGCTCTACCAGCAACTGCAGGCCACGGAGCTGGCCCACCCTCTCGCCCGCACCGAGTACCGCGGCCAGGCCGGCGGGGGCGGCCGCGGCGGGACGCTGCTCGCCGAGGCCAGCGAGCTGCTGGCCGGACAACTCGACGAGAACATGGTCGCCGCCCTCGCCACCCAGCTCATGGTGCCCCGACTCGCCGACTGGTGCGCCGTCTGGCTGCTCGGTGAGGACGGCGGCATGCGGCTCACGAACGTCTGGCACGTGGACGAGCAGCGCATCGGCCCGCTCCGCGGCGACCTGGAGCCCGAGGCACCGCCGCCGAAGCTGTGGACCACGGGGACCCCCTGGCCGTGGCCGCAGAGCGCCGGCACGGACGACGGCGGGTCGGCACTGGCGTTCTCCCTGGTCTCCGGCGGAACGTACCGGGGCACCCTGCTGATCGGGCAGGCCGGCCCGCCCGAGATCACCGATCCCGTGGCGCACATCGTGGAGGACGTCTCCCGCCAGGTCGCCCAGGCCCTTGCCACCGCGCGCCAGTACACCCGCCAGACGAGCATCAGCCGGGCCCTCCAGCGCCGGCAGCTCCCGTCCACACTGGGCAGGCTGCCCGGCATGGAATCGGCGATCGTCTATGAGCCCCACGCCAGCGGGCAGACCGTCGGGGGCGACTTCTACGACCTCTTCCCCACCGGCGACGGCCGCTGGTGCTTCCTCCTGGGCGATGTGCAGGGCAAGGACGTCGAGGCGATGTCGGTGACCGGTCTGACCCGCCACCTGGTGAGGCTGCTCGCCCGGGAGGGCCACGGCGTGGAGTCCGTGCTGCGCTGGCTGAACGCGATGATGGCGGAGGACGCCGCGGAAGCGGTGAGCGCCAGGGGGGAGGGGGCCCGGCCCCGCTTCCTCAGCATGGTCTACGGGGAGCTGACCCCCGACCCGCGCGCGGGCGGCGCCCAGTGCCGCCTCGCCAGCGCCGGCCATCCCCTGCCGCTGCGGATGACCGCCGAAGGGGAAGTGGGCTCCGTGGTCCGCTCCCAACTGCTGCTCGGCATCGACGAGGACGCCGAGTTCAGCGCCGACACCTTCCGGCTCGCCCCCGGCGAAACCCTGCTGTGCGTCACCGACGGCGTGACCGAACGCCGCGACGGTCAGCGGCTCCTCGACGACGGGAACGGCCTTGCCGACATTCTGCGCGAGTGCGCGGGCATGGGCGCGATGGCCGTGGCCGAGCGGGTCCGCCAGGCCACCCACGACTTCAGCCCCGAACCGGTGGAGGACGACCTCGCCGTGGTGGTGCTGCACGCGGAGGCACCGGCGTGGTGAGGCGCGATCCACGCCCCGGTTGAGGGCTGTTCGGCCGAAACCTTCACCGGACCCACGGGGCGTGTCCGAAGGCGGTTAGGGTCGCCGGAGAGGGTCGGGCCCGACTGGGCTTCGTCGGCGGGGGGTTGGGGCGGGCGGTGAAACGCCGGGTGGGGACGGAGTCGGGAGTGGGTGACGTCTGCCGGTTCTTCCGGGGTCGCTCGGGGGTCCTTTTCCGCTTCCCTCACTTCTTACCGGAGCGCCGCATGCCGATCCCGGCCGGAGTGGGCGGGTGACCGGCCGGGCCGCGTCCGCGGTGCTCCACCCGTCGATGCGTGCGTGGCTGGGGGTGATCGCGGGCCTTTCCGCGCTGGTGGTCGCGGCGATCGGGGTGCTGGTCGCCGGCGGCGGTGAGGCCGGTGCGGTGGACCGGTGGGTGCAGTCCGCCGTGGGGGATGCGGCGGCACCGTGGCGGAGTGTCGCGCTGGCCGTGGACTTCTGGGGGGAGCCCGCCGGGGCGGCGACGTTGGTCGTGGTCGCCATGAGCTGGTGTCTGGCGGCCGGACAACGGCGCGCCGCGGTGGTCACCGTGGCCGGCGGTGCCGTCACCGTGGGGGCGACGACGCTGCTCAAGCCCCTGGTGGGGCGCACCATCCACGGGGGGAACCTGTCCTACCCGAGCGGGCACACCGCGTTCTTCACCGCGATCGCCCTCGCGGTGGCGCTGCTCGTCACCTCCCGCCGTCGCGGCGGGAGCGCCGGCACGCTGCTCGTACTCGGCGCGGCACTGGTCGCCGGCACCGCGATGGGCTGGGCGCAGGTCGCCCTGGGTGCGCACTACCCGACCGACGTCGTCGGCGGCCTGTTCGCCGCCCTGGCGGTGGTACCGGTGACCGCCCACCTGGTCGACCTGGCCGCCGACCGGATGGGTGCCGGACGCGCCGGCGGCGGCCGCGCCGCGCGCCGCTGACGGCACGTCACGCCCGGCGGCGGAAGACCGGCCGCACCGGCCGGCCGCCCAGCCAGGGCGTCGGGTCGGCGGCGTCCAGCGCCTTGCGGTACACCGCACACGCCCGGCCCACCACGTCGACGGTGCGCTCGATGGCGGCGTCGTCCAGCGCGCTGCTCACCACGAACGACGGCGCCAGCACCCCGCCCGCCAGGAGCTGACGCAGGAACAGGGTGCGGTACGGCTGCGACGGCTGCCCGTTCTCGTCGAGCGTGGCGAAGACCAGGTTGCTGGCCCGGCCCCGTACGACGACGTGGTCGCCGACGCCCGCGCCGGCCGCGGCGTCGCGGACGCCCGCGGCCAGCCGCTCGCCGAGGGCGTGCAGCCGTGCGGTGGCGCCCTCTTCGACGTAGACCCTCTGCACGGCCATCGCCGCGGCCAGCGCGTGCGTCTCCGCGCCGTGCGTGGTGGACAGCAGGAACACCCGGTCGCCGGAGTGCCGCAGTCCGCCCCGCTCCATCAGCTCGCGGCGCCCGGCCAGCGCGGAGACGGCGAAGCCGTTGCCCAGCGCCTTGCCGAACGTGGAGAGGTCGGGGACCACGCCGTACAGGCCCTGGGCGCCCGCCTCGGACCAGCGGAAGCCGGTGATCATCTCGTCGAAGACGAGGACGCATCCGTACCGGTCGGCGAGTCGGCGCAGACCCGCGAGGTACCCGGGGGGCGGCTCGGTGTGGCCGGCGGGTTCGAGGACCAGGCAGGCCACCTCGTCCGGGTACCGGGTGAGAAGTTCCTCGGTGGCGGCCAGATCGCCGTACGGGAACGCCACGGTCAGCTCGGTGGTCGCCGCCGGCACACCGGCCGACAGCGGTGTGGTGCCGATGAACCAGTCGTCGACGGAGAAGAACGGATGGTCGGCGCAGATCGCCACCCGCGGGCGCCCGGTGACGGCGCGGGCCAGGCGCACCGCGGCGGTGGTGGCGTCGGAGCCGTTCTTCGCGAACTTCACCATCTCGGCGGTCGGCACCGTGGCCAGGAAGCGTTCCGCGGCCTCGGCCTCCAGGATCGAGGGCCGGACGAAGTTGCTCCCGCGGTCGAGTTCGCGCCGCACCGCCTCGGTCACCCGCGGGTGGGCGTGGCCGAGGCTGACCGACCGCAGCCCGGAGCCGTACTCGATGTAGCGGTTGCCGTCGACGTCCCACACGTGGGCGCCGCGGCCCCGGCTGATGACCGGGGCCAGGTCTTCCGGGTACTGGTCGTCGCCCTTGGCGTAGGTGTGCGCGCCCCCCGGGATCACGGCGTGCAGCCGCTCGTTCGCCAGCCGGGACCGGGGCAGTTTCCCCTCTTCCGTGTGCATGCCTACCTCACCCTTCCCGTTGCTTCAGAACGTCGGCCAGCCGCGGCGCCTCCCGGTCCCGCCGGGACATCGACGTGACGGGCAAGGGCCAGGGAATGGCGAGTTCCGGGTCGTCGAAGACGATCGTCACGTCCTCCGCCGGATCGTGCGGCCGGTCGATCCGGTACGCGGTGTCGGCGGTCCCGGTCAGCGCCTGGAAGCCGTGCGCGCACCCCGCCGGGACGTACAGCGTCCGCTGCGTCTCTCCGGACAGTTCGAAGAAGGCCAGGCCGAGGTAGGTCGGCGAGTCCGCCCGCAGGTCCACGACGACGTCGAAGATCCGCCCGTACGAGCACCGCACGAGCTTCGCCTCCCCCGCGCCGGAGCGCAGGTGGAGGCCGCGCAGGACGCCCCGGGCCGAGCGGGAGACGCTGTCCTGGACGAAGGCACCGGGGTCGAGGCCCACCGAGCGGACCACGTCGGCGTCGAAGGTGCGGCAGAAGAAGCCGCGTTCGTCGGCGTACGGAGTGGGCTCGAAGAGGTAGGCGCCGGCGATCTCCGGGACCTCGGTCGCTTTCATGAAGCCTCCCGCGGGGCGTGGTCGGTCGTCGGGAACAAGACCGCCGTCAGGGCGGTGAACTGGTCCTCCAGGCGCCGGGCGACGGCCGCGTTCCGGAGCGCGAGCGTGCGCCGCACCTCCGCCGACCGCCGCTCCAGCTCCCGGAACCGGCCGAGCAGCCGGTCGGCGTCGACCTCGCGCGCCGGGTGGCAGAACGCGCCCAGGCCCATCAGGTCCATGAGCGCGGCGCTCTTCGCCGCGTAGCCGAGCGCGAGGGTGGGCGTGCCGGTCCTCAGCGCGCAGACGAGATTGTGGTAGCGGGTGGCCACGACGGCATCGGCGGCGGCCGTCTCCTTCATCAGGTCGGCCAGCGAGGCCGCTTCTGCGGCGGTGACCAGCGGCGAGTCCACGGCGTCCAGGATCGCGGCGACCACGGGGGCGTCGACGTCGTCGCCGGTGAGGAGCCGGACCTGCCGGCCGTCCTCGACGAGAGCACGGACGAACCGGGTCGTGCCGTCGAGGTAGCGCCGGTGGATCTCCTCCGCCCGGGCGCGGTCGTCGTTGCCGCCGTGGAAGGCCATGACGCCGACGCAGACCGGGCCGGGTGGTGCGAAGGGCACTGCCCCGGGCTCGGCGGCGGACTCCGCGCGGGGAACGCCCCGTTCCGGCGGTGCGGGCAGGGCGAAGGCGAGGTCCGGGTAGACCTCGTCGCGCGCGGTGTCCACGCCCATCGACCGCATCGCGTCGCGCGACTGCTCATCGCGGTACGAGCGGTACACCGCCAGCCGCGCCGACCAGCGCACCAGGGCCCGGGTCGGCCGTGCGCCGATCGCGCCGGCGCCGACGCCGACCAGCGCGACCGGGGTGCCGACCAGCCGGCCGGTCGCGCAGAGCAGGAACAGCGAGTAGGGGAAACCCCACGGCCGCAGCGGCAGCGTGGCCTCCAGGACGCCCATGCCCGGCACGACCACCAGGTCGTGCCGGCGCACCCAGGCGGCGGTGCGGACGGCGTCGACGAGCTTGCCCAGGCCCTTCCCCGCGATCGCACCCGCGCGCGACGCGGTCCGGTACTCCCCGCGGTACCAGTGCAGCCGCGTCGCGGGGATCCCGTACCGGGTCGTGACGGCCTCGGGGCCGCCGCACAGTGCGTCGACGACCGCCTCCGGGTGCGCGGCGCGGAGGTAGCCGAGCAGGGCCTCCAGCGACCCGTCGTTGCCGAGGTTGCCGGAGCCGAGCAGGCCGAACACCCCGACGCGCAGCGGGGGTTCGGACACGGGGGTCACGCGGGCCGCCCGTCGGGGCGATCATGTCCTTCGCGCCCGTCGTGTCCTTCGCGCCCGGCGACGAGGGCGTCGACGGAGACGGCGAGCCGGCCGGGGTCGACCGGGGCCCGGTCCTCGACCCGCTCGCCGGCGCCCGGCCGGGCCCGGCCGGCCATCCAGGCCGCCAGGTGGCGGTAGCACGCGCGCCGGTCGGCAGACGACAACGGCGCCCGCCGGATCGCCGCGACGAAGCCCGCCACGTACTCGGCGAGCAGCCGGGGCGTCGGGTGCAGCGGGCCCGCCCGGCGCGGGTCGAGGTTGACGCACCGGGAGCGCTTGGACGGATTCGCCCGCTCGGCCCGGGTGGGGTGGTCGCGGCGGAAGTACAGCAGCTCCGGCACCTGGTGGAACGGCCCGTGCAGGCCGATCTCGGCGACGAACGTGCGGTCTGCGTGGTGATAGCTGTCGTGCGGCTTCACGCGGCGCAGCACATCGGCCCGCATCACGCCGTAGAAGTCGTCGCCGCCGGGCTCGAAGAGCATGCTGCGGAACCGCTCCGGCGGATGGGGGGAGGCGGTGGCGAGCCCGTACTCGTACGGGACCTTCACCCGTCCTTCGGCGTCGACGACCGCCTGGTCTGCGTGCGCGAGGATCACGTCCGGCCGTGCGTCCAGCGCCTCGACGCAGCGCCGCAGCAGGTCCCGGGCGTACAGGTCGTCGTGCGAGGCCCATTTGAAGAGTTCGCCCCGGCACTCGGTGAACACGTGGTTGTGGTTCGGCGCGGCGCCGATGTTCCGGGGCAGCCGGAGGTAGCGGATACGTGAGTCCCGCGCGGCGTACCGGCGGCAGATGTCCTGCGTCGCGTCGGTCGAGGCGTTGTCGGAGACGACCAGTTCGAAGTCCTCGTAGGTCTGGCCGAGCAGGGCGTCGAGCGCCTCGGCGAGGTATTCCTCGCCGTTGTGGACGGGCAGGCCGATGCTCAGCCGGGGTCGGGCGGTCATGGCGTCCTCACTTCGGGGATCGGGTTGCGATGGCGCGCGCGCAGCGCGGACCGCAGGTGCAGCCACCACAGCGCGGAGCCGCTGACGGTTGCGGCGGCGACGCCCCAGGCCGAGCCGACCGCGCCGGCCGCGGCCGCCCCGCCGAGTCCGCCGCCCGCGTAGCACACGGAGGCGAACAACTGGGCGCGCAGGCTGCGCCGGGCCGCGGCGAGCGCGCGCAGCCCGGCCGCCGCGCCGGCGCCGAGGCCCGCGCCCGCGACGCCGAGGGTGGCCGGGACGATCAGCTCCGAGGCCGGGTACCAGACGGTGCCGAGGACGTGTTCGCCGAGATGGTCGGGGACCAGCAGCAGGGCCGCGCCCCAGAGCAGCGCGGCCGCGGCCTGCCCCGCGCCGAGCAGGAGGCAGAACCCGGCGAGCCGGTGCGGGGCCTGCCGCAGCACCCGGGCCGCCTCCGCGACGGTGACCAGCGAAAGCCCCATGAGCACCGCGAGAAAGGGGCCGAGCAGGAGTTCGGCACCGCGGACCACGCCCACCGCGCCGACCCCGACGATCGCGCCGAGCCCGTACATCCGCAGTTGGGCCGCGCCGCTGACGCCGACGTTCTCGACCAGATACCGGTAGCCGAGGTCGCGGTGCGCGCGCAGCCACGCGCGCACGCCGGCCGGGCGGGGCCGGATGCCGGACTGGAGGCAGCCGTACGCCGCGGCCACCGTCGCCGACCCGCCCCAGGCGAGCACGAATCCGGCCACGCTGCCCGCGCGGGCCGCCAGCACCAGGCCCGGGACGCACGCGACGCCCCAGACCACGTCGTTGACGAACGCCTTGCGCCCGGTGCCGGCGGCGAAGAACGCGAACCGCCAGGCGTCCTGGAGCAACAGCCCCGGCAGCACGACGCCGAGGCAGACGAACGCGGTGCCCAGGTGGCCGCCGGCACACGCCCCGGCCACCAGGCACGCGGTGCCGAACACCGCACCGACGCCGAGCGCGGTGCCCGCCGACCGGGCCGTCGCCGTGCGCCAGGACGCCTCCGGCGCCCCGCTGAAGCGCACCACGAGCGGGTCGGTGGCCAGCCCGCGGGAGACGCCGAGCACCACGCCGTACGTCACCCAGGCCAGGCTGAACACGCCGAAGGCGGCCGGCCCGAGCGAGCGGGCGACGTACATGCCCACCAGGAAGTTGGACGCGCTGGAGGCCGCCTGGTCGGCCAGTCCCCAGGACAGCCGCCCGGCCATGCCCCGCTTGGCGGCCCGCCGGGCGGGGCTGCCCCGGGCGGGCGGTGCCGTCTTCTCCCCCTCGGTGGTCACCGACGTCACGCCTTGATCAGCCCGGCGCCCTCCAGGGCGCGGGCCGCGTCGGCGACGGTGTCGAACGGCAGCCCGGAGCGCTCGGCGACATCCAGCAGGCTGTGCTCCCCGCAGGAGAGGTTGAGCACCCAGAGCATGGCCGTCTGGGCCTGCTTGGCGTCGCTGCGCCCACCGAGGGAGTCGTACAGCCCGCGCCGGCCCAACTGCGGCTCGCCGTAGGGGCTGAGGTTGCGGTACCGCCGGTTGCGGTCCAGCACGGCGAACGCCTCGCGGCAGACGGCGAGCGTGTCCGCCATCGCCTCGGCGGAGACGAAGTCGAGGTTGTCCGCCGAGGTGTGGTACTCGGGGTAGCCGGCGTACGGGGTCCGGGTCAGCGAGCCCACGCCGAGGTCGAACCCGGGCGAGCAGAACTGCCGCTCGTCGTAACCGTAGGGGGTGAACTCGGTGATGCGGTGCGGGCGTTCAGAGGCGGCCAGCACATGCCGCAGCACCCGGTCGATCTCCGCGTCGCCGCGCCTGCTCCGCTTGTACGTCAGCGGGCCCGGGTCACCCGCGCAGGCCAGCACCAGCCCGTGCTTGACCCGCTCCACCCGGTCCGCGTTGCGGGCCAGCCAGGTGATCGCCCCGATGGTGCCGGGCGCGAAGAGGAACCGGTACGTGTAGTACGGCGTGCTCTCGCCCAGCGCGCGGGCCAGGTGGGTCGCCACCGCGATGCCGGCCAGGTTGTCGTTGGCCAGCGACGGGTGGCAGACGTGGCAGGAGACGATCACCTCGTCGGCGACCTGCCCGGGGACCACGTGCTCGGCGTAGGTGAGGTGGCCGTCGGCGAGTGTGGAGTCGACGAGGACCTCGTACTCGCCGTCCGGCAGCGCGTCCAGGGTCTCCTGGGCGAGGCAGAATCCCCACTGCGGCTCGTAGTAGCTGGTGCGGTACGGCACCCAGGACGGGTGCTCCGGCAGGGTGTGCAGGTGTCCGCGCAGCTCGGCCAGCGGCAGGGTCGCCGACACCGGCACGCTGTAGCCGAGCACGTGCAGGCTGGACGCGGCGAAGTCGACGACCCGGCGGCCGTCGGCGTCCGCGATGTACGCGTCCCGGACGTTCCACTCCTGCGGCACCGTCCAGTCGAGCACCTGCGTCCCGGTCGGCACCTCGTGCACCCGTAACGGGACGTACTCGCCGACGATCTCCAGGGTGGCGCGGACCCCGTCGCCCGTGATGCTCCGGCACAGCGGGTACAGCCGCTCCACCAGGGCGTACATCGCGTCGCCCGCCGCGGTCACGGGCGCCGCCGCAGGGTGTCGTCGACGGCACCGGCCCCGGTCGCCGCGCGCAGCACGGCCAGGCGGGTGAAGCGCCGGTCGAAGTCCGCCCGGGTCAGCCCGTGTTCCCGGTAGGCGTCGGCGAGTTCGAGCGCGCCCTGCTTGACCGTCCAGTCGCAGTCGAAGCCCGGTACGGCGGCGCGGAAGGCGGAGAAGTCCACCCGGTACGAGCGCGGATCGGCTCCGGTCTCGCCGGTGATCACCACGCGCGAGCCGGACACCGCCGCGGCGACCTGCTCGGCGATCTCGGCGACCGTGACGTTGTTGATCTCGCTGCCGATGTTGAACGCCCGGTCGTGCACCGCCGCCCGCGGCGCCGTCAGCGCGGCGGTGAAGGCCCGGGCGATGTCGGCGGCGTGCACCAGCGGGCGCCAGGGGGTGCCGTCGGAGAGCACCAGCACCTCGCCGGACAGCAGCGCGTGGCCCACCAGGTTGTTCAGGACGATGTCGGCGCGCAGCCGCGGCGAGAAGCCGAAGGCGGTGGCGTTGCGCAGGAACACCGGGCTGAAGTCGGCGTCGGCCAGCGCGTGCAGGTCGTCCTCGACCCGCACCTTGGACTCCGCGTACGGCGTCACGGGGCGCAGCGGGGCGTCCTCGCCCACCAGTTCGCCGCCGCCCGCCGCGCCGTAGACCGAGCAGGTCGAGGCGTACAGGAAGCGCTTCACCCCGGCGTCACGGGCGAGCCGGGCCAGCCGCACCGAGGCGTGGTGGTTGATGTCGTAGGTGAGCTGCGGTGCCAGCGACCCCAGCGGGTCGTTGGAGAGCGCAGCCAGATGGATCACGGCGTCCACCCCGGCCACGTGCTCGGCGCTCACGTCGCGCAGGTCCACCCGCCGCCCCGGCGGGTCCGCGGGCGGCGGGCCCAGCACGCAGTCGGCGAACAGGCCGGCGTCGAGGCCGGCGACCTCGTGTCCGGCGGCCGCGAGTACCGGAGCCATCACGGTGCCCAGATAGCCCTGGTGTCCGGTCAGCAGTACGCGCACGGTTCAACCCCCCAGGTTGAGAGTGAGTTTGGTGACGGCGAACGCCTCGGCGTAGCGCTCGTGGCATTCGATGCCGCGGATCCGCGCAAGGCCGAGGAAGGCTTCCCGGTCGTACCAGGGGCGGTGGTGCTGCGAGGGGTAGTGCTCCTCCAGCAGCCGCGCCTTGCGCTCCGCGGTCTCCGGTGACAGCGGCTGGTACGCGACCGGCCGGCCGAGGTCGCCGTCCCACTTGGCGATCTCGTAGCCGAGGACGAGGTGGTCGCGAAACGCGGTGGTGACCAACCGCGCCAGCCCGCGGTGGTCCTGGTGCGCGTCGTCGGTACGGGGAGCGAGCACCAGCTCCGGCTCGATCCGGCCGCGCAGCTCCTCGACCGCGGCCTTGGCCTCCGCCCAGTGCGCGGGCAGCCGGCCGTCCGGCAGCCCTCGCACGGCCGGCCGCAGGTCGGCCCCCGGGCAGAAGGCGGCGAGCGCGGCCCGCTCCTCCTGCTCCCGCTCACCGCCGGCGCCGGAGAGCACCAGGGCGTCGACCCGGATACCCGGATGAGCCTGACACAGCGTCAGCAGCGTGCCGCCGGCGCCGATGGCGATGTCGTCGCAGTGCGCGCCCACGGCGGCGATCCGGTCCGGGCGCCCGGCCCCGAGCCGGATCACGCGGTCCCCGCGCCGGCGCCGACCCCGCCGCCGGTCACGCCTGCGCCCTGGCCGTCCCGTTCCCACACGGCCCACGGACGGTCGCCGCGGGCGTAGGCGGCGTCGAGCGCGGCCCGTTCCTTCACGGTGTCGGTCGGCTTCCAGAAGCCGCGGTGGCGGTACGCCACCAGCCGGCCGTCCTTGGCCAGCCGGGCGCAGCCGTCCGCGACCAGGTCGCCGTTCTCCGGGATGTGGTCGAAGACCTCCTGGCGGAGCACGAAGTAGCCGCCGTTCTCCCACAGCGGCAGTTCGCTCACCGCGGTGATGCCCCCCACCAGGCCGTCCTCCCCCAGGTCCACGCAGTGGAACGAGGACTGCGGCGGCACCACCATCATCGACGCACCGGCGTCGCGCCGGGCGAACCGGTCGGTCATCTCCCGCAGCGGGGCGTCGGTGAGCACGTCGGCGTAGTTGGCGAGGAACATCTCGTCGCCGTCCAGGAGATGCCGTACCCGGCGCAGCCGCTCCCCGATGGGCGACTCGATGCCGGTCTGCGCGAACGTGATCGTCCAGGAGGCGATGTCGGTGGACAGCAGTTCGGCCCGGCCGTTGCGCAGCACGAAGTCGTTGGACGCCGTCTCCTCGTAGTTGAGGAAGAAGTCCTTGATGTGGTGCGCCCCGTAGCCGAGACACAGGATGAACTCCGTGTGCCCGTAGTGCGCGTAGTAGCGCATGACATGCCAGATCAGCGGCCGGGGACCGACCATCGCCATCGGCTTGGGCATGTCGTCGGCGGCGCCGCTGCGCATACGCAGCCCGTAGCCGCCGCAGAACAGTACGACCTTCATGGCTTGACCTCGACAATGCTCAGTTCCGGGATGGGAAAGACCAGCCGGGCGCCCCAGTCGTGCACGAAGGAGAGCTGCCCGACCAGTTCCTCCCGCAGGTTCCACGGGAGGACGAGCACGTAGTCGGGCCGGTCGGCGGCTATCCGCTCGGGCGGCAGGATCGGTATGCGGGTGCCGGGGGTGAACCGGCCGTGTTTGTAGGGGTTGCGGTCGACCGTGTACGGGAGCAGGTCGGGCCGGATGCCGCAGTGGTTGAGCAGGGTGTTGCCCTTGCCGGGCGCGCCGTAGCCGACGACCGTCTCGCCGCGCTCGGCCGCGTCGACGAGGAACCGCAGGAGGTCCCGGCGCACCCGGGCCACCCGGGCGGAGAACGCGGCGTACCCGGACAGCTCCTGGAGTCCGGCGGCCTTCTCCCGGGCCAGCACGTCGGCCACCCGGGGGGTCGGCTCGCCGGCCGCGTCGGCCGGCCGGGCCCACAGCCGGATGGAGCCGCCGTGCGTCGGCAGCAGTTCGACGTCCACGAGCGCGAGTCCGCCGCTCGCCAGCGCCCGGATCGCGGAGGCGACCGTGTAGTACTGGAAGTGCTCGTGGTAGATCGTGTCGTACTGGTTCTCGGCGATCAGGGTCAGCAGGTGCTGCACCTCGATGGAGACCCAGCCGTCGTCGGCGACCAGGGCGCGCAGCCCCCGGGTGAACCCGACCACGTCGGGGATGTGCGCGTACACGTTGTTGGCCACGACCAGCTCGGCCGGGCCGTGCTCGGCGCGGACGGCCGAACCGGTGGCCTGATCCAGGAATGCGGTGAGGGTGGGCACACCGGCGTCCCGCGCCGCGGCGCCGACGTTGACCGACGGCTCGATGCCCAGGCAGCGGATCCCGCGGTCCACCACGTGCCGCAGCAGATACCCGTCGTTGCTGGCGACCTCGACCACGAAGGCGCCCTTCTCGCCGCCGCGGAGGTCGAGACGCCGTACGGCGTCGGCGACGAACGTGCGCGCGTGCTCCACCCAGGAGGTCGAGTACGACGAGAAGTACGCGTACTCCCTGAACGTGTCCTCCGGCGTGATCAGCGGCGGGATCTGCGCCAGCCAGCAGTCGGTGCAGACCCGCAGGTGCAGCGGGTACGCCGGTTCCGGCAGGTCGAGTTGGTCCGCGGCGAGAAAGCTCTCGCACGGTGGTGTCGCGCCGAGATCGACGACGCTCTCCATCGCTTCCGAGCCGCAGAGTCGGCATCGTGTCATCTGCTCTCCCCATCCCCCCTGCCCGGGCGGGTGTCCCCGCCGCGAGTCAGCGCTGACCGGCCCGCGATCGCGGTGCGGTACTCCTCCACCAGTCGCTCCAGCCCGACTTCGGGGCTGAAGCCCTGCTCGTAGCGGCGCCGGGCCGCCCGGCCCATCTCCCGGTTGCGGTCGGCATCGTCGGCGATACGGCGCACGCAGGACGCGAGCGAGGCGGAATCGCCCGGCCGGTGCAGCAGCCCCGTCACCCCGTCCTCGACGAGTTCGACGAAGGAGGCGTGACCGGCGGCCACCGCCGGGACTCCCGCGGCCATCGCCTCCACGACCACCAGACCGAACGTCTCCAGGGCCAGCGAGGGCGCCACCACGGCGACCGACCGTGCCACGGCCCGCCGGCACTCCTGCGGGTCGTACAGACCGACGTACCGCACGTCCTTGCGGCCCGCCGCCCAGGCGGTCACCTCCCCCTCCAGCGGTCCCGAGCCGGCGATGACGAGCGGCACGCCCACACCGCCGCTCGCGGCGATCTCGTCCCACGCGGTCATGAGCAGCCGTATGCCCTTGGCCTCCGCGAGCCGGCCGAGGAAGAGCAGATGCTCGCCCGCTCCGGCCCTGCGGGCACCGGGGTCGGGGACGAAGTTGTGCTTCACCGCCAGCCGCCCGGGGGGCATGCCGGAGCGCACCAGGACGTCGCGCTGCGCCGCGGAGATGCAGAAGAACCGCTCCACGCCCGACCACCACCGGCGCCGGTTGACCGACAGACTGACCGCGAGCGGCACCGTCGCCAGCCGGGAGTTGCGGTAGCAGCCGTGCCGGACGGCGGGCAGCGGCGTCGATGCGACGCACTCGGTGCACAGCCGGCCGTCCCGCCGCAGTGTGCCGGGCGGGCAGATCTGGGTGTAGTTGTGCAGCGTGGCGACGGCGGGCACGCCCGCGGCGGCGCAGGCGGCCAGCACCGCGGGCGACAGGAGCGGGAAGACGTTGTGGACGTGCACCACGTCCGGCCGCTCGGCACGCAGCCGGTCGGTCAGCTCCGCGCGGACCGCCGGGTTCCACGGCACCAGCAGCGGCACCGCGGCCTTGCCCAGCAGGGACCGGGAGGCGATGTCGTCGCTGCGCCGCTCGAACACCTCGACCCGGTGGCCGGCCGCGCGCAGCAGCCCCACCTCCTGGTCGACGACCCGGTTCTCCCCGCTCGGCTGCGCCGAGACGTAGCGGTTGTGCACCACGAAGACATGCATGGTCATCTCCGCTCCCGGGCCCAGCGCGGGACCCGACGTCGGGACACGGGGTCCGCAGGAAGGGGCGTTGCCGCGGGGGGTGCCGCCAGCAGCGAGGCGGCCACGGCCAGGTGCAGCAGGTACGGCGAGGCGTCCCCGAGACCGGCCTCGGTGTACGACGAGATCGCGCAGTAACTGATCAGGAAGATCGCGCAGGCCCTCGGCAGCGACGGCGGCCGCAGCAGCGCGACGCCGCCGAGCACCGCGATGATCGCCGCCACGATGGCGGTGCCGGTCAGACCCTGCTCGTGGTAGACGGCGAGCCAGCTGTTGTCGATCGGCAGCCCGTCGTACGACTTGTCGCCCAGGCCCGTGCCGAACAGCCGCTCCGAGGTCGTCCGGGGCGCCGCCAGCAGGGCGTCCCAGACCTTGGCCCGGCCGGTGAGGCTGGAGAAGTTCTCCTGGCTCTGGCCGCGCAGGAACCACGACTGCACCGCCGAGGCGAGCCACACCGTTGCCACCGCGGCGCACAGCACCGTCCAGGCGAAGAACCGGCGGGCGGCGGCGCTGGTCAGGAGGAGCGAGCCGATCGCCAGGGTCAGCCCGACGAGCAGGCCGACCGTCGCCGTCCGGGTGTGGCTGAGCGCCAGCAGGACGCCCGCGGGCACGATGACCACCGCCGCGCCCGCCCCGGTGGTCCTGCGGCCCAGCGCGAGCAGCGCGGTCAGCCCGATGATCACCGCGGCGTACTGTCCGATCTGCGGCGGGGTGAGCGGCCACCACGCGCCGACCAGCCGCCCGCCGTAGAGGTCGGGCATGGCCGTCCCCGGCGAGACGGCCAGACCTGCGGCGACCGACCCGAGCACCGCGTAGTACATCCGGATGTGGCTCCGGACGAACGTGAAGCCGCCGTCCCACCAGCGGCTGAGCAGCCACAGCGTGCCGACGAAGAGAGCCAGCCGGGAGCAGCGGAACAGCGCGCCGAACCCGGACTCCAGGTCCACGCTGGAAATCACGCTGGGAACCAGCAGCAGGGTGAGCAGCGACACGAAGGCGCTGGGCCGGATACGCAGCCGGAGGTTGACCGCCAGCGCCAGCGCGAACGCGGCGACCAGCGCGCCCATGGTGACCATCTGGATGAGGGAGCGGGGCAGGGAGACGATGGTCTCGGCCCCGGCGGAGCCCAGGGTGTTGAGGCCCAGCAGCCCCCAGGCGATCCCGACGGTCCTCGGTGTACGGGCGGGACGCGGTGCGGCGCCGGGCGGCGTGCCCGTCGCGTCCGGCCCGCCCGGCGGCCCCCCGTACGTCACGTCCCCGCTCATCTCAGCCACCGGCCCGCGGGTCGAGGGTGCTGCCCGTGTCCTGCCGGTACGGCATGCCCTGCCACTGCACGAAGTCGAGCACCCGGCCCTGGTCCCCGGCGACGAAGCTCCACGGCCCGCGGTAGGTGTTGCCGTGCCAGCGGTTGTGCTGCTTGCCGGTGATCGCCTCGGCCACCCGCCGGCCCTTGTACGGCGACCAGTCCGGGTAGGTGCCGTAGTTGGCGAGCACCGCCATGCGCCCGCACGCCTCCGTGCACTCGACGACCGACGGGTCCAGCACGAAGCGGTTGTCGTGGATATCGACCCGCTGGGTCTTCCACCGGCAGTCGGCGTAGAGCGGTGCGGTGGCGATCGCCGGCCGTTCGCAGCGGTCGGTGTCCGGCACCAGCAACGTGCATTCACCGGTCGAGGTGTTGGCCGGGCTGTTGCAGAACCGGTCGGCGTTCTCCCACAGGGTGATCCCGGACCAGTTGTCCTCCAGCACGTTCCGGTAGATCTCGATCTTGTCGGTACGGGCCGGGATCCGTGGTTCGCCCCCGGACTCGGACACGTAGACGGCGGCGTACGGGAAGTCGTCGCCGCGGTCGGCGTTCTTGCGGCCCTCGGCCCAGTTGTTCCGCCGGATCACGTTGTTCCTGATGACCGCGTTGTAGCTGGTCTCGTACATCAGCGCGGCACCGTCGTTGGCCTCCAGCACGTTGTCCTCGATGCGGAAGTCGTTGTTGTTGTTGTCCGCCCACAACCCGGTGCCGCGGTTGTCGTGCACCCAGTTGCCGCGTATGTCGGCGCCGTCGACGGCCCAGAACTTCACCCCTCCGGTGCAGCCGCAGCCCGGCCTGCGCCGCTCCCAGTCGCCGGTGTTGTTGCCCGTGATCTCGTTGCCCTCGACCACCAGGTCGCGGATGCCGTCGCCGGCCTGGTAGGCGTTCATGCCGTACTGGCCGTTGTCGCGCAGGCAACTGGCGCGGACCTGCTGGCGGGCACCGGCCATCAGCCCGGCGCCTGAGTTGTTCCGTATCGTCGCGTGCTCGATCACCCACCCGTCGGCCGAGTCGTGGTTGACCACGCCCTCGTTGTGCGGCGCGACGAAGCCCCGCACGGTCAGGTGGCGGATGGTGACGTCGGGGGCCTCACCGCCGAAGGCGTACTGGTTGGTCCTGCGGCCGTCGAGCACCGCGCCCGGCGCACCGAGGTAGGTGTTTCCCTCCTTGGGGACGACCTGGGCGTAGCGGTCCGGCTCCAGCCGGTGCGCGCCCGGTCGCAGCCAGAAAGTGGTGTCCGGAGGGCTGCTCGCGGTCTTCGCCGCCAGCTCACCGACCACCGCGGGGTCGACCGTCACCGCGCCCGCCGGCGCCCGTTCGGGTCCGGGCGCGGGCCTGGCGCACACCCGGGCCACGGACGTGGACGACGGCGCGGCGCTCGGCTCCTCCCGGGCGTCCGGGCTCTCCTCGCAGCCCGACGCCAGCAGGACCAGCGCCAGCGGCGCCACCGACCACGCCCGTGCCCGCCACTTGATCACCGCGCGTCCTCCCTAGCCGCGGAACGTGAGTACGGTGGTGAACTCCCCCGCCGGCGCGGTGCCGTCGGCGGGGTCGGAGCCGACCAGGGTGGTGGTGGGCTCCTTGCGCCCGAAGCCGGCCGAGTACCAGCCGAGCGGCGGTTCCGTCTCGCCGCGATGCGCGCGCCAGCGCAGTCGCCCGGGCAGATCGAGCACCGCGGAGCGGTCCTCGCCGTCCCGGGTCCAGGTGAGTACCGCCCTGCTCCCCACCAGGTCCGCGGTGATCGCCGGGCCGAGATGGAACGCCAACTGCACGGCCCGGCGCGGGCCGTACACCTCGTCGACCACCCGCAGCTCCCGGCTCGCGCCGGTCAGCTCCACCCGGCGGCGGTGGACGGAGCGCCCGTAGCCGTCGTGCTCGGCGCACCAGCGGGCCGTCCCCGTACCGGAGGCGTCCGCGACCAGGACGCGGGTGCGGGCATGCCGGGTCCACAGGAACGGGCCGCCGGAGACGGACTGGTCGGCGCCGCCCATCCGCAGGGTGTTGTGGGCGAGGGTGGACCGGAAGTACTGCCGCCACTCGGGCTGTCCGTGGTAGCAGAACGTCCCCGGGTCGGCGAGCACGTCGACCCCGTCGTGCCGGACCTCCACGGACAGGGCGTCCGCGTGGGCGTGCGCGGCGATGGACAGGAAGCCGTGCGGGCCGCCGTCGCAGCGGCACCAGATCCCGCCGGGACCGCGCAGGACGGTGAGCCCCGCGTCGGCGAGGTGCGCCGGCCGGCTCGCCGGGCGGGCCGCTTCCGGTGCGGCCTCCTTCCGGAGGAGCGCGGCCAGCAGCGGGGTACGGACGTCGGTTGCCGGCACCGCCGGCCACCAGGCGAGCCGGCCGAACACGGCGTCCCCGGTGGCCAGCAGCGAGGCCCAGCGGTCGGTGCCCGCCCCGTCGACGACCAGTCCGTGCCCGTCGTCCGCATCCCCCTGGCGCGGCGGCCGCAGCCGGTCGTCCACGACGGCCGCGAGCGCGTCGGTCATCCGCAGCAGCACCAGCCGGAGGGGCGCGGGTACGTGCACGCCCGCGGCATCCGCCTCGGCCACCGCGGCCAGGCCGAGTTCCAGTACCAGTCCGTGGTATTCGGTGGCCAGCTCGCGGTTGAGGCCGGAGTCGAAGGTGTTGGCGCGCAGCCCGCGCTCCAGCGAGGTGAGCGCGCCGGCCCGCCAGCGCGCCGAGGCGGGGAACCACCCGAAGGCGCAGGCCGCGGCGAACTGCCCGGCGGCCTCCGCGATGGCGTGGTTGTTCGCCGAGGACCCCCGGCTGGGGAAGCCGGCCAGCCAGCGCTGGTGGTGCCAGATCTGGTGCAGCGCCGCCGGGTCCTCCTCGAACAGCCCGGCCGCGCCCGGCCAGCCGTCGAGCAGCCGGCGTATCCACACCCAGGACAGCAGCCGGATGCCCAGCTCGATGCCGCTGGTCCAGTGCACGCCGATGAGCGGCGGGTTGGCCGCCCACCACGACCGCAGATGTGCCGCGACCCGCTCGGCGTACCGGTCGTTCCCGGTGATCGCGTACGCGGCGGCCAGCACGGTGAGGTACTGGTGCCGGGACGGCTCCCAGATCTGCTTGATGTCCCCGACTTCCGCCTCGTCCCGGTACGGCACGTCGAAGGCGTGACGCGACGGAGCCCGGCGCCCGGTCCTCGGGTCGTACCACCAGTCCGGGTCGGCGAGGTCGTCGCGGGCCACCCCGAAGAACTCGGCGCGCCCGTCCATCAGCCGGTCCGCCTCGGCGAGGAGACGTTTCACGGCGTCCGGGGGCACGGCGGCGAGCGTCCCGGCGGGCAGTACGGCGGTGAACCGGGCCCCCGTCACCCGCGGCGGCTCCGGCGGCGCCGACCGCCACCGCCGTCTGCGTACCGCGTCGCCCACCCGGCCGCCGACCTCCCGCGGCCCCATCCGGGACAGCCGCCGGAGATACCAGCCCGCACCGCCCGCGATCCCCGTCATCGCGCCCTCGCCAGCGTCACCGGGGCGCCGCCGGCGAGGCCGGCCGGCACGGCGAGAGTGGCCGCCGTGGTGGCGACCAGCGAGTCGAGCGGCACCGGCATCGGGCCGCCGGTCCGTACGGCGGTGAGGAACGCGTCCAGTTCTGCCCGCTGGCCCTTGTCCCGGGCCCGCGGCAACCGGGAGCCGACCCACCGCTTGCGGCGTCCGTCGTAGACCGCGGCGCGGACGAAGTCGTCGAGCCGCAGCACCTTGCCGTCGGCGACCAGGTCCAGCGTCTCCTTGGGGAAGCCGGGCGGGCCTGTGGTGACGTAGCTGAGGGTGGCGGTGGATCCGTCCGGGTAGCGCAGCACGGCCTGGAGGTGTTCGCCGCCGGGCGGGGTGTCCGCGTGCACCGAGACGGGATCGGCGCCGAGCAGCCAGCTCGCCGTGTCGATGAAGTGTCCGCCCTCGCCGGCGAACCGCGAGCCCTCGGTCTCCTGCCGGAGGTACCAACTGCCCTTCTCCAGCCGGCCCGCGTTGACCAGGTAGCGAAGGCTCGCGGGGCCGCTGCGGACGCCGAACTGCTTCCGGGCCTCGCGCAGCAGCGGCGCGAACCTGCGGTTGAAGCCCACCTGGAGCCGGTCGTTGCCGGACTCGTCCACCGCCGCGAGCACAGCGGCCAGCTCGTCCTCGGTCAGGGCCAGCGGCTTCTCGACGAACACCGCCTTGCCGGCGAGCAGCGCCCTCACGGTCAGGTCGGCGTGCGAGCTGTGCCGGGTGACGACGAACACCGCGTCGACGGAGGGGTCTTCGAGCACGGCGTCGAGATCGGTGGTCGCCTCGGCGAAGCCGAACTTCCGCTGCGCGTTGACCGCGGACAGCGCCGTCGTGGTGACGACCGAGGACAGCTCGACGCCGTCGCGCCGCGCCAGGTGCGGCAGCAGCATCGACGTCGCGTAGTTCCCCGCGCCGACGAACGCGAGCCGCACGGGCGTTCCGGCGGGCCGGGCGGGGGCGGGCACCGCGCCGTCGCGTCGTGCGCGCACCGCGGGCACGGCCGGCGCCGGTGGCGCCGTGTCGCCCGCATGCCCGGGGTAGCGGAACAGCACGGCCACGGCCTTGAGGCCGCCGTCCTTCAGGCGCCGGTACGTCTCGACGGCGTCACCGAAGTCGGCGACGTGGGAGACCAGGGGCTCCACGTCGACGCGACCGCGGGCGAGGAGATCGAGGAAGCAGGCCAGGTTGCGGCGCTCGGTCCAGCGCACGTAGCCGATCGGGTAGTCCCGTCCCTCCAGTTCGTACTCCGGGTCGTATCGCCCCGGTCCGTACGAGCGGGAGAACCGGACGTCCAGCTCCTTCTCGTAGTACGCGTTCCACGGCAGGTCCAGGCGGCACTTGCCGATGTCGACCACCCGGCCGCGGTCCCGGCTCAGCCGGGCGGCCAGCTCGACGGGCTGGTTACCGCCGCCGGCGGCGGCCAGGTACACCTGGTCCACACCGTGACCGCCGGTGAGTTCGGCGACGGCGGCGTCCAGGGCGGCGGACCCGGGATCGCCGCAGGCCGCGGCGCCCAGCCGGGCGGCGAGGTCGCGGCGCACCGGATCGGGGTCCGCCCCCACCACGCGGACCCCCGTGGCGGCCAGCAACTGCACCACGAGCTGCCCGATCAGCCCGAGGCCGACGACCAGCGCCACGTCGCCGAGCTGCGGTTCGCCGCGGCGGACGCCCTGCAGCGCGATCGACCCGACGGTACCGAAGGCCGCGTGCCGCGGCGCGAGACCGCCGGGCACGGGGGCGTAGAGGTTCTTCGGCACCCAGTTCAGCTCGGCGTGCAGCGCGTGCTCGTTGCCGGCGCAGGCCACGAGGTCGCCGGGCTTGACCTCGTCGATCCCGGCACCGGCCTGCTCGACGACCCCGCACAGCGAATAGCCCAGCGGCGTGTACGAGTCCAGCTTGCCCATCACCTTGCGGTACGTCGCGGGCACCCCGTTGGCGGCCACGCTCTGCACCACCTTGGCCACCTGGTCCGGCCGGGAACGGGCCTTGCCCAGCATCGACATGCCGGCCTCGGACACCTTCATCAGCTCGGTCCCGGTGGAGATCAGCGAGTAGGCGGTCCGTACCAGCACCCCGCCCGGTCTGCATCCGGGCGCCGGCACGTCCAGCAGCGCCAGCTCACCGCTCTTGTAGTTCTGAACAACCTGTTTCACCCGAACTCCCCAGAGGTCGCGCCGCGATACCAGTACTCGAGTGTCAGCACGTGCCACAGATGCTTGGAGAAGTCCCGCCGCCCGGCGGCGTCCTCCGCGACGAGCCGCGCCAGCGCGTCACGGCGCAGGAACCCGGAACGGACGAGCACGCCGTCGTGCACCACCTCGCGCACGAGCGGTGCCAGGTCCCGGCTCATCCAGGCCCGCAGCGGGGCGCTGAAGAGCCCCTTGGGCCGGTAGACGACCTCCCGGGGCAGGACCGTGGCGGCGGCCTCCTTGAGGACGGCCTTGCCCTGCCGTCCGACGATCTTGCGGTCGCCGGGCACGGTGAACGCCGCCTCGACCACGTCGACGTCCACGTACGGCACCCGCACCTCGGTGGACGCGGCCATGCTCGACCGGTCCGTGTAGGCGAGGTTCAGGCCCGGCAGGAACATCCGGGCGTCGCCCAGGCACATGCGGTTGACGAAGTCGTCGAGGTCGTTGTCCCGGTAGACGTCCGCGTGCTCGGTGAGCACGTCCTCGACCGTCCCGGCCAGGTCCGGATCGATCAGGGCGAGCAGTTCGTCCCGGTCGTACATGGTGTAGCTGCGCCGGAACGCGGTCTCTTCCGGCAGCTCGGCGAAGGAGAGGAACCGCTGCGCGAAGCGCACCGACCGGTAGCCGCGGCGGGCCGTCGCGACCGGCAGCCGGTTCACGGCCGCGGCCACCCCGCGCCGCAGGGGCGCCGGGACGCGCTGGTAGCGCAGCGCGATCAGGTTGGCGAGGTGCTTGCGGTAACCGGCGAACAGTTCGTCGGCGCCCATCCCCGAGAGCATCACCTTGACCCCGGCCTCCCGGGCGGCCGAGCAGATCAGGAAGGTGTTGATCGCGGCCGGGTCGCCGATCGGCTCGTCGAGGTGGTACGTCATCCGCGGCAGCAGGTCGAGTACGTCCGGGGCGATCTCGATCTCGTGCAGGTCGACGCCGAACCGCCGGGCCACCGCCCGGGCGTGGCGCAGGTCGTCCGGCATCGCCTCGAACCTGGCGTCCTCGGCGCGGAACCCGATCGTGTACGCGGAGATCCCGGGCCGGTGCCGGGCCGCCAGCGCGGTCAGGAAGCTGGAGTCGAGACCGCCGGAGAGGAAGGTCGCCACGGGCACGTCGGAGAGCAGATGCCGCCGGGTCGACTCCTCGACGATCGCGGCCAGATCGGGCCGCTCACCGCTGCGGGCCCGCTCCCGGCCCTCGGCGGCGACGTCCTTCAGATGCCAGAACCGGCCGCGCTGCACCCGGCCGTCCGGCCGGCACCTGAGCCAGCTCCCCGGCGGCAGCTTCTCCGCTTCGCGGAAGGCGCAGCGCGAGTCCGGCACCCAGTAGTACAGCAGCGAGGCGACCAGCGCCGCGGGGTCCACCTGGAGCGAGCCGCCGGTCACGGCCGCCAGTGCCTTCAGTTCCGAGGCGAACACCAGGCCCGTACCGCGGCGGAGCAGGAACAGCGGCTTGATGCCGAGCTGGTCGCGGGCGAGCACCAGGTCGCCGCTGCGCTCGTCGAAGATCCCGAACGCGAACATGCCGCGCAGCCGGGGCAGGCAGTCGGTGCCCCAGTGCCGCCAGGCCGCCAGCAGCACCTCGGTGTCCGAGGTGCCGCGGAAGCGCGCCCCGGCGGCGGCCAGTTCGGCACGCAGCTCGGGCGCGTTGTACAGCTCGCCGTTGTACGTCAGGGCGAGACCGTCCGAGACCATCGGCTGGGCCCCGGTCCCGGACAGGTCGACGATGGCCAGCCGGCGGTGTCCGAGGTGCACTTCGCCGTCCCCCACGGGGCGGCTGTACCGGCCGCTCCCGTCCGGACCGCGGTGGGCGAGGGTCTCGGTGAGCCGGTCGGTGACGGCCTTCCCGTCCGGCCACCGGTACGTGCCTGCGATGCCACACATGTCCTACCACGCCTCCTGGCCGCTGTCCGGGAACCGTGCGGCCGGTATCGACCGCCGCTCCGCCTGCCGCCCGCCCGCTCCGTTCCGGGGGGCCGGCCGCGGGTACGTGCCGCGCAGGGCGGTCTGCCGTCCGTCCCACAGCGTGCCGTCGGTCCTGTCCCCCGGATCGGGGTCGATGAGCACCACGCCGATCACCGGGATGTGCAGGTCCGCGAGCTGCCGCGCCACGGTGTGCAGCCACGCGGCGCTGCCGTGCCCGGCGCGTACGACGAGCACGCTCCGGGCGCCCAGGTGCCGGAGATCCGTCCACGCCGTGCCGGGCGCGACCGAGCCGACGCCGATCCTGCGCTCCTCGGGCGGCGCGGCGCCGGCCCGCTCGCCGCCGACCACGGGCGGGTCCCCGGGCCGCGGGCTGCGGGCGGCGAGCTGCCCGCGGGGCAGGCCGTCGACGATCACCACCGGCCCCTCCTCCGCCAGTGCCCTGGCGACGTCCAGCGCGATCGCGATCGCGCTGCGCGCACAGCCCAGTTCCAGCAGCGACACCGGCTCCGCCGAACCCCGCACGGTGCGGGACAGCGTCGTGGTGAGCCGTGCGCGTGCCGCCCGGGTCCGCCGGCGCTCCCACCGGCTCAGCGGCCGGCGGCGGGTACGGGGCAGCTCCGCGATGACCGAGGCGCCCAGGTTCGCCGCGATCTCCCGGCGCAGCACGGGGCGGTCGGCCACCACGGAGCCGACGGCGGCCAGCGCGAGTCCGAGGACGAGCCCGAGCACGAGACCGATCCCGGCATTGGTGGCGGCCGACCGGAGCGGGGAGTGCCGTACCGCGCGGGCGGCGTCCACGATCTGCGTGCCGGCGACGAGTTGCGGGGTTCCGATGTGCGCCTCCGCGGCGCGCTGGTCGAAGTCGTCGATCCGCGAGGTGAGTTCGGCCCGGCGGGCGAAGAGCGACTCCATGGCCGCCGACGTCTCGGGGGCGCTCTGCGCCGGTTGCTCCCCGATCTCCTCGTTGACCTCGGCGAGTTGGTCCCGCAGCTTGTCGCGCTCGTCGAGCAGGGTCTTGGCCTCGGCGTTCGCGGCCTCGCGCAGCCGTCTGACATGGTCCGCGACGAACGCGTCCGCCAGCGCCTCGGCCCGGGCCACCGCGTCGGCGTCGCTGTCGCCCGTCACGTCGATCCGCAGCAGGTTGTTGGTCAGGCCGGCACCCCGGTAGTCCTGCATGAAGTCTTCCGGGCGTGCCGCCGAGCCGAGTGTGCCCAGGGCCTTCTCGGCGATCCGGGTGGTCTGCAGCAGCGCGACGTCGGTACGGATCAGCGTGCCGGGATCGGTCGGCTGATCCTGCTTGTGTGCGACCAGCACCGTGGTCACCGCGGTCGGCGGCGGGGGCAGCAGGACCGCCGACGCCGCGCCCGCGAGGAGCCCCAGCAGCGCCAGGGCACCCCAAAGGCGGCGGCGCCTGCGCACCGCCACCACCAGCGCGTGCAGATCCAGCAGCGGAGCGGGCGCCGCCTGCTCCGCGGGCGTGCTCTCCGTCACCCCTGACCCCCCATGGCGCTCTCGCCCACCGCGACCGGCGTGGGTACGTCCGCGTGCCGCGCGGCGGAACGGGCCGGCCGGACCCGGACCGCGCCGGCGACGACGACGCCGACGACCTCGTGCCCCGCGTCGGCGCACGCCTCGGCGATGCCGGTCAGCTCAGCCGCGGTCCGGTTGCCCGCGCCGAGCACGACCAGGGCACCGGACTCGGTCGTGCGGTCCGGCACGGTCGGCCGGGCCACCGAGACCTCCACCAGGTGCGGCACGGGACCGCCCTCGTCCGCCGAGTCCGGGGAAGGACCGCCCGCGCCCCCGGTGACGAACCGCTCGGCGGCCCGGCGGGCGATCTCGTCGTCGTCGGGGACCACGACCAGCAACTGCCGGCCGGCGGGCAGCCGGTCCCGTAGCCGGGTCCGCACCCGCCGGTAGCGGATCTGCCTGCTGTGCTCGTCGCCGGACGTCTGCGGGAGCGGTATGTCCCAGCGGGTGTCGGTGCCCAGCAGCCGGCGGATCCCGGCCCGCGCGCCACGGTCTTCCGGCCTGCGCCGCGCGGCCTGTTCACCGGGTACGTCGACGGTGCCCAGCAGCTCCGCGCCGAGGGCCGCGGCGATCTCCGGTGCGGTACGCAGCCGGCGGCTGGCCCGTGCGGCGGCGAGATGGCCGACGACCGCGGCCAGGACGAACAGCAGCGCCCCGGCGCCGACGAGGTGCGTCCTCGTCGGCGGTGCCGCGGCGGTCGGCCGGGCCGCAGGGCCCATGACGACCATGGTGGCCCGGTCGGTCTTCGAGCCGGACTGCTCCAGCTTGAACATCGCCTCCTCAAGCGACGCACGCAGCCGCTCGAGTTCGGTGCGGGCCTGGGCACTCTCCACGGTCTGCCCCGGGTCGGTCGCCTCGGCCAGTTCGGTGATGCGGCGGCTGGTCCGCACCACCAGGTCCCGCAACTCCTCGGGCTGCTGCGCCGCGGCGGAGCCGGTGCCGTCGCCCGCGATCCGCGCCGCGTACGCGACGAACTGCTGCGCCACCTCGTCGGCGAGGCGCTGGGCGCGCTCCGGGGATTCGGCCGTACCCGAGACCTCGATGATGTTCCCCTCCGCGGTCCGGGCACTCACCCGGTCCCGCAGGTCGGTGCCGCTGACGCCGGACCAGTCGAGCGCGCCGGCCGCGCGGTCGACCACGACGGAGCTGGTCGCGATCTCCGCCTGCGTCAGCAGTTCGCGCTCCTCCCACTGCCCCGGCAGCAGCACGGACGCCGACGTCGCGTAGCGCGGCGGAAACAGCAGCGAGACGCCCAAGCCGACGAGGGCGCCCGCCGCGGCGAGGACGACGAGCAGCCGTCCTCGCCGGCGGAGGATCCGCCCGATCGTGGCCAGACGTATCGTGTCCTCGCTCAACGGCGCGGCCTCCTCCCGGCCGCCGGCGAGTCGCCCTCCGGCACCGGAGCGCGGTCGCGGCAGGCGGCGGCGTAGGCGGCGAGCAGCGCCTGCTGGGAGTTCCGCCAGGAGAGCGGCCCGCTGATCCGCTCCCGGCCGGCCTCGCCCATACGGACCCGCCGCCGGGGATCGTCCAGTAACTCCGCGACGAGCCCGGCGAACGCGGACTCGTCGTCCCCGGGCGCGTAGAGGGCGGCGTCACCGGCGGAGACGCGCGCCTCCCGCAGGTCGAAGGAGACGATCGGCCGGCCCATCACCATGTACTCCAGGACCTTGTTCATGGTCGACACGTCGTTGAGCGGATTGCACGGGTCGGGCGAGAGGCACACGTCCGCGGTGGACAGGTAGCGCACCAGGTCGGCGTCCGGCACCCGCCCGGTGAACTGCACCTGTTCCGACAGCCCGAGCCGCCGGGACAGCGCCACCATCGCGTCGAAGGTGTCGCCGCCGCCGACGAACACCGCGTGCCAGTCGGTCCGCCCCTGCTCGTCGCGCAGCTTCGCCAGCGCCCGCAGGGCGTAGTCGACGCCGTCCTGCGGGCCCATCACGCCGAGGTAGCACAGCAGATGGGGCCTGCCGCGCTTCAGCTCCGGCTCGGGCGGCACCGGGTGGAACCGCTCGACGTCGGGCGCGCTGCGGACGACGAAGACGTCCTCCGGCCGCAGGCCGCCGCGGCGCAGGGCGACGTCGCGGTAGCTCTCGTTCGTGGCGAGCACGACGTCCGCGGCGCGGTAGGTCCGCCGTTCCAGCGCGCACACGGCGCGGTAGAGCCGGTCTTCGCCGCGGCCGAACCGGGAGAGGTACAGCTCGGGCACCAGGTCGTGCTGGTCGAAGACGAACCGCGCGCCGCGCCGCTTCAGCCACAGCGCGGGCAGGAACAGCAGGTCGGGCGGGTTGCAGGCGTGGACGACGTCGACCGGGCCGACCTTGCGGGCCAGCCGGAGCGTATGCCACAACGCCGTTCCGTACTCCCGCAGATAGCCGGCCGGACCGCCGGTGGCCGCGCGCAGCGGGTAGCGATGGATCCGCACCCCGTCGATCTCCGCCTCCGCCTCGGTGTCCCGGCCGCTCCCCCGCGGACAGATGACGTGCACCTCCCAGCCCGCGTCGCGCAGCGTCGTGCACTCCTGCCACACCCGCCGGTCGAAGGGCACCGAAAGGTTCTCCACGAGGATCAGCGCGCGACGGCCCTTCCCGTCGCCGCCGGTTGCGTCACCAGGCAAGGCCCACGTACTCCGGTTCGGCCCGGCGCTCTTCGGCGTCGGGGAGGCGGACGAGGTCGATGAGCACCGGTCCTTCGCCGCGGGGCAGCGCCGACAGCACGGCCGGGTCCCTGGTCCCGACCAGGCACACCTCGGCGTGGTCGAGCACCTCGCCGACGGAGTCGGCGAGCAACTGCGCGAGATGCGGCAGCCGGGTCTCGATGTACTCGCGGTTCGCGCCGAGCAGCCGGGAGAGGTTCACGTTGGCGTCGTAGATCCGCAGGTCGTAGCCCTTGCCGAAGAGTCTCTCCGCCAGCTCGACCAGCGGACTCTCGCGCAGGTCGTCGGTGCCGGGTTTGAAGGACAGCCCGAACAGGCCCGCCCGGCGCTTGCCGGTGCGCTCGACCAGCTCCACCGCGCGCTGCAGATGGTCGGAGTTGGAGGGCAGCACGTGGGCGAGGATGGGGACCGAGACGTCGGCCCGCTGCGCCGCGTACACCAGGCTGCGCAAGTCCTTGGGCAGGCAGGAGCCGCCGAAGGCGAAGCCGGGCCGCAGGTAGGCCGGGCTGATGTTCAGCTTGCGGTCGGCGAGGAACACGTCCATCACCTGGTGCGAGTCCACTCCGAGCGCCTGGCAGACCGCGCCCAGCTCGTTGGCGAAGCCGATCTTGAGTCCGTGGAACGCGTTGTCCGCGTACTTGATCGCCTCGGCCGTCGGGATCTGCACCCGGAACACCTCGCCGGGCAAGCCGTCGTACAGCGCGGCCACCACGTCGCCGCTCGCCCGGTCCAGCTCGCCGATGACGGTCTTGGGCGGGTCGAAGTAGTCCCGCACGCTCGTACCCTCGCGCAGGAACTCCGGGTTGACCGCGACCCCGAAGTCCGCCCCGGCCGTACCGCCGACGTACTTCTCCAGGATCGGCACCAGCAGGTTCAGGCAGGTGCCCGGGAGCATGGTGCTGCGGAACACGACGGTGTGCCGCCCGCGCCGCCCGGCGAGAGCGGCGCCGATCTGTTCGGTGACCCGCTCCAGATACGTGGTGCACAGGCTCCCGTTGGGCTCAGACGGCGTGCCCACGCAGACGAGCGACACCTCGCTTTCCATGATCGCTTCGCGGACGTCGACGGTGGCGCGCAACGCCCCGCTGCGGACGACGTCGGCGACGAGATCACCGATCCGCTCCTCGACCACCGGGGCTGTGCCGTCGTTCACCAGGTCGACCTTCGCCTGGTTCACGTCCACCCCGATGACCTCGTGACCCTGGCCCGCCAGGCAGGCGGCCGACACGCAGCCCACGTAGCCGAGCCCCAGGACGCTCACCCTCATGACTCGTTCCTCCCGCCGGGCAGGCCCTTCGGGCCCGCGGTCCGGGCAACCACCGGACGACCACCCCCGCGCATCAGTAGGCCCCCTGTCCCTGGAGCACCGCACGCAGCGTCTTCCACAAGATCACCGTGTCGAGCGCGAGCGACCAGTCCTCCACGTACCGGAGGTCCAGCCGGACGGCCTCCTCCCACGGCAGGTCGCTGCGTCCGCTGATCTGCCACAGGCCGGTGAGCCCGGGCTTGACCAGGAGCCGCCTGCGGATGTCCGGGCCGTACGCGGCCGACTCCTCCGGCAGTCCCGGCCGCGGGCCGACGAGCGACATCGAGCCGCCCAGCACGTTGAACAACTGCGGCAGCTCGTCGAGCGAGTACCGGCGCAGCACCATGCCCACCCGGGTCACCCGCGGATCACGGCGGAGCTTGAACAGCAGGCCGGCGCCCTCGTTGCGGTCGGCCAGCCCGGCACGTGCCCCGTGGGCGCCGGCGACCATGGTGCGGAACTTGTAGATGGTGAACTCGCGGCCGTCCTTGCCGACTCTGCGCTGGCGGTAGAAGACTCCGCCCCGGCTGTCCATCAGCACGAGCAGCCCGACGAGCACCATCAGCGGCGCGAAGAGCATCAGCAGGGCCACCGCGCCCAACCGGTCGACGACCACCTTGACCGCCCGGCGGCCTCCGGTGAAGGCCGGCATGCTGACCCGCAGCAGCGGGATCCCGAGCACCGCGTCGACGTGCAGCCGCGGGCCGGCCACCTCCATCAGCACAGGGGCCACCACCATCTCGGCGTCGCTGCCTTCGAGATCCCAGGCCAGCCGCTGCAGCCTGTCCGGCGACCAGTGCGGGTCCGGTGTGACCGCCACGACGCGGTAGCCGCCGTTGCGGACGTGCTCGGCGACCTCGGTCAGCCGGCCGACGACCGGCACGCCCTCCAGCCGGTCACCGTCGAGCCCGAGTCCGTCGGGCGTGCACACCGCGTCCACCCGCCAGCCGAGGTGCGGGAACTTGCGGACGCGGGTGATCAGGTCGGTCACGGTGGCCTGGCTCCCGGCGGCGAGCACCGGTCGCAGGCAGCGCCCTGCCTTTCGCTGTTTGTACAGCCACAGGCGCAGCAGATAGCGCTGGGTCAGGGTCGTGAGCGCGATCGCCGGGATCGCGACGAAGATCCAGAGCTTGATGTTGCGCGACGTGAGGGCGATCCCGCCGAGCGCCAGCACGACCACCGCCGTGGACAGTGCGCGGCCGAGCCGGCGGAACTCCTCGGCGCCCTGGCCGAGTACGGCCGGGGCCCATGCCCTGCCGACCGCGAGCGCTCCCAGCACCAGTAATTCGGTGCCGAAGGCGAGAACCACCCATTTCTCGTGCCAGTCGGCCGCGTCCCGCACTCCGAATAAGCCGCCGATCGCCGCCACCACGAATGCGGTGGCCACGGTATCGCCGGTGATCACGGCACGGCGGTAACGCTGTTCCCAGTGGATCGCGGGCCGGTTCCCTTTTCCCGTCGCCGGGCGCCCGCGCGCCGACGGAAAAGGGCTGACGAATTCGACCCCCCGGCTGGACCCTTCCAGATCGCCGGCGGGTTCCACGTGTTCGTTCAACACTGATACCCCCCCGGGGAGGCTTGTCTGCCTCCCGCGATGGTTCTCCCCCCGGAAGCCTTCGCTCCCCACGAAGGACATCCCGGTATTTCAGCGCTACTTGAACAACTCACCCGGGCGGCGGACGTGCGTGTCCCACCGGACTCCCGGGGCATCCGGAAACCCGTCGAAGCCCTGGGTGTTCCCCCCACCCCAGGCCCCTCTCGGGCCCCAGAACTGATCACCTCCCCGGCATACGCCGGAGACGCAACTGCCGGCCGGCCGCGGCACGGGGCAGATGGATCGACATTGCCCGCTTCGCGTCCAACCGGTTGAAGCATCGTTAATCTAGACCATCGAGACCAGTATGCGGAGAGGTTGTATGAAATATGTGCTCAGACTTTGAGTAACCGTCAGGTGCCCGATGCCCGCCCTCAGGGCGATGACGGCGAGGAAGCGCGCGGTGACCTGCGGTGACGGGCCCTCTCCAGGCTTCCGGCCGCCAACGGGCCCGGGCGTACGGATCCCGGAGCCGCCGCCGGGTCGTTGCGGCGTTCCGGTGGGAGGTGGCGGGCGGGGCCCGTCAGTTGGCCGCTGCGGCGACCGGACGGCGGCGCTCACTCCGCGGGCACCGGAGGGGGCCGGACGCGGGGCCCCGGCTCTCCGTCCGCCCCGCGCGCCCCAGGGGCGACAGGCGTCGATGAGCAGGGCCAGATGCTTGCCCGCGACCAGCAGCGGGGTCTCGGTCCGGAAGACCTGGGCGGTGAGTTCGGCGCCTTCGAGGGTGTTGATGACGGTGATCGCCAGCTCGCGCGCGTTGTCCTCGTCGAACCCGGCGGCACGCAGGGTGTCGGCGACCAGGTCCTGCCCATGCCGGAAGACCTGCGCGACCGCGTCCTCGATCGCGGGGACCCTGCCCGTGGTCTCCAGTGCGGTGGCGCTGATCGGGCAGCCGCTCACCCAGCCGGACGCCTCCAGGTGGTCGGCGAGCGCGCGGGCGCAGGCGTCGACGGCCCTGGCCGGGTCGGCGTCGCCCGCCATCGACGTCGCCAGGTACTCACCGGGCAGGTCCCGGCGGTTCATCGCCGCCGGCGGGGAAATCCCGAGCACGGGCAGCATGACACCGTTGGGCCGTACGCCAGGACGAGAATCCGGATCGCGCGGTCGCGTCACGACCGCAGGTCCTGCCCCCACCCGAGCGTGGTGGACAGCGTGCTCGGCCGGCCGGACCGGCTCCCGGACCCGGGGTGCCACGGACCCCGTGGGCACCGTCCCGCCGTGACCGCCCGCGCGGCGGTCACGCCTCAACCTGCACGCCGGCGGGCGCGGCCTCAGGGGTGGCCGGGGGGATGTTCTGGTTGAGGTGGAAGACGTTGTGCGGGTCCCAGACCCCCTTCAGCGCGGCCAGCCGGGCCAGCTTGGCGGCCGGAAAGGCGCGGCGGATGCCGCGGTGGCCGTCGTGGGCCGTGAGGGAGTTGACGTAGACGCCGTGCGCGTACGGGGCGAGCGCCGAGCCCGCGGCGCGGGCGGCGGTCATCCGGGCGTCGTCCTCGGCCGGGTCGGTCCAGCGCGACCCGGCGCCGAACTCGAACATCGTGCCGCGGTGGCCGAACGCCGCGTCGGCGTCGGGGACGTCGGCGATGGCCCCGCCGTGCGCCTGCAGCCCGACCCCGGGCAGACCGGCACCGGAGCCGGCGGCCCGCAGGTCCGTTGCGCCGCGCAGCAGGAACTGCTCGACCGCCGAGGTCGGGAAGCCGCGCAGATAGTGGGCGGCGGAGTAGCGGCGGTAGGCGTGGCCGCCGCTGGAATCGTCCCTGCACTGCAGTTCCAGGTACGACGGCGTGGTGATCCGCGTCGCGACCGGCCGGCCCAGCGCGCGCAAGGCCGGCAGCAGCCGGCGCCCCCGCTCCGGGTCGCCGACCCACACGAACCCGACGGTGGCCACCGGACCACCGCCCGCCGGGCCGTCGGCGACGGACGCCGAGAAACTCGCCTCGCGCGGTGCGACGGCGTTCAGATCCCGCCAGCCCTCCAGCACCGGCACGGCGTCCTCGGCGGGGAAGTCGAACTCGGCGACCAGCGTCCGCGTGCCCGTCCGGTGCAGCCGGAACTCGAACTCGGTGACGACGCCGAAGTTGCCGCCGCCCCCGCGAAGTCCCCAGAACAGCTCCGGGTGCTCGGTCCTGCTCACCGTCACGACCTCGCCGTCCGCGGTGACCATCGTGTACGACTCGACGTTGTCGCACGCGAGCCCGTACTGCCGGGCCAGCCACCCCATGCCGCCGCCGAGGGTGAGCCCGCCGACGCCGGTGTGCGAGACGTTGCCCGCGGTGGTGGCCAGGCCGTACGGCTGCGTGGCCCGGTCCAGCGCGCCGAGCAGCGCGCCGCCCTGGACGCGGGCCCGCCGCCGCACCGGGTCGACGCGCACGCCGCCCAGGGGGGTCAGGTCGATCATCAGGCCGTCGTCGGGGACGGCGAAGCCGGCCACGTTGTGCCCGCCGCAGCGGATGCCTGTCTCCAGGTCGTGGTCGCGGGCGAAGCGCACCGCGGCCTGGACGTCGGCGGTGCTCGCGGCCCGGACGATCATCCGGGGGCGGCGGTCGACCATGGCGTTCCAGACGGTACGGGCGGGGTCGTACCCGGCGTCGCCGGGAAAGAGGAGCCGGCCGTCGAGGCGGGCGGCGAGGCGTGAGGCGGAGTGGCCGGTGCGGGTGTGTGTCTCTGTCGTCATGCTCAGAGCCTGACGCGGATCGGTACCCGCGGTAAGGTCCGATTCCATGCCCCGTATACGGACCAATTCCAGCACCGCCGAGGACCTGCTCATCGAGCTGGACCGGGACCGCACCCGCGCCGAACCGCTGCACCGGCAGGTCGCGGCGTCGATCCGGGAGAGCGTGCGGGCCGGCCGGCTGCGGCACGGCGCGTCGCTGCCGCCCACCCGGACGCTGGCCGCCGGCCTCGGGGTGTCGCGCGGGGTGGTGGTCGAGGCGTACCAGCAGCTCGTCGCCGAGGGCTACCTGACGAGCCGCGCCGGCGGCTACACCCAGGTCGCGCTGGAGCAGGGCGGCAAGGCGGGCGCCGCGGCCCCGGCCGCCCCCGCGCGGGCGCACGGCGCGGCGCCGGCCGTCGACTTCGGCTACGGCCACACCGACGTCTCCACGTTCCCCCGCGCCGCCTGGCTGCGCTCGGTGCGTACCGTCTTCGCCGCCACGCCCAACGAGCGGTTCGCCTACCTCGACGGCCGCGGCGTCCCCGAGCTCCACCAGGCCCTCGCCGACTACCTCAACCGCGTCCGCGGCACCTCGGCCCGCCCTCGGCACACCGTGGTCTGCAACGGGTTCGGCCAGGGCGTCTCGCTGCTCATCCAGGTCCTCGCCGCCCGGGGCGCCCGCCGGCTGGCCGTCGAGGACCCGTCGCCCGACGACGATGCCCGCCCTCTGGCCGCCGCGGCCGGGCTGGACGTCGTCGGCATCCCGGTCGGTCCCGAGGGCATCCTCGTCGAGGAGCTGGAGAAGGCCGACGCCGACGCCGTCGTGCTGACGCCGTCGCACCAGTGGCCCACAGGCGGGGTGCTGTCCGCGGCGGCCCGCGCCCGGGTGATCCGCTGGGCGCAGCGGCGCGGGGCGCTGGTGATCGAAGACGACTACGACGCGGAGTACCGCTACGACCGCGCGCCCGTCGGCGCCATCCAGGGCCTGGCGCCCGACCGTGTCGTCTACTGCGGCACGGCCAGCAAGACCCTCGTACCCGGGCTGCGCCTGGGCTGGATGCTGGTGCCGCCGCACCTCGTGGACGACGTCGCGCAGGCCAAGCTCCTCGCCGACCGCGGCTCGGGGGTCATCGACCAGTTGACGTTCGCCGACTTCCTCGCCCGCGGCGAGTTCGACCGTCATCTGCGCCGCATGCGGCCCGTCTACCGCCGCCGCCGCGACGCCCTGCTGGCGGCGCTCGACGCCCATCTGCCGGAGCTGGTCCCCACCGGGGTCGCGGCGGGACAGCACGTGGTGGCCTGGCTGCCGCCGGACCTCGACGAGGCGGCGGTCGTCGCCGCGGCCGCCCGCAGGGGCGTCGCACTGCGCGGCGTCGCCCGCTACCGCCTCGACCCGGCGGGTCCCGGCGGCCTGATCTTCGGCTACGCGACCCTCTCCGAACGCGCCGTCGCCGCAGGCATCGCCACCCTGGCCCACGCGGTCGCGGACGTCCGCGCCGCGTAGACCGCCCCGGTCCGCGTGTTTGACCTTGCCGCGACGTCAACGTCTCTACTGGTCACAGGCAGCCGGCACGTCCGGCCACCTCTCTCAGAAGGGACGCACACTTTTGTCAGGGGAGCATCGATGGCCAAGCGGAGTTATATCTGCGGACTCGACGCCGCCATCGCGGTCATGGGCGGCAAAGGGAAAGGGCTGATCCTGTTCTCCCTCGGCGAAGACGGGCCACTGCGCTTCGGGGAGTTGCGGAGGTCCGTGCCGAGCATCAGCGAGCGGATGCTGATCCTTCAGTTCCGGGAGATGGAAGCCAGTGCCCTGGTGCACCGCGAGGTCTATCACCAGGTTCCGCCCAAGGTGGAGTACTCGCTGACCGAGTTCGGCAGGTCCCTCAACGCGGCGCTCGCACCGCTCGGAGAATGGGGTGAGGAGCACATGGAACGCATCGAGGCCATCCCCTAGCGGGCGCCCGGCGGATACTCCGTGATCCGGCGCCACACGCCGCCCGACAACGAACCGGCTGTCCCGGGCCGCTCTGCGGAACCGGTCGCGTCACAGGTATCCGGAGCGTCGGTCCGGGTCGGCACCGCGGCCGCAATGACGGCATCCAGGGTGTCCCGTGCGGCCAGCAGGCCCGCCACGGCCGCGTTGATGCGGTCACGCCCCGGTTCGGCTCGGGCAGCATGCCGGGACGGCTGCAACAGTTACCTGGCCGTGTTCGAAGTCTTCAGGAACGCGACGCGGCTCCGTGACCCGACCCGCCGGCCGGCGCCCCGCCGCCCGGCGTCGGAACGCTCCTCGGTGGCACCACACCGGCTTCGACCGCTCCCGCCCACGGAGCCACGGCCTGCGCGGGCCGTCGCTCCCTCGCGGCAGTGCTCCGGGTCGACGTCGCCCGCCACGCCTCGCACGCATGCGCACCCTGCTGCCCCGCCGGCCCGAGGCGACCCGGCCGGCCGGAGACATCCGGTGGCCGCCCCCCTCCGCTCACCCCCGAACGCTGCGCATCGACGGGCGCAAGTACTGGGTGAGAACGCCAAACAGGGAGGCGACGTGGAATCCGATGAAGAGCTGCTGAGCCGGGCGGCGGATGACCCCGGGGCTTTCGAGCCGCTCGTCGCCCGGCACGCGAAGGCGCTGCACGGCTACTTCGCCCGGCGGGCGTCCGATGCGGCGGACGACCGGCTCGCCGAGACGTGGCTGCGGGCGTACTCCGCACGGGCCGGCTTCGACGCCGCCCGGGGCAGCGCCCGCGTGGCTGTTCGGGGTCGCCAGGCACGTGCCGGCGCACCACTGGCGGACGCCGGGGCCGCACCGGCCACCGGCGGCGGACCAGGCGACATGGGACACGGACACGACGATCGCCCCCTGGCATGCGGTGGACCAGCGCCTCGACGCCATGGCCGTCGCCTGGTCGCTACGGGCCCGGCTGGCCGCCCTGCCGACGGCGGAGCGCGAGCTGTTGCTGCTCGTCGCCTGGGAGCAGCTCACCCCGGGGGGAGGCCGCGGCCGTGGTCGGCATCCCGGCGGGCACGGCCCTCTCCCGGCTGCACCGTGCCCGGACCCGGATGCGCGCCACGCTCAGCAACTCGCAGAGACCCCCGCGCCCGGCGTGCGATGCACGTGCCCGTTCGGCCCTCGAAGGCGATCACGTCCCGGTACACGACGACGAACAGGAGACCCCGTATGAACACCCACGACGAACCGCTCGACTTCCCCGGCGCCGACGAACTGGTGGGCCGCCGGCCGGGTGGCCCCGCCCGGTGCCGATGCCGTCGCCGCGGCACGGACGGCCCTCCGCGAAGCGGTCCGGCATGACATCGGTCTGCGGTCGGCGGGGGCACCTGCGGTCGGCAGGCGCCGCCCCGCCCGGCGCCGGGGGCTCTTCCTCGCGGCCGGCGCCGTCGCCGCCGCCACCGCGACGGCCGTGGTCCTCCCGGTCGTCGCGCTCGACGGTGGCGCCCCGCCGGCGCACGCCTCGGCCGCCGGATTCCTCACCACCATGGCGGACCAGTCCGCCGCCGACGGCGCAGGTACGGCCGACTACTGGAAGATCGCGTCGAAGTACGTACGCTACGACGGCTCGGGGGGCGAGGACTCGGTGGTCCTCAGCCCCGCCCCCGTGGGCGAGAAGCCCCTGCAGATGACCTGGCTGGTCGGCGAGGAGCGCGTCGACTGGGCGGGCCTGGCCGGCCCGCCCACGGATCCGGCGGCGCTGCGTGCCGAACTCGCCGAGGGCGCCTCGGGGGACGGGGCCGAGAGGCAGGTCGTCACCCAGGCGGGCAACATGCTGACCTTCTCGCCCGCGTCCGCCGAACTGCGTGCCGCGCTCCACCAGGTCCTGGCGGACTCTCCCGGACTGCGGCTCGCCGGTCCGGCAGAGGACGGCGAGGGCCGTACCGGGATGCAGGTCCTCTTCAGGCCCGACGGCGGATTCCCGGCGACACAGACCCACTGGATCGTCGACGGGGACGACGGCCAGGTTCTGGAGACGGCGCCGCTCACCACGGAGGACTTCCCCGGAGACCCGGACTGCAAGCCGATGGACGACGTCGACACCGAGTGCCACCCCGCGTACGACGAGAGCGGCATCGTCGACCGCGAGACGTACGTCTTCAACGGCCCGGTCCCGGGGCCGGACGCGAGCGGGTCCGCCGACTGACCCGTCGTGACCACGGCTCACGCCGGGCAGGGCCGCCGGGGCCCCCTCGGCGGCCCTGCCCTGTCCCGTGGTCCCTCCCCTAGGATGACGGGCGTGGGACCTGCGGAGATGCCCGGGGATGCGCCCCGTCGGCCGCTACACCAGGACGGGGATCCCGACCGGTACGAGCCGGAGACGCTGGGAGTCTCGGCGGACGGCAGGGTCGAGACCGCGCTGCGCGTCGCCCAGCAGTACTACCTCCAGCGCGCGACCATGGGAGCCATCGCCAAGGAGCTGGGGACCTCGCGTTCCACGGTGTCCAGGCTCCTCAGCTACGCCAGGGACACCGGGCTGGTGGAGATCCACATTCACCGTCCCCAGCCCCGGGTGAGCGTGGTGGAGCGGCGGTTGCGGGAGCAGTTCGGCGTCCGGGCCCACGTGGCCCGTGTCCCCGCCGCGGCCACCAACGTCGAGCGACTGGAGCTGACGGCCCTCCAGGCCGCCCGGGTGATCAACTCCGTCTTCGACTCCGACATGGTCATCGGCCTGTCCTGGGGCACCATGGTCAACGCCATCAGCCGGTGCCTGATCCCGAAGCCGGTCCACAACTGCCAGTTCGTGCAGTTGAACGGGGCCGGCAACTCGCGTGCCACCGGCACCCACTACTCCCACCAGATGTTCTCGGCGTTCGGGGCGGCCTTCGACGCCGTCGTCCAGCAGTTGCCGGTGCCGCTGTTCTTCGACTCCGCGGAGACCAAGCGGGCGCTGTTCCGTGAGCGCGTGGTGCGCAGGGTCACCGAGCTTCAGCAGACCGCCGACGCGGCCCTGTTCAGCGTGGGAACGGTGGCCGACGGGATGCCCAGCAGCCCGTACATGGCGGGCTACTTCCTGGACGAGTCCGACTTCGCCTCCCTCACCGAGGACGAGGTGGTCGGCGACATCGCCACGGTCTTCATGCGCGCCGACGGGAGCCATCACGGGGTGCGCCTCAACGAGCGTACGAGCGGCCCCGATCTCGACCGGCTCCGGGACGTGGGCCACCGGATCTGCGCCGTCTCCGGCGACCACAAGATCGGTGCCCTGCGCGCCGCCCTGGCCGGGGACTACATCACCCAGTTGGTGATCGACGAGCGCACCGCCGTCCTTCTGCTCGACGGCCTCGCCGCGCCGTCCGCCTGACCGCACCGCTCCCAACTCCCCGCCCGCCCACCGCTGGTGGCCGTACGCGCTGGTCAGACGCACAATCGACTCACGGTGCACATGTGTGCACCGCCCTGGTGAAACGTGCACGGAAGCAGGCATGGTGGCGGGCACCACCGGGCCCGTGAGCCGCAAAAGAAGCGGGCCCCTCTCCCGTACCCCCTGTCACGGAGGTCTGTTCACCATGCCCAGCCACACGTACACCCGTCAGCTCCCGGTGGGTGAGCCCACCGACGTCCTCGTCGTGGGGAGCGGGCCCTCCGGACTGGGCGCGGCGCTGGCAGCCGCCCGCAACGGGGCCTCGGTCCGTCTCGTGGAGCGGTTCGGGTTCCTCGGGGGCAATCTGACCGCCGGTCTCGTCGGTCCCTGCATGACCTCCTTCTCGCTCGACGGCACGACCCAGCTCGTCCGCGGGATCTTCGACGAGTTCGTCCAGCGCATGGTCAAGGTGGGCGGCGCGGTGCACCCCTCCGAGACCCGTTCCGGCAGCCCGTACTCGGGATTCATGGTCTACGGGCACGAGGCCGTGACCCCCTTCGACCCGGAGGCGGCCAAGGTGGTCGCGCTCGACATGTGCCAGGAGGCCGGGGTCGAACTGCTGCTGCACACCTTCGTCGCCGACGCCCTCACCGACGAGCGCCGGGTGACCGGTGTGGTGGTGGGCAACAAGAGCGGCCTCGGCGTGCTCCCCGCCACCACGGTCATCGACTGCACGGGGGACGGGGACGTCGCCGCCCGCGCGGGGGCGGGCTTCGATCTGGGCCGGGACGGGGACGGCCAGATGCAGCCGATGACCCTGTTCTTCCGGGTGGGGGACGTCGACGACGACGCGGTACGGGCCTATCAGGAGGCGCACCCCGACGAGCGGTTCCCCTTCCAGGGGCTGGTGGAGCAGGCGAGCGCGGACGGCTCCTTCACACTCCCCCGCCGGGGCGTCCAGTTGTTCAAGACCCTGGAGCCGGGGGTCTGGCGCATCAACACCACGCGGGTCCTGGGCCTGGACGGCACGGACGCAGGCGACCTCACCACCGGTGAGATCACGGCCCGCCGCCAGGTCGTCGAGCTGATGCGGTTCTTCCGCGAGCGGCTGCCCGGCATGCGGAACTGCAAGCTGCTCGACACGGCCGCCACCATCGGAGTCCGCGAGACCCGGCGCGTACAGGGCGAGCATCTGCTCACCCTCGACGAACTGACCTCGGGGCAGGCCTTCGAAGACACCATCGCGGTGGCCGGCTATCCCGTCGACATCCACAGTCCGACCGGGCCGAACGGCCCCTTCGACGACGGCATCCCGCCCACCGCCAACATCTACGAGATCCCCTACCGCAGCCTCGTTCCCCGGGACCTGGACAACCTGCTGCTGTCCGGGCGGTGCGTCTCGGCGACCCACGAGGCACTCGCCGCGATCCGCGTCATGCCCCCGTCCTTCGCGATGGGCGAGGCCGCGGGGGTCGCGGCCGCTCTCGCCCAGCACGACGGGGTGCTCCCCCGCGCCGTCGACGTACCCGCGCTCCAGCGCCGGCTCCTCGCTCAGGGCGCCTACCTGGGCCCCCGTTTCGAGTCCGCCCCCCTCAGCTGACCGTGCCGCTCCGGCCGGCACACCCTCAACGAAGGGACACGCCATGATTCGTCGCGTTGTGAGCGCCAGCACCGTGGGCACCGCCCTGGAGTGGTACGACTTCATGCTCTTCGGGACCGCCGCCGCGCTGGTCTTCGACGAGGTCTTCTTCCCGGGCCACGACCCGATGGTGGGGACGTTGTCCGCTCTCGCCACGTTCGCCGTCGGCTTCTTCGCCCGGCCCTTCGGCGGCCTCCTCTTCGGGCACTACGGGGACCGGATCGGCCGGAAGAAGGTCCTGGTGATCACGCTCTGCCTGATGGCGGTGGCCTCCACTCTCATGGGCCTGATCCCCGGTTACGCCAGCATCGGCGTCGCCGCCCCGGCGCTGCTGGTGTTCCTGCGCATCCTCCAGGGACTCGGCGCCGGGGCGGAGTACGCCGGCGGCGCGCTGATGGCGGCCGAGCACGCACCGCCCCGCAAGCGCGGTCTGTACGCGGCCATTCCGCCCACGGGCAACGGGGTCGGCGTCATTCTGGCCGCCGCCGTCTTCACCCCGTTCACCATGCTCCCGGACGACCAGTTCACCACCTGGGGCTGGCGGATCCCCTTCCTGCTCAGCATCCTGATCCTGCCGGTGGGCCTGTACATCCGTATGCGCGTGTCCGAGACACCTGCGTTCGACCGGACCAGGGAGCAGGGCGAGCGGACGTCGACGCCGGCCCTGGACCTGGCCAGGAACGAGCCGAGGACGCTGCTGCGGTGTCTGCTCGCCAACATCGGCCCGAACGTCGCGACCTACGTGCCCAGCGTCTACGCCCTCACCTACATCGAGGACGACCTGGGCATGGCAGCCAGCGTCGGCACCATCGGGCTCCTGATCGCCAACTCCGTCAAAGTGGTCACCCTTCCGCTGTCCGGAGCGCTCTCGGACAGATGGGGCCGGAAGCCGGTCTTCGCATCGGGGGCCGTGCTGTGCGCCCTTCTCGCGTTTCCCTTCTTCTGGCTGCTCGACACCGGCCACTCGTGGGTGGTGTGGATCGCGATGACCCTGATGCTCACCTTCGCCAACGACCTGATGCTCGGTGCCCAGGCGGCGATGCTCCCCGAGCAGTTCGACACCCACGTGCGGTACACGGGTGTGGCGGTGAGCCGGGAGTTCGCCGCCGCGATCGCGGGAGGCACCCTGCCGTTCATCGCGGCCGCCCTGACCGCGGTCACCGGCGGCACGTGGGCACTGTCCACGCTGATGATCTTCATGTGCGTGCTCTCCCTCATCGGGGTGTCCGGCCTCCGGGACGGCCGGGAACTTTCCTTCGTCGAGGAAGGCCCCCGACCGGACAAGGAGACCGCCTCCGCGCCCTAGCCCGGCCTTGAAACCGGGAGTCGCATACGGCCTGATCTCCACGTGCAAGAGGCTGAATCCCCACTGGATCAAGCCCCGCAGTGCACGTTTGCCTGCCCCGCTCAGGGCCCGATAGCTTGTCGGCGACGGAGCGCACCGAACCGACATTCGGAGATCACTCCGCGTTCATCAAGACATCGGGGGATTCATGCAGAGGAATTGGCGTTTCGCCCTGCCCGTAGCCGCTGTGCTGGCCACGTTGGCGTTAGCCGGATGCGGCGACGAGGACAAGGACGCGGGGGCCGAACAGGACCCCGCGGCCCCGGCCACCTTGGTCCCGTCCAAGGAGGGGACCAAGGAGCCCGACCCGGGCACCTCCCCCTCGGACACCAGCCCCCCGGACGGCGGCGACGTGGGCGACCTGCCCGTCATCGGAGGCGAACTTGAGGGCACCTGGGCCGCCGGCGACACCTCGCTGACGTCCAAGTCGGCACAACTGACGTACCGCAGCGCGGAGACCGGGGAGTGCACCGGCGTGGCCACCGACCGCGACATCGCGCTGACCTCCTGCGACGCGCTCGACATGGCCGACCCGAACGCGTTCGGCGCGATGAACGCGGTCTGGTCGGTGAAGGGCGACACGGTCACCGTCAAGTGGATGAACGGAAAGTCCCAGGAGCTCACCCGTCAGTAGCCTGACCTGAGCACCTCCGCCGACGACGCACGCGCAATCGCACCGAAATCGCGGCCCGGCCGCAGCCCTGCGGGGCTGGGGCCGGGCCTGCGACCGGCACCCCGACGTGGGCGACGATGCACCTTAGAGTGGTCCGGTGCAGTGCCGGGAGCAGGTGTCCGCGCGGGAGGCGGAGGTGCTGGCGGCGATCCGCGGCCACCAGTCCAACGCCCGGATAGCAGCGCGCCTTCACCTGTCCGTCCGCACCGTGGAGAGCCACGTGTCCTCCTTGCTGCGCAAGGCCGGCGTGCCCGACCGCCGGTCCCTGGCGGCCCTCGCGGACGCTTCGGCCGGAGACCGCGGGCTGCCGGCATACCCGACGTCGTTCGTGGGGCGCGCACATGAGCGAGCCGAGGTGTCCGCCGCACTGCGCGACTCGCGGCTGGTGAGCTTGGTCGGGCCGGTCGGGGTGGGCAAGACCCGGCTGGCCGTGGAGATCGCCGCCGACCTGGACGGCGGCGCCGCGTTCGTCGCTCTCGTTCCGGTGCGCGCCGGTGAGGTGGCGCGGACGGTGGCCCAGGTGCTCGGCGTCACCGAACGGCCGCCGGGCACGCCCGCCGACGCGGTGATCGACCGACTGCGTTCGGCCCCCGCGATGCTGGTGCTGGACAACTGCGAGCACGTCATCGACGAGGCCGGCGCGCTGATCGCGCGGATTCTCCGGTCGTGCCCGCACACGACGATCCTGGCCACCAGCCGGGAACGGCTGGCCGTGCCCGGGGAGCGGTTGCTGGTGGTGCCGCCGTGGGGGAGCGAGGCGCAGCGGCTCTTTCTGGACCGTGCTCGTGCGGTCGGTCCCGATCTCCTCGCCGAACGGGCGGTGGTGGCGCGCTTGTGCACCGCGCTCGACGGGATGCCGTTGGCGATCGAGTGGGTGGCCGCCCGAACGGCGTCGTTGGGCGTGGACGGTGTGCACGCGGCGCCGGACGACCGGTTGCGGCTGGTCTCCGGCGGTCGCGGTCCTGATCAGCGGCACCATTCGCTGGCAACGGTGATCGGCTGGAGCCTGGATCTGCTGGACGACGAGGAGCGCGTGCTTTTCCGTCGGCTGGGCATGTTCGTCGGCGGGTTCGACCTGGACGCCGTCACCGCCCTCGACCCGGAATGCGGTGTCGGCGCGATCGCCGACCTGGTCGGCAGGCTGGTCGACCGGAGCCTCGTGGTGCCCGGGCGGCCCGGCGCGGGTGCGCGCTGGTCCTTGCCGGCGACGGTTCGCGCGGTCGCCCGGCGGGAGCTGGCGGCCGGCGGCGAGGACATCCGGCCGCGGTACGTGCGCTGGGCCGCGGATACCGCCGCCCGGATGGAAACGCGGATCGGCCGGCTCATGTCTGCCGAGTTCGACGCCGTCGCCGACGACCTGCGGCACGCACGCGCCTCGGCGACCGAGGGGGACACCGCGTACCGGCTGGCGAAGTCCCTGGCACGCCTCAGTTTCGGCCGGGGACATGTGGTGGCCGCACGCGTGCACTACCGCACGGCCGCCGACCTGGCGCCGGACCCGGCCGCCGCGGCCGGGGATCTCGGTACGGCCGCCGCCGTCGCGCTGACCGTCGCCGACGGGGAGACCGCCTTCGGTTTGCTGCTGGCAACTGCCGACCGGGCCGGGCAGGCGGGCGAGAACGCAGCGCGGGCCGTGCCCCTCGGTTCTGCGGTGATCACGGCCACCCGGTTCGCGATGTGCTTCACCGAACAGGTTCCGCGTGATCGCGTGGTGGCGCTGCTGGAGGAGGCGACCGCCCTGACCGACCCGGCCGATGAGCGGGCCCCCGCCGTGGTCGCGACGGCGCGGGCGTGGGCGGCGGGACGACGACCGCTGGAACCGGATCTGGAGTTGTCGCGGGCGGCGGTGGCGGCTGCGCGGCGGACAGGGGACGCCGCGCTCGTTCTGGGCGCGCTGGACGCGCTGGGCACCGCACTGGCCAACGCCGGACGCTTGCGCCGGGCCCACCGGCTGTCGGACGAACTGGCGGTGGTAGCCGGGCTGCCCGATGCCGCCCGGCGGCTCGCCGACGCCGAACCCGCGGCGGCCGAGAACGACTGGGCTGCGGCCTGCCTGGCCCGCGCGACCGCACGGCACACCGGTGACCGGCGGCTGCTGACCGAGTCGGTGGCTCGGTGGGAGCGTATCGATGCCCGGTTCGAACGCGCCGTCACGCTGGTGCTGATGCCGGACCGGGCCGCCGAGGGACACGCGGAACCGGCCGACCTGAAGGCCACGCCGCCGGCCCCTTCGTCGGTTCAGCGGTGACCACGGATGTCACAGGGGCGGGCCCCGAGAAGACTCGTGGTCACCGGAAACAACCTTGAGGAGCAGTCATGGGGAAAGTCGCGTCGAGCATGTCAATGTCGCTGGACGGATACGTCACCGGACCGCACGACAGCCGGGAACAGCCGCTGGGCGAAGGCGGTGAGGTCCTGCACCGGTGGCTCGGACCGGCGGGGACCGAAGCCGACCGGGCGGTGCTGCAGGAGATGCTGGACGGCGCCGGCGCGGTCCTCATGGGCCGCCGCTCCTACGACTTCTGCGTCGGCGACGGCGGCTGGGGCGACGGCGGCCCCGTAGGCGACACGCCGTGCTTCGTGCTCACCCACCACGCCCCGGACCCCGCGGGGGTTCCGGAGGTGTTCACGTTCGTCACCGACGGTGTCGAAAGCGCGATCGCGCAGGCGAAGGCCGCCGCGGGTGACCGTGTCGTCGGCGTGCACGGAGCGACCGCGGCCCAGCAGGCACTCGCCGCCGGGCTGCTCGACGAGATCCAGGTGCACCTGGTGCCGGTGTTGCTCGGTGGCGGAGTCCGGCTGTTCGACCTGCTCGGGGCCGACCCGGTCGACCTGGTGCGCGATCGCGTCATCGAAGCCGGCAGCGGCGTCACCCACCTGCGCTTCCGCGTAAGCCGGCCGTGAGCGGCAGCACGGCGGCCACCGTCACCCTCCGTCCGTGAGGAACCGGCGGCCGTCGGGCCGGCGGTGGGTGTGGCCGGTCTCGTCGAGGGTTTCCAGGAGCGGGATCGCGACGCGGCGGCTGATGGCGAGGGCACGCGCGGCCTCGCCGACCGTGAACGGCTGGGGCAACCCGGCGAGTTCACGGGCCGCACGGACCACGGACCCGGCGGGGAGGTAGACCGCGCCCACGCGCTCCAAAGCGCCGCGGCGCACCAGCAGGGTCAACGCCTCGGCGGTGAGGCCCAGTTCGTCCAGACGCCGCCGGGTGGGGGCCTGGAACGGGGCGGACCGCAGATCGTCGAGCAGCCCCGTCAGCCCGGCGGCGACCGCCGCGGGGAGCCGGTCCGCCTCGTCCGCGCGATACAGCCTTTCGTCGCGCAGGATCAGGTCAACGCCGGACGCGGCGGCCAGGCCGTCCCAGGCGGTGTCCGGCGGCAGCGCGAGGAGTCGACGGGCCTGGGCGAGCGGCAGTCCCGGGTCGGCGGGGTGGGCCTCGGCGTGTTCCCGCACCGCCGCGGCCAGGGTGGCGCCCAGCCGCTCTGCGTGCCCTCGGTCGAACAGCCAGCGTTCGCCGCCCGCTTCCACGGCGTACCCCTGGGCGGCAAGCCGGCCGCGTTCGCCCAGGCCGGCGGTGGCCAGACGGACGGCGGGGTCGGTCGGCTCGGCGATGTCGGCCAGTCGGCGTGCACGGATGGCGGCGGCTCCGCGGCCGGTCAGCGGCGGCGGCTCCGGGTCCAGCACCGTTGCGCCGACCAGCAGCCGGGACCCCGGGTCGCGTAGCAGCAGCCGGTCACCGACGTGGAGCGGCAGCGGAGTGCGCAGCGTGAGGCGTGCGGCGTCCCTGCCCAGTGGCCGCAGCCGTGCGCTGGTTGCGGCGGTGCCACAGTGGACCAGAGGCTCGGCCGGCAGGCGCGGAGGTCTGCCGCCGTCGTCCGTCCCGCCCGTGGGTTCGTAGCGGACGTCCACGCGGTCCGTGGTCCACCACCGCCCGGGGGTGAGCAGCGCGTCGCCCCTTCCGACCTGGTCGGCGGCGATGCGGCGGAGGTTGACGGCGACGCGGGCGGGGCCGGTCACCCGGGGAACGGCGTGGCCGAGGCTGTGAAGGCCGCGTACCTGCACCGTGCGGCCGGCGGGGGCGAGGTGCAGGGTGTCGCCCTCGGCGAGGGTGCCGGCGGCGAGGGTGCCGGTGACGACCGTGCCGACGCCCGCCATGGTGAACGACCGGTCCAGCCACAGCCGGACGGGGGCCGCCGGATCGGGCGACGGCCGGTCGGCGGCCAACGCGTCGAGTTCACCCAGGAGGAGGTCGAGCCCTTCTCCGGTGCGAGCGCTGACGGCGACGGCCGGCGCGCCGGCGAGGCCGGTGCCGCAGGCCCGTTCCACCGCCTTTGCGAGGGCCGGCGCGGGGTCGGCGAGATCGGCGCGGGTGACGACCAGAAGCCCGGTGCGCACGCCGAACGCGTCGAGCGCGACGAGGTGTTCTTCGGTCTGCCGACGCCAGCCCTCCTCGGCGGAGACCACCAGCAGCACGGCGGGCGCGGTGGCGATCCCGGCGAAGGTGGTGGCCAGATAGCGGTGGTGGCCGGGCACGTCGACGAAGGCGAGGGCGCGCCCGCCGGGTGCGGTGGTCCAGGCGAAGCCGAGGTCGAGGGTGAGGCCGCGCCGCCGCTCCTCGGCGAGCCGGTCGGGGTCGGTGCCGGTCAGGGCGCGCACCAGCGTCGACTTGCCGTGGTCGACATGGCCGGCCGTCGCGATCACCAGGCCGGGGGCCGCGATCACGCCTCCCCCGGCGCCGCGGTGACCGTGGCGAGAACGGCGGCGAGCAGTCTCGCGTCGTCCTCCTCGGGTACGGTCCGCAGGTCGAGCAGCAGCCGGTCGCCGTGGACGCGGCCGACCACGGCCGGATCGCCGGCGCGTAGCGGCCCGGCGAGGGCGGCGGGCAGCGCGACGGCGGCGCTGGGCAGGGTGACGCCGGGCGCTCCCCCGCCGCCGACCCGGGCCTCGCTGGGCACCGCCTCGGCGGCAACGCCCCGTTCGGTGAGCCCGGCCGCCAATGTCCCGGCGCGGGAGGCGAGTTCGGCTTCGCGGGCCGCCAGGGCGCGTTCCACCGGGGGCCGGGGGCCGAGAACGGTGGCCTCCAGGGCCGCGAGGGTCAGTTTGTCGACGCGCATCGCGCGGGCCAGGGGGTGGGTGCGGAGCCGTTCGACGAGGTCGCGCCGGCCGAGCAGCAGGCCCGCCTGAGGGCCGCCGAGCAGCTTGTCCGCGCTGGCGGTGACCAGGTCGGCGCCCTGGTCGAGGGAGGTCGCGGCGTCGGGCTCGTCCGGCAGCGCGGGGTGGGGCCGCAACAGCCCGGAGCCGATGTCGTGGACCAAAGGGATGCCCAGCGTGGCGAGTTCGCCGATCGGGACGGATGAAACGAAGCCGGTGGTGAGGAAGTTGGAGGGGTGCACCTTGAGGACGAGGCCGGTGTCGGGGCCGATGGCGCGCGCGTAGTCGTCGAGGTGGGTGCGGTTTGTGGCACCGACCTCGACCAGCCGGGCGCCGGTGCTCTCGACCAGCTCGGGGAGACGGAACCCGTCGCCGATCTCGACCAGTTCCCCCCGGCTGATGAGGATCTCGCGCCCTGCGGCGAGGGCGGTGGCGGCCAGCACCAGTGCGGCGGCGTTGTTGTTGACCAGATGGACGGCCTCCGCGCTCGGGACGGCTCCGGCGAGGGCGGCCAACGCGCCCCTCCCCCGCCGGGCCCGGCGCCCGTCGCTCAGGTCGAACTCGACGTCCGTGGGGCCGGACGCGGCCCGCAGCGCCTCGACGGCGGCCGAGGAGAGCGGCGCGCGGCCGAGGTTGGTGTGCACGACGACACCGGTGGCGTTCACCACCGTGCGCAGTGAGGTGGCGTTCCGCGGCAGGGCGGCGACGGCCGCGTCGGCGGCCTCTTCGGGGGCCAGCACGCCGGCTCGTACCCGATGTTGGGCCTCGGCGACCGCGCGACGGACCAGGGTGCGCCCCAGCCGCCGTGCGGCGTCGGCCAGCCGGGTGTCGGTGAGCAGGGCGTCGGTGCGGGGTACGCGGCGTCTGGCGTCCGTCAACGCCGGCCTCCCCGGTGGCCTCGGAACAGCGTCGGAACTTCGTGGGGGCGTGTGCTCCCGCGGTCGCCCGCCCGTTCACCTGCGGCGACGCGACGGGAGGGCCGGGCTCAACCTACGTGAGAACGACGCCTGTCGCCAGGGCAGCCGCCCGAAGCCGCAGCGGCGGGCGGGATCCGCCTTCTCGCGCCGGTTGGGAGGCGGCGTCCGCCCGTTCGGCCACGTTCTGGACGCCGGGGCACAGGCGGCCGGACGCTCGGGCGTCCCCGCGGGCACCACGTACCGCGTGCGGGGCTTGCTGGCGGAGGCGTATGGGAATCGAACCCACCCGGCCGGGGTTCCCGACCGCATCGGTGTTGAAGACCGTGGGGGCCACCAGGCACCCGCCCGCCTCCGGCACGGAGTCTACGACCCCGTTCGAGGCACCCGTCCCCCTGTCGGAGCAAGGGGGTTCGGGCGTACCGTCCCGCGGATGACCGTTCGACTGACCCAGTACGCGGGCGGCGGTGGCTGCGCCTGCAAGATTCCCCCCGGCGAACTCGACGCCCTGGTCTCCTCCCTGGCCGGGACGAGCAGCCATCCGAAGGATCCGGCCGCGGAGGTGCTGGTCGGCCTTGAGGGCGGCGGGGACGACGCGGCCGTGGTCCGCCTCGACGGCGAGCGCGCGGTCGTCACCACGGCCGACTTCTTCACTCCGGTCGTGGACGACGCCTACGACTGGGGGCGGATCGCGGCGGCCAACGCGCTCTCCGACGTCTACGCGATGGGCGGCACCCCGTGGGCGGCGATCAACCTCCTCGCCTGGCCCGGGGACACGCTGCCGATGGAGCTGGCCGCCGAGGTGCTGCGGGGCGGCCGTGACATGGCGCACGCGGCGGGCTGCCAGGTCTCGGGCGGCCACAGCGTGACCGATCCGGAGCCCAAGTACGGGATGTCGGTGGTGGGGATGGTCCACCCCGAGCGGATGCTGCGACAGGACGCGGCCGAGCCGGGGCGGGCGTTGACCCTCACGAAGCCGCTGGGCAGCGGGGTGCTCAACGCCCGGCACAAGGCGACCGGGGAGGTCTTTCCGGAGGCGGTGGCCGTGATGGCCGCGCTGAACCGGGACGCCTCGGTCGCGGCGGTGGCCGCGGGCATCCGGGCGGGTACGGATGTCACGGGGTTCGGACTGCTGGGCCACGCCTACAAGGTGGCGCGCGCCTCCGGTGTGACGCTGGCGATCCACGCGGCGGCGGTTCCGTTGCTGGCGGAGGCGGGGCCTGCGGCGGTGGAGGGCTTCGTCAGCGGAGGCACCCGGCGCAATCTGGCGTGGGTCGAGCCCTGGGTGGATTTCGGCGGCCTCCCCGAGGTCGAAAGGCTGCTGCTGGCCGACGCGCAGACCTCGGGAGGGTTGCTGCTGGCCGGCGAGGTGCCGGGGCACCCGGTGATCGGCGAGGTGCTGCCGCCCGGCGAGGCGCCCGTGGTGGTACGCGGCTGAACGGTGCCGCCCCGGGGCGGGGCCGGTGCCGGTGCCGGGCGACCGAGGCGCGCGGACCCCCGGAAAGGCGATCGGCTTGTATGTACACCGTCATTCTATGCGGGTAGAGTTAACCGCCGTTCAGCGCACCAGGTTCGGGACACCGTTCTCAGGAGGACCACGTGGCGTCATCCACTGCCGTTGAGCACCGCGCGTTGGACGGTAGCGCGTACCGCCTCGCCGCCGACCTCGACCTGACACGGCCCGCGACCTCCGTCGTCGAGGTGATCGCCGACGGCCGCCTCCACGAGCTCACCGCCGGGCCGGCCGACCTGGCCGAGTCGGTGGCGGCATCCCTGGGGATCACCGGCTTCGACAGCGAACTCTCCTTCCAGGGCGGCACGTTGCGGACCGCCACCACCAGCGACTACGACGCGCAGTCGCAGCAGGTGGAGAACCCGACGCTGGTGGTCTGGCAGGGCCGGCGGTTCAGCCTGATCACCCGGCTCTACCGGGCCGCGCTCAGCGACGTGTTGCTGCTCCTGCGCACCCTCGGCATCGCCGAGCACGCCGACGGCATCACGCTCACCCCGGACGCCTCCGCCGGCACCCGCCTGGCCCGGCCGGCCACGGTGCTCAAGGAAGTGCCGACGCTCGGCCTGGTCGAGATGAGCCGGCCCACCCGCGAGCACACCGTTCAGCTCCCGCCCTGGCAGGGTGCGCCGGTGTCCTCGGGCGAGCTGTTCCGCGACTCGCTCTCCGACGGGCGCCCGTTCTTCGTGCTCTCCGGCGAGGACGTGTGGGCGACCATCGTTCCGCTGGCCGACACCTCCGCCGACCGCGTGCCCACGCTGGTCGACGCGCTCGACCTGCGGGCCGTGGGGTGACGTCCCTGATCGCCGCCACGGCGACGGGCGTGGTGCTGCTGGCCCTCGTCGCGGGCGGCGCCGCGCACCTGAGCCGACCCGCCGCACTGCCCGACGCGCTGACCACCCACCGGCTGCTGCCTCGGCGCGCCGTGGCGCCGGTCGCGCGAGCGGCCACGGCTGCCGAGATCCTGCTCGCCGTCGCCGGTGTCGCCGCGCTGCTCGCCGGCCACCGCGCCGCGCTCGCCGCCGCGCTCGGCGCTGCGGCGCTGATGTTCGCCTGCTACGCCCTCTACACCGGATACGCCCTGGCCGCCGGACACGGCGGCCCCTGCGGCTGCTCGCGCACCGACGTCCCGTTGAGTTCCTGGGTCGCCGGCCGGGCCTGGGCGTTCGCGGGGCTGGCCGCCATCGGCGCCACGCTGGCCGCGGGTACCGGCAACCCGCCCGGGGGCGCGGCCGAGTGGACCACGGCGGCGCTGGCCGCCGTGACCCTGGCGGCCCTGCTCTGGGTGCTGCCGGCCGCCATGGGCCGACCCGTCGCCACAGCACGGCCGCCGGCCCACACCGGCGCCGTACCCGCCGTCGAAGGAGGCCACTGAAAGTGGACTTCACCACCAGCGCCCTGATCCTGTCCTGGGTCGCCATCGCCCTGCTCGCCCTGGTGGTGTCCGGGCTGGTACGGCAGGTCCACCAGCTCTCCCGGGGCGCGGTGGTCCGCTCGCCCGGGCGGCTGGGCGTCACGCCCGGCAGCGCCGCGCCGCACGCGGACGAGTTGCTGGCCGAGGACCGCGAGACGCTGCTGCTCTTCCTGAGCGCCGAATGCCGCACCTGCGCCGAGGTGCTGGCGGCGGCCGGCCGCCTCGACGGGCCGCCCGCGGTACGCGCCGTCTACGCCGGCGACGCACCCCCCGCCACGGAGGCCGGCGTGCCGGTCACCGGGAACCGGCCCGACCTCTTCACCGCGTACGACGCGATCGCGACCCCGTTCGCCGTGCTCGTCAGCACCACCGGGCGCGTCGTGCGCAGCGAACCGCTCGGCTCCGCCGACGCGTTGGGCGACCTGGTCGCCGCAGCCCCCCACCACACCAGTCAGCCGAGGAGCGCGTGATGACCACCCTCGACGAGGTTCCCCAGCTTCGCCGTTCCGGCGCCGCCGACCGGCCCACCCGCCGCCGCAGCACCTCCTCGCTGCCGAGCCTGGCGCCCCGGCGGCGCACCGTACTCCAATCGGCGACGGTCGTGGGCTTCGCCGCCCTCGGCGTCTTCGGGGCCGCCAGGGAGGCGTACGCGGACGGCTACGACATCTGGGAGGGCGCCTGCCCCTCCTACGCCTCGACGCACGACTGCTCCCCCGGCTGCGGCCCGAGCACGGTGCACGCCGCCGCCTGTGAGACGAGCGGCCCGCACGAGGGCTTCCACCGCAACGACGGCGTGACCTGGACCCTGCGGCCCAACCAGTGCTACTCCGGCTCCTACGACGGCTGGCTGTGGGCGTTCAGCGGCGCGTGCGGCGCCTGCGGCTGCGGCATCGAGCGGCGTTGCCACGACGGCTACTTCAACTCCGGCTCCGGCTGGGTGCGGTCCATCTGCCGCTGGACCACCGACTGCGGCTGCGAGGGCGCGATCACCTGGCCCACGCTGCGGGACGGCTCGCGTGGCCCGGACGTGTCCACGGCCCAGCACCTCCTGGGCCACCACCAGTTCGCCACCGAGCCGGACGGGATCTTCGGGCCCAACACCGCGACCGCGGTCACCGGCTTCCAGGAGGCCAAGGGTCTGCCGGCGACGGGCACGGTCAACGCGACCACCTGGACCCACCTGGTGGTCACCGTCCGGCAGGGCGACGCCGGCGACGCCGTCAGCGCCGCCCAGGTCCAACTCGTCAAGCACGGCTACCCGTTGACCGTGGACGGCAAGTTCGGAACGCTCACGGCGAACGCGACCCGGGAGTTCCAGCGCGGCGCCGGGCTGACCGTCGACGGCATCGTCGGCCAGCAGACCTGGCGCACCCTCGTCGGCGGGGCGTGACTTGGGGCAGCTCGGTACGGGACCGGCCAGGCCGGCGTGGCGCGGTCGGCTGACCGACCCGGCGGTGCCGATGCTCGTGCTGAGCTGCGGTGCGGTGGCGGCCAGTTGGTACGGTCCGCTGCTCACCTGGACGGTCCTCGGCGGTCTGGCCGGCTACTCGCTCTCCGGCTCCGTTTGAACGCGGAACAGCGCGCACGCGCTTGCCTCGCCAGGTTGGCGGGCCGTTCATCGACAGACCACCGTGCTGGGGGTCTTCTCCACCGGGCTGCTGCTCGGCGCCCTGCTGTCGGCCACCGTGCTGTGGCTTGCCTCCGGGCTGGTCGCACCGGTCCCGGCGGACTGGCGCGCGGGGGCGACGGTCGCCCTCGGGCTGCTCGCCGTCGCACGTGACGCCGGGGTGCTGCGCCTGCGGCTGCCGCAGAACGCGCGGCAGGTCCCGCAGGACGTACTGCAACGGCATCTGGCCCGTGGCGCACTCCAGTTCGGGTTCGAGATGGGCACCGGGGTGCGGACCTACGTGTCGGCGAGCCTGCCGTACGCCCTCGCGCTGGGAGTGCTGCTGGGCAACGACGCGGGCGTGGCGCTGGCGGCCGGCCTCGGCTTCGCACTGGGCCGCGCGGCCACCCCGGCCCTGCGGTTCGCCTCCGGCACCGGCGAGGAGTGGGACGACCGCCTGCTGACCCGCCTCACCCTCCTCAAACTCGGCGCCGCGACGGTGGCGACGGCCGCCTGGACGGTGCTGTCCCTGCGGGCGTAGACACCGATACCCCGGGGCAGCCGGCGGCGGGCAGAACCGCACCACTCACCAAGCGGGGCGAGCGCCCTACGCCGACGCGGGCAGCGCAGGGAACACGACCACCGAGCCGTCCTTGTTGCGGGCGATCTCAATCGCCACGTCCGTCGTGGCCTCGGTGAGCCCCATCGTCGAGGAAATCGTCGCCGCCTCGGGCGGCACCGGCGAGGCCGGAATGCTGTGGTGGGCGTTCGCCCTGGGGGCCGACCTCGGCGGCAACGCCACCGTCATCGCTTCCTCGGCGAACGTCGTCGTCATCGGCATCGCCGAGCGCGAAGGCCACCACATCTCGTTCTGGAAGTTCAGCCGCTACGGCCTCGTCGTCACCGCCCTCACCGTCTCCATCGCGGGTCTGTACGTGTGGCTGCGCTATTTCGCCCTGGCCTGAGGCCGACGGGGAGGCCCGGACCGTCCTGTCCGCCGTCGGGTGGACAGGACGGTCCGGCTTCAGAAGTGGTTCGGATGCTGCTCGTGGCGCTTCAGGGGGCGATGGCCATGGCGAAGACGTGGATGCCGCCCTGCCCCGGCAGCACCACCAAGTCCACCGTCCTGCCCGCCTGGAGCGGCACGGAATGGGCGAAGACGCTGTACGTGACGCCTGCGTTGCCGTAACCGTCCTGGCGGTTGCGGCCGTTCGAAGCGGCTATCTGGGTCGCGCCGTGGTCGGTGACGTTCTGGAACGACCAGTTGGGGAAGCCGAAGCTGCCACTGCTGCTCGTGCCGTCGGAGTAGAAGACCCGGGCGCTGCCCACTGCATTGTTGCCGACCCCCGAGCCGAGGAAGACCAGCCTGCTGCCGGATCCTCTGAGGGAGATCGCCTGGCCGCCGCTGGACACGTTGTCCCTGGCCCCCGGCGTGACGTCCGGCCAGGTCAGATCGGCGCCGAGAGCGGTGACGGACGCGCCCGGGACCAGGCCCACGTCGGCGAGCTTCTGGGCTGAGAAGCTGTTGCCGCCGCCGTCGAAGTCGCCTGGCGTGGTGTTCGATTCATCGGTGATGCCGACGTTGTTGTACGCCGCCGCGAGCGTGGGCAGCGGCTCACCGCGTCGCTCCGTGCGAGTGACGGTGGCGGAGGCGAGGCCGTCGCCGCCTTCGTAGCACGCGGTCGCGGTGAAGTTGAGCAGTTGGAAGCCGGAACTCGGTGCCGGGACCAGCAGTTCGAAGGTCACGGTGGCGGAGGCGTTCGGGGCGATGCCGCCCTTGACGGTCCGTAGCTCCGGCTCCACCACCCAGCCGACCGGCCCGGAGAAGCTCACCCGCAGGTCACGCACTCGCTGGGGAGAGGTGTTGCGGACGGTGACGGTGACGGTGGTGACGGCCGGTCCGTCGAGGTCGAGGGGAGAGACGGTGACCTCGGTCTGCGCGGCGTCGGCGGCGCGGGCGGCGCCCGCGAGGACGGTCGCGGGCAGCAGCACGGCCCCCGCTCCGGCCACGGCGAAGGATCTTCGGGACAGGGCGGCGCGGGATGGCTCAATCGGCATGAGCGTTTCCTCTCCTCCGGGGAGACTGGGCCGATGGGCGGCCTGAGGTTGAGTGGGATCGATCCGGGGCGACGTGAGCGAGCACTGCTCAGGGCACGGGCGGCATGTCCGAGTCGCGCGTGTCGAGACCGAGACGGATGTTCACCCAGGATCCGCGGGTGAAGTCCGGCACCGGGACCGGACGCCCCTTGTTCTCCAGCGACATCACGCTGAGCGGCACCGGTGAGCACCACACCGCCGCGTCGTACACGTCCATGTCCGGCACCAGGCCGGCGCGCATGCACTGGACCGTGCGCCACTGCAGCACATAGTCCATGCCGCCGTGCCCGCCGTTGTTGGCGGCGTCGTCGCCGATCTTCTTCCACAGCCAGTGGTCGTACTCGTCCCGCATCGCCTTGAAGTCCCGCCAGGAATGGCCGCCGTGGTCGGGCTCGACGTAGACCCGGCCACCGGTCGGAGACGGACCGGCGTAGTCCTCGAAGATGCCGCGGCTGCCGGCGATCGTGTTGATCCTGCTGTAGGGCCGAGGCGAGCTGACATCGTGCTCGGCCCGGATGATGCGGCCGTCGGCGGTGTCGATCAAGCAGGTGACGAGATCGCCGTTGACGTACGTCTCCTTCCACGCCGGGTGGCCCTCGGGCACGAACCGGGCTCGGTAGTCGGCCAGTCCCTTGGGCTCGGTGGCCGTGGCGCGCAGGGTGACCATCCGGTCCCCGCGGTTGATGTCCATCGCGGCAGCGATGGGGGCCAGGCCGTGCATCGGGTAGAAGGAGGCGACGGAGCGCGTGTGCCACAGCCGCCGCCAGGAGTCGGTGTAGTACGTGGTGGAGAACAGCAGTTCCCGCAGGTCGTGGAGGTATCCGCCGTGGCCGTTGGTGATGTCGCCGAACACGCCGTCGTGGGCCATACGTAGCATTGCCAGTTCGTTGCGGCCGTAGGAGACGTTCTCCGAGAGCAGCAGATGGCGACGGGTCCGCTCCGAGGTGTCGACCAGATCCCACAGCTCGTCCAGCTCGGTGGCGATCGGCAACTCGACCAGCACGTGCTTGCCGGCGAGCAGCGCGGCCTTGCCCTGCTCGTAGTGGAACTCCCAGGGGGTGGCTATGTAGACGAGGTCGATGTCGTCGCGCTTGAGCATCTCCTTGTACGCATCCTGCGAACCGCCGAACTCCAGGGGCCGCGGCTTGCCGTCCGCCACGAGCTGATCGGCCTTGGCCTTCGCGCGTGGGGCCCGCACATCACAGACCGCGCGCACCACGCATCCGGGTACGGCGGCCCACCCGTCGGCCATCCCGCTTCCGCGGTTGCCGATTCCTATCACCCCGACCCGCACGGTCGGGTACACGTCGAAGGGCTGCTTCACCATCGAGGTCTGCCCCGCGGGCCGACCGGGCGTCCCGGCCGTTCCGGCCGTTTCGGCGGCCCTCGCGGTGCCCGCAGTCCCCAGGGCGGCCATGGCTCCCGTGGCCGCCGCTCCGCCCAGTACTGCCCGTCTTGAGACTCCAGATGCTTCCTGCATGCGTTGCTCCCCGGCTTGGACATCGCTGGTGCCCAAGAATCTCCCGGAGGCGGAACAGCGTGTCAAGATGTGCGCGAAAGCTGCTGCTTTCAAGCAACTTCAAGCAAAGCGGGGGTGCGGGGTGCGGGACACGCCTCGGCCACGGCCGGCGGAGACCAGTGCAGTTGTGCACGCACCTGCACCGGCGTCTGTGCCGGTGGTGCGGCGACTGAGCCGACGTGCTCCTGGAGGCGTATCCGGAGGGCGCGAGCAAGCCGGGCCGGCGCCCCACGCAGGGGCGCCGACCGTCGTTGTCCGCGCAGCCGCTTCTACCGGCAGATGCGGACTTCACTGCTGGGCTGGCTGGCCTGCTGCCACCTGCTGCTGGTACTCGACCAGGTGTAGCCGATGGAGGTGGCGCCGATCGTGATGCCGGTCACGTTGGTGGAGTTCCACGTGTGGCCGTACTTCGAGAACCCCTGAATGGTCGTGCAGCCGGTCGATGCCTTCCTGAAGGTGATACCGAGTTCACCCGTCAAGCCCTGCATGTCCGCGATGACGGGCCCGGTGATCCTCGGTCCTTCGTTGAAGATGAATCCCGACCCGCGGGTGTGGGAGGTCTCTGCCTGACTGGTCGACTTCCAGCCGAGGTTCTTGCCCCGGTAGCGGAGGACGTGGGACACGGGGGCGACCTTTTTGCTGAACCTGAGGCTGAAGCCGTCGTACCCCTTGACCTTGTCGGGAACCTTCATCCACTTCCAGGCGGCGCGGCTGAAGTACTTGTTCGTCCCACTGACCTTGTAGAAGACCGGCTTCGAGATGGTGATCTCGTCGTCCGGGTTGGCGCGGGTGCCGACCTCTCCGCCCTGGTCAACTCGCTCCAGGCAGTCGTCCTCGGCCAGCTTCGCGTCGATCCGGGCCTGCGTCAGGCCCTGGCTCTCCAGCGTGTGGATGCGGGTCAGGAAGTGATTCGTCGCCGCTGTGGGATCGTCCGGGAGGTCTGCGGAGCAGGTCCGAGTGGCCTCCGCGGCCGATCCCGTCGACGCGGATTCACCGAAGGCGGTGGACGCCCCGACGGGCAGCAGAACGGCCCCCGCCATGGCGGCACCTGCCACTCGTGTCTTCATGCGCATGTACGTGTCCCCCTCGTTGGTGATGAACGCTGTGATGTGCCCGGTCGGCAGGATGCCGATCAGCGTTCGGGCTGCGTCGAATGTGCCACCAAGTACTGGTACGTGACCTTGCAGGAATCTGACGGCCGGCCTGAGCATCGTGCACAACCGGAGCCCGGATTTGAGCACCGTGCACATTGCCCGATGGATGGGGCGTCTCCTACGGTGACGGTCCATCTGTTGCACGGTGAGCGGTGGTCCCCGTCCGGCGAGTGGGGTCTGTCCATCGAAACGAAGAGTGAACTGGTCGGCGTACACCGTGTTCAAGCAGCTTTCGCGACGAACCCTCGACCTCGAAACCTTCCACCGTGCCGCGCATTCTTCTTTGGTCGCGGCTTCCTCGTACCCGGGTGCGTCTCGACCCGGGTACGGATTTCACGGGTGACCCCCGCGCCCGACCTTTCCCCTCCGTTCACCGCCGTGACCCGATGAGTCGTAGCAGAACAAGTGGAGGATCGACGGAGTGAGCGAGTTACGACTGCTGGGCCCGGTGGAACTTCGCGGGGCGGACGGTCGGCAGTACCCGCTGGGGCCGCCGCAGCAGCGGAGTGTGCTGGCGGTGCTGGCGATGGCGCCCGGCAGACCGGTCATGGTCGAGACGTTGATGAGGCATGTCTGGCGCGACGAGTCGTCCGGCGCCCCGCGTGACGTGCTGTACACCTACGTCTCCCGGCTGCGCCGGCTGCTTCGGGAGGCGGCGCAGGACCGTCCGCACGCTCCGGTGCTGCGCCGCGGCAACGGCGGATACGTGCTGGACATCGCCCCTGAAAGCGTCGATCTGCAACGTGCTCGCGCACTGGCGGGTCAGGGAAGGACGGAGCGGGCCGACGATCCGGAGCGGGCCGCCAAGCTGTTCGGCGAGGCGAGCGCGCTGTGGCGCGGCACACCGCTGGCCGGGCTGCGCGGTGAGTGGGCGGAGCAGGTGCGGGCCGGATTGGAGCGTGAGCGGGTCACGCTGCTGACCGAGTGGTACGACCTGGAGCTGGAGCTGGGCCGGCATGCGGAGTCGGTGGCGGGTCTGTCGGCGGAGGTGGTGGAGCACCCGTTGGCGGAGCCGCTGGCAGGGCAGTTGATGCTCGCGCTGTACCGTTCCGGGCGGCAGTCCGACGCCCTGGAGGTGTACGCCCGTGCACGCGCGTCCCTCATCGAGGAGATCGGTGAGGAACCGGGGCCGGAGCTGCGCCGGCTGCACGAGCGGATTCTGCGTCGGAGCCGCGATCTGAACCGGCGTCAGGAGCCGCACAAGCCCGGCGCGGGACAGTCCGAGGCCCCGCCCGGCGATGCCCCGCAAGCCGTACGGCCCGCGCAACTGCCGCCCGGTGTCGCCGGGTTCACCGGGCGGGAGGCGTATCTGCGCCGGTTGGACCGGTTGTTGCCGGAAGCGGACGGAGACTCGCCGGAGGCGACGATCTGTGCCGTGGTCGGCACCGCCGGGGTGGGGAAGACCGCGCTGGCGATGCACTGGGCCCACCGGGCGGCGGAGCGGTTTCCCGACGGGCAGTTGTACGTGAACCTGCGCGGGTTCGCCGCGGCGGACCGTCCCACCGAGCCGGCCGAGGCATTGAGGGCCTTTCTGCAGGCCCTGCGGATCCCGGACAGCCAGATCCCCGAGGGCACCGACGCCCGCACGGGTCTGTTCCGCAGCCTGCTGACGGGCAGGCGGGTACTGGTGGTTCTCGACAATGCCCGCGACGACGGTCAGGTGCTACCGCTGCTGCCCGGCGCGCCGGGATGCGCCACCCTGATCACCAGCCGGCACCGGCTTCCCGGTCTCATTGCCGCGACCGGTGCGGACCAGATCGTGCTGGAGCCGTTCAGTACCGAAGAGGCACGGCAACTGCTCATCGGGCGCCTGACAGCCGAGCAGTTGGAGGGCCGGCGGGGTGCGGTGACGGACCTCGTGAACGGATGCGTGCGGCTGCCCCTGGCCCTGGCCCTGGCTGCGGCCCACCTCGCCGCCCGCCCTGGCATCACGCTCACCGCGCTGGCCGACCGGACGCCCGATTCCGGTGGGTGCGAGCTCATGGCGGACGTACGGACGGTGTTCTCCTGGTCGTACCGCGTCCTCAGCCCTGCCGCCGCCCGGCTGTTCCGCATGCTCGGTCTCCACCCGGGGCCGGAGTTCCGCACCGGCGCGGCGGCCGCCCTGGGCGGTATCGGGCCGCCGCAGGCCCGCGCCCTGCTACGAGAGTTGACCTGGGCCAGCGTGCTCGACGAGCGGGCGCCCGGCAGATTTGCCATGCACGATCTGCTGCGCGACTACGCCGCCGAACTGTCGCGCGAACAGGATGACGAAGAGCAACGGCAGGCAGCCGTGTGCCGCACGCTCGACTACTACCTGCACTCGGCCCACGCCGCGTGCCGGACCCTGTGGGCACACCGCGACCGGCTCACGGACCTGGGCCCACCGCCGTCCGGCATCACCCCCGAGGCCTTCGAGGAGGCGGCACCGGCCTACACCTGGTTCGCCACCGAGCGGCGTGCCCTCGCCGAGGCCGTACGACTCGCCGTGACGTCCGGCCTCGACGGGCACGTCGTCCGACTGGGCCGCAGGCTGGGCGCCTACCTCGACCGCGATGGGCGCTGGATCGAGCAGAACCGGCTGCTGCAAACGGTCCTCGCGGCAGCGCTCCGGACGGCCGACGACCCCGCAGGCGACCCCGAGCTGGCTGCCGCCCTGTGCGACCAGGCCCGCTCCGCCTTCCGCCTGGGCGGCATCGAGCAGGCCCGCGAGCATCTGGAAACCGCCTACGAGCTGTGCCGTAGCCATGGCGACCTCGCCGGTCAGGCGGAGGTCCACCACTACATGGCCGTCCTGCACGAGGTACGCGACGAGCCGGAGCCGGCCCTGAAGCACGCGCGCGAGTCCCTCGCCCTCTACCGTCAGGCCGGTGACCGCCGCGGCGAGGGCCGCGAGCTGAACATCATCGGCTGGATCCACGGCCTGCTCGGCAGGCCCGAGTCGTCGCTGGCGCTCTCCCGGCAGGCGCTGGCCGTGCAGGAGAGCGTGGGCGACCGGTACTTCATGGGCATCACCTGGGACAGCCTCGGCCGCGCCCACCACCGCCTGGGCGATCCGCACGAGGCGATCCGCTGCTTCCGGCGCGCGATCGAGCTGCTGGAGTCCCCCGATGCGGCAGATCTGCTGAACGCCGCCAAGGCCCACACCGCTCTCGGCGACGCGCAGGACGGCATAGGCGACGCCGAGGCCGCCCGGGCGTCGTGGACGCGGGCGCTGCGCATCTTCGAGGACCTCCGCCACCCGGCCGCCGCCGAACCCCGCTCCCGGCTGCACGTCGCGTAGAGGGCCTCTCTGCCGTCCGGGCCCCGGACCCGGTCATGTCCAGGTTCCGTCAAGACGCTCCCGCCAGAATGCCGGTACCGCTTCCGCCCGGCAGGGTGGGGCGCGAATATGGCTGTGCGGACCGCCGCGGGCCGGGTGCGAGCGGTGGCCGGCCGTTCGCAGGCCGGCGGTGTCCTGGCGAAAGCGGAGTTCAGGGGCCGGTAGAGGCGGGTGGGGGCCGGGTGGACGCGGCAGAGGTGCGTGGGGACACTGCAGGGCTCGAAGGGCTGCTGCGTGAGGTGAGACGCCAGGCATCACGCCCGGACGGGCCGGATGCGCGGGAGGTCCTTCACTGGCTGCACCGGCACACCGGCGCGGACTTCGCGCTGGTCACGGAGGACGGGGACACGGTGGAGTCGTCCACCGCGGGCTTTCCCCGGGAGATTCTGCGTTCGCTCGCTCCGCTGCTCGCGCGCATGTCCGGCGGGCAGTTGGCCGCGGCCGCGACCCAGGCCGACGAGTGGAACGTACGCTGTGAGGTTCTCGGTGTGCACGATTCGCGCCCTGTACTGGTGGCTGCCGCTCGGTCGGCGCTGAGCCCGGAGGCGGTTGCGCTGATCCCGCACGCCGGCAGCGTCATCACACTGCTCCGCCGCGCCATGGACGGCGATCGGGCCTGGCGCGGCTTCCAGTACAAGGCGCGCCAGGTGAGGTTCGGCGTGCTCTCGGCACTGCTCGTCGCGGGGCCCGTGCTGGCCCGCCGCATGACGACCGGCGCCGTTCCACCGTTGCTGGAGGCCGACCGGCTGCGTGTCCATCTGCTGCATTGCCTGCCTGCCGACCGCGACAGGATCGTGCGGGCCTACCAGGATCCCTCCGGCTACCACGGTCCCGATCTGCTGGTGCACTGCCCGGTCTTCAAGGAGCACGTGATCTGTCTCATCGCGGACGACGCCGGTACCCGGGACGGGTACGGCTCCGGCGGGCACGCCGGTGGCCTGGGCGCAGAGCTGCACCGCCTGGTACGGGACAACCCCGGTTATGCGATGGGTGTCAGCGATCCGCATCCGCTCAGCTCCACGGCTGAGGCGTACGGGCAGGCCGCCCACGCCCTGGCCGCCGCCCGGGCCACCCCCGGGCGCGTGGTCTCTCACCGGGGGCAGACGCCGTTGGGCGAGGTCCTGCCACGCCGGCCCGCTCTCGCCTGGGCCCGTGCGCTCCTGCACCCGCTGGACTCCCTTCCGAAGACCACCGTCGACATCACCCGCCTCGTGACGAGCATGCCCCGAGCGGCTGTGGCACGCCTGCTCGACCTCAGCCGCAACACCGTCACCGCCCACATCAAGCGTGCGGAAGCGGCCCTCGGCCTGGATCTCGCCGATGCCCGCTCCCGCGCGGCCGTCCACCTCGCCCTCGCCCTCACCAGCGGCTGCACCACGATCGAACCCGACGAGCCCCCAACGCCTCCCAGCCTGGCGGACTTGCTGGATTCCGAACCCGCCGCCGCCTGGGCCCGCACTTTCCTGCTGCCTCTGCAGGCCCCGCAGCGCCGCACCCTTCAGGCGTGGATCGACGCCAACACCGACGGCCAGCAGGCCGCCCGCCGCCTCGGCATCAGCCGCAACACCGTCCGTGCCCACCTGCGCACCGCCGAAGCCCTCCTCCGCCGTGACCTGCTGACCGCCGGCACCGGCGTTCACGACGTCGTCCACGCTCTCCACATCGCAGGCCAGTTACCCGTGGGACTCGACCTGCCCGACAGCCCGGCGTCGATCCCGACGGCACGCACTCCTTGAGAGGGGAGCACCAAGTCGCCGAATGAACGCCCCGCGCCCCGGTCAGCTCCCGGGTCGGCGGCCCGTCCACGGCTCGCTGGGGCACCCCGCCGGCGGTGGGACTCTACGGGGTCGCCGGCTTGCCGAGGGCGACGCCGTTCCGCAACACCTTGATGCGTACAGGCGCCCGCAGCTCCCACTCGTCGGTGCTCACCACTCCCCTGATCGTGTGGGTGCCGTCGGATGCGTTCTCCGGGATGGTGACGACGAAGTCGGCGGTGGCCGACCGCCCCGGGCGGGACGGCCTGAGCCGTACGCTGCCGGGGTCGGCAGACCAGCCTTCGGGAAGCTCGACGGCCGCGCGGGACGCGGGCATCGGGGTGCGGTCCGCCGCAGCGAGGGTGACGGAGAGCGGTATGCGGGCACCGGGGCGCTGCACCTCGTCGGTGACATCGAGCGTCACTGCGGCCTGCGGAACGATGCGGTACTTCGCCCCGGCCCCCGTCGGGAGCGTGAGTGCGTCGCCGTCGGTGGAGAAGTCGGCGGGCCTGCCGTTGTCACGGTAGACCCGGACCTTTCCGCGGAACGCCTCGTGCCGCAGCACGGCGTCCCCGCCCTTGGCCGAGGCGAGCCGGATCTCGGTGGGGTTGCCCGAGCGCCAGGTCGCGCCCACGGTGAACGCGCCACGGGCCTTCAGCCCGTCCACGCTCCCGTCCTCCCAGGCGCTCGGCAGGGCGGGCAGGACGTCGATCGTGCCGAGGTGGCTCTGCAGCAGCATTTCGGCGATCCCGGCGGTGGCGCCGAAGTTGCCGTCGATCTGGTACGGGGGATGCGTGTCCCAGAGGTTGGGGAGAGTGCTGTGCTCAAGCTGCTGGGTGAGCAGCTTGTGCGCGCGGTCGCCGTCGAGGAGCCGCGCCCAGAAGTTGATCTTCCATGCCTTGCTCCAACCCGTGCCGTCGTCCCCGCGGGCGTTCAGCGAGACCTTGGCGGCTTCGGCGAGCCCCGGCGTGGTGGTCGGGGAGATCTGCCGGCCGGGGTGGACGGAGAACAGATGCGAGACGTGCCGGTGGTGCTCGTCCGGGTCGTCCCGGTCGGCTTTCCACTCCTGCAACTGCCCCCACGAGCCGACCCGCAGCCCCGGGTCCAGCTTGTCCAGGACGGTGGCCGCCCGCTTGGCGAAGGCCTTGTCGCCGGTCTTGGCGGCGGCTTCGGCGGTGTCCGTGAAGAGGTGCCAGAGGATCTGCTGGGACATCGACGCGCCGGCGGTCGCCGGACCGATCTCCGGGGAGCGGCTGGGGGTGGCGACCAGGGTGCCGTCGGACGGGTCGGTGCGCAGGTTCCCGATCCAGAACTGCGCCGCCTCCTTCATCACCGGGTAGGCGACCTCGGTGAGGTAGTCCTCGTCGAGGGTGAAGCGGTAGTGATCGTAGAGCTGGTCCGCGAGCCAGGCACCGGACTCGGGGAAGAAGTACGCCGGGTGGTCCCAGGCGCCGGTGTGCCCGTAGATGTTGGAGGCGTGGTGGGCGACCCACCCCTGCCCGACCCCGAACATCTGCTTCGCCGTCACCCGTCCCGGCTCCCGCAGACCGTCGACGTAGGCGGACAACGGCTCGGCCGTCTCGGACAGATTGGCGACGTCGGCCGGCCAGTAGTTCATCTGCAGGTTGATGTTGAGGTGGTAGTCGGCCTGCCAGGGCGGGGCCTCCATGTCGTTCCACACCCCCTGCAGGTTCGCCGGCAGCGAGCCCGGGCGGGAGGAGGCGGCCAGCAGATAGCGGCCGTACCGGAAGAACAGTTCCTCCAGCGCGCGGTCGGCCGCCTCCGGCCCTTCGCCGTACCGGCTCAGCAACTCGTCGGTCGGCACATCGGGCATCTCTCCGCCGAGGTCGAGCGCGACGCGGTCGAACAGCTCGGCGTGGTCGGCCTCGTGGTCGCGCAGGAGTGCGCCGTAGCCTTTGGCCGCCGCGTCGTCGACCAGCGAGGTCACCCGGGCGTGCGGGTCCTCGCCCCGGTAGTCGGGGTAGTCGGCGGCGTAGTCGGTCCCGGCCGCGAGAACGAGTGTCACCTCGTCGGCATCCCGTACGTGCACCGTGCCGTCGTCTCCGTCGGTGCGCGAGCCGCCGTCGTTGAGCACCTGAAGCTGGGCCTCGTACGCCAGGCCGTTGCTGTCGAGCGCGCCGCTCACGGTGATCCTCCCGTCGTCGGCCCCGGCCGCGCTCGTCCGGTTGGGCGGGACGCCGATCCGGGAGGTGAGGTCCACCTGACCGGGCCGGTCGGCGCTGATGCGGGCGGCGATGACGCCGTCCGCCGCGGTGGCGAAGTACTCGCGGGTGAACCGGACGTCGCCGGACCGGTAGGAGACCCCCGCGACGCCCCGGCCGATGTCCAGGTCCCTGCGGTATCCGGTGACCGGTGCCGCCTGATCGGGGAAGTCGAGCCGCAGGTCGCCGAAGCTCTGGTAGGCCCCGAAGCGGCGGTGCCGGGGCGAGTCGGAGGCGTGGCCGAGCTTGTCCCGCACGTACTCCGGGGTCACCTGACCCTCGTCCTGGATCCGCTGCCGGACCTCCTCCAGCGCGCCCGGCCGGGGCTCGTCCCAGTTGCCGAAGTTGTAGTCGGCCACGCCCGGCCCGCCGGTCCACAGCGTCTTCTCGTTGAACTGGAGGCGCTCGGCCTCGACACCGCCGAACACCGACGCACCCATCGCACCGTTGCCGATCGGCAACGACCGCTGCTCCCAGCCGTCATGCGTATCCGGGGCGGGCTCGTCATACCAGAGAACGGAACCGGGGTCGGACCCGGCCGCCGCGGCATGCGCAGCCGGGAGATCGGATGACGGTGAGGTATCGACTGCGGCTGAGGGGATGGTGAGTGCCGCGCACAGCGCAAGCATGCTCAGCCCGGTCATGGTGCGTCTGCCCATCTGACTGCTCCCCACACCCGGATACATCGGAGGTGTTTCGGGAGTGTAGCCAGCAGTTGACGGATCGAACAGCCTTGGCGCGGATGAGATCGGATGTCTGTGAGGCTCCACTCTCGCTGAACGTCGGCGGGCTGCTGCCGGCGCGGGGCGGCGGATCAGCGCAGCGCGTGCAGCCGCCGGGCGAACTCCACCGCCCGCGCCGCCCGTGCTCGCGGGGTGGCGAACGAGGTGAGGTCCGCGTACGGGTGGAAGCGGCGTACGGTGACCGACGCGGGCGCGGCGAGCGCGCGCAGCCCTTCGGCGCCGTGGATGCGCCCGTACCCGGACAGCCCGCTGCCGCCGAAGGGCAGCGCGGGGACGGCGGCATAGCCGAGCACCGAGCCGACCGAGACCGCGCCGGCGCGCAGCCCGGCCGCCACCGCCAGGCCCTCGCGGCGGGTGCGCGTGAAGACGGCGGCGCCGAGAGCGTACGGGGAGTCGTTGGCGCGCAGGACGGCCTCGTCCAGGTCGGCCACGGCGTTGACCGCGACGACCGGGCCGAAGGTCTCCTCGCGCATGGCGGGTGAGTCCTCCGGCACGTCGACGAGCACGACGGGGCGGACGTAGGGCCGCTGGGCGGACCCGGGGCCGCCCAGGAGCGCGCGGGCCCCCGCGGTCACGGCCTCCTTGACGTGGTACTCGACCGTGCCGAGCTGCGAGGGAAGCGTCATGGCGCTGTAGTCGGCGGCCTTTTCACGGCCGGAGGTGCCTGGTTCGAGCCGGCGGGCGCGGCGAATGATGGCTGTACCAGCCGTTCGTGCACGTCCTTGACCGCGTACACCCGCTCGACGCCGGCGCAGGTCTGCCCGGCGTTGGCCATGGCGCCCCACACGATCGCCTCCGCGGCCCGCTCCAGCGCGGCCCGGCCGAGACGGGGACCCACGATCGCCGCGTCCTTGCCACCGCCCTCGACGAGGACCGGCGTGAGGGTCTCGGCGCACACGGCGGCGACCTTGCGGGCGGTGTCCGGCGAGCCGGTGAAGGCGACCTTGTCCACTCCGGCGCGGGCCAGCGACTCAGCGGCAGGCGAGGCTCTTGATCCGCGTGGCGGCGCGCTACGTTGATTGCACGTCCTTGCCGGTCAGCCCTTCCGCGGGGGATGGTGAGCAGGTCACTTCCCGAGACGGGAACCACACATTGTTTCGCTCCTCTCGCACGGTGTGCTTGCGACTCCTGACGACCACCGCGTGCACGTCGCGACAGCTCGCGATGGTCGCGGTCGCTGTCGAGAGGAGGTGCCGATGTGCCAGGTCCCCCGATCGGACGATCCGAGCGAGAACGCGGAGGGCGACCGACCCGATGCGTCCGGACGACGGTCGGCCGAGAGGTGGCACCCGCGAAAGAGCGACTCGTGGTGGTCGGGAGTGCGCGCCATGCTGCAAGCCGTAGAGGCGATGGCGGGCCTGAGACACGACGAGACCCTTGCCGTGTGGGCAAGGGCTCTCATCGCGGTCGGTGACATGATCGTCGACGCTGGCGAGCCCGAGCGGTCGTGACACCCGAGGGGCCTGGCCGTCGAGAGACGGCCAGGTCTCTCCAACCAGGAGAACATGGGCTGTCGGCGGCGGCCAAGGGGCACTCACGGAATCGCACCCGCCGGGTCGACACGAAAGTGGTTTCGTGCCCGGATCGCCGCGTATCGAAGGAAGGGGCCGTGAGTGGGGGCGACAGTCGCCGACTGCCAAGGGTGCGGCGGGCCGTTGCCGCCGACTGCACGCACGGGACGGCCGCGCCGATACTGCTCGGATGCCTGTCGGTCGGCGGCTCGGCGGGTCCGGCAGCGTGACTTGGCGTCCGCCGCCGCGGCGGCGTCTCACGTGTGCTCGACAGCCATCGCCGACCGATCGTGCGGCCGGCGTGCGCGGTACGTCCTGTTGGTGGAAGGCAGGGAGGTGCGCGCCTGCACCGCGTGCTACGAGATGACCGTTTCGTTCCTGATCGACCGCGGCGTGACCGCAACTGCGGTCGAGGTACGCCGCTTACCCGACGAGGCCGGTGAGGGCGAGCACGACGACAAGGCAGGAGAGAACGTGTCGCCCCGCAACAGCGTGCAGCCGTCCGCCGCACCGGGGTCGGTCGCTCCCCCTCGCAAGAATCGGCTTCTCCTCATCGAGGACGATGAGAACGTATCCCAGCTCTTGTGCATGGTCCTGAACAGGAAGGGCTACGCCGCCACCTACGAGCGCGACGGGCAGGCCGGGCTGCGTGAGGCGTACGCTCAGCGACCTGACGTGGTATTGCTCGACCTGGGTCTCCCCGACATGGACGGCAGTCAACTCCTCCACCGCCTGCGAGCAGTCAGTGATGTCCCCGTGATCGTCGTGACGGCCCGCAACGATGTCCAGACGCGTGTGCATCTGCTGAACACCGGTGCAGACGACTACCTGGTCAAGCCGTTCCACGCCGAGGAGCTCATCGCCCGAATCGAGAGAGTGCTCCACCGGCACGCCGCACCCGGCAAGTGGGCGGATCAGATCTATGACGACGGCCTGTTGCGGCTGGATTCCCTGCGCAGGGAAGCAAGCGTGGCCGGCGTGCCCCTGATGCTCACGCCCACCGAATTCCGCGTACTCGACCTCCTCGTGCGCAACACGGGCGTCGTCCAGTCCTTGGCCAAGCTGCTGTCGAGGGCTTGGGACGAGCCCGTCAAACAGGACACCGCCAAGGTCAAGTTCGCGATCTCACGGCTGCGCCGCAAGCTGGACTCCACCGCCCTGGGCAGCGAGTCGATCGTCTCGGCACGCGGCGTCGGCTATTTCTTCCGTGCACCGGCCGAACCCACGCCGGCGCCTTCGACGACAGACGGTCCGCGACCGCCTCGGTCGGGTTACGGACACGCAGGCAACGTCCTGCGCATTCTGGAGTCCCGGGACCAAGAGGGCTCCGGGTGAGTCCGGGACCGAGGCATCCCCGGAGCGGGCTCCCCTTCTCGCCCAGCGGGGTGGAAAGGCGCATCACTGCGCTGCCTGGAGCCGTGAGCCGCCGCCCTACCGCTGATGCAGCACTTGCACCACGGGGGTGTCGCCGCCGCCGATCAGGGGGATGAACAGCGCGGTGTCGCGCAGGGGGCGGAACGGGAGGTCGGTGCCGGCGGGCAGCGCCTCGGGCTCGCCGCCGGCGAGGTCGACCTGGACCCCGGTCTGGGGGCCCTCGGTCTCCTCGGTCACGTACCCGTAGCCGATCCCGTCGTTGGTGACGGACAGCAGGTGCATCTCCTTGCGGTCGCCGTCACCGGCCACGCAGACACCCTCGCCGGTCTCCAGATCGAACGCCGCCGGACCCGCCGTCGCGTAGCGGCCGTCGGGCGACACGGACAGCTCCGGCGTCCCGCCGGCCCCCCGCTCCCGCAGGCTCCCCTGCTCTGCGACATCCTCCGCGTCGCAGTCCACCTGTGCCTGGAGTTCCCCCGTCCGCGCGTCGTGCACCGACCACTTCCACCGGGCATCGAACCCGGCCTCACCCACCCGCCACACCGCGGCCACATGCGCGGGGGACGCGGCCGTCACCCGGCCGTTGATCTCGTCGCCGTACGGGTCCTTCCACACCCCTTCGGGCGCGAAGTCCTCGTTGAACCAGCGCCCCGGGATGCCGAAGCCGCCGGTCTCCATGCTCACCACGGGACCCTCGTCGCCCGCCCCGACGACCTTCCCGCCGCCGATGCACGACGCCGGGCCGCACTGCGGCATCTCCAGGTCCTCGTAGCCGAATGCGGTGCGCTTGCCGGTCGTCAGGTCCACGGACACGCCGTAGGTGTCCGAGCCGACGGGATCCCAGGTGACCAGCGCCCCGTCACCGCCGTCACGCACCTGCACGCCTGACGGGGCGTCCACCGGCACGGAGACCTGCCGCGCGGGCGCCTTCCCGTCGCCGGAGCCGTCCGCGGGAAAGACCGCCAGGCGCACGACCTCCTTGCCGTCGTGCAGTTCGTCCTTGCCCTCCATGCCGTGGGCCCACACGACGACGTACTCGCGGCCGTCCTGCTCCACCGTCGCCACACTCGGAGGCTCCGCCACCCCGTCCGCCGACGGCTCCTCGACCGGCGGCGGGGTCCACGACTTGCTCGACCAGCGCAACTCGCCGGAGCCGGCGGCGCGGGCCTCGACGGTATAGCCGCCGGAGGAGCCGAGGAGATACGCCACGGTGTCAGCCCGCGGCGCCACGGTCACCGGCATCGCCTCGGCAGTCGACCCGGACATCCACTCCAGCGGCTGCGACCAGCCCCTGGCCTTGTCATAGGCCTGCGGCACCGGCGACTCTCCCACCGGCCCGGCCGCCTGCCCGCCTTCCGCCCCCGCCTTGCCCGAACCGCCGGGGCCGTCCTCGTCGCCCCCGGAACCGGAACTGGACCCGCAGCCCATCATCAGACCCAGCACCGCCACGGCCCCGACCGCCGACACAACTCGCATAAGCGCCCCCATGATTCGTCGATCCCACCGGTCCAGCGGGCCACCCTACAGATGACGAACGGCAGCCGCTCAGAGGATGATCAGCGCCGCCGCGGCGATGAACACCACCTGCAGTACGGTGCGCCGGCCGATCGGATCGCCCTGCGCGGTGTGGCGCCGGGCTGCCGACACGTTCGCCGGGAACATGACCACCATCAGGGCGATCAGGCATCCGGCCGCAAGGGGCACCGTGGCGGGGACGAGGACGCCGACGGCACCCGCGGCCTCAAGGATTCCCGTGAGCGTGACCAGCATGCCGGGACGGGGAAGCGCCGGCGGGACCATGGCGATCAGGTCCCCGCGGAGCTTCGGGAAGGAGTGGGCGAACGCAGTGGGGGTCCCAGTAGTTCTCGCCGAAAAAACAACGGAGTAGCCCTTGACCTGGCCCGTTGCTGTGGAGCCGGTGGCTCGTTGGGCTGATCGGGTGAGTGGTCTTGGTCCCCCGCTGAGGCCGCTCACTCGTTGGTGATCCAGGCGAGGGAGAGGCAGGCGGATGGCGACGCGGGTGTTCTCGGATGAGGAGTTGGAGGCGCTGCGGTCGTTCCCGGCGATCGGGAAGGACGAGTTGATCCGCTACTTCACCCTCACCTCGGCGGATGAGGCGTTCCTGCGGACGTTCCTGCGTCCGCAGACGGTGCTGGGGGCTGCTGTGCAGTTGTGCACGCTGCCGTGGCTGGGTTTCGTGCCGGACGAGGTGTCGGCGGCTCCGTCGCTGCAGGTCGGGCTGTTCATCGGGGGCCTGCTCGTGTCGGCCAGCATCGATCGGGCCGACTGGCCGCTCGACCCCTACCGGATCTGGCTGGTGGCGGGCACGGCCGCCGTCGCCGTGGGCCTGGCGTCGCCCGCCTTCCGCCTGCCACCGTCGAGCAACTGGGCCGTCCGACCGCGCAGTTCATCGACCTTCTGTGAGGCCGCAGCTCTCCGTCACCCGAGAAGGACAGTCTCGGAAGGAGGTGGACGTCGACTCGGCCGCCCCTCTGTCGCGTCGGCATCCTGGCTGCGGTTGAGGTGTCCTTCGACGGCCGACGTCCCAAGGTGGGGCGGGGCGGCGTGGGCCGGGGTCACGAGGTCGGGGTGGGGGAGGCCGTTCGAAGCTGGTTCCTGAGGCGGTAGGCGATGCGCACGCGCTCGTAATCCACTCCTTCCGATACCGGGCTGGGAAGGTTTGTGCGGCTGCTGCTCGTCGATGACCGGCTGCCCGGGGCGCCGCTGAAGCGGACCTCGGTGTGCGGCGGCGCGCGGAAGCGCAGGCGGTCCGCCTCGACGGTGGAGCTGAACGCGATGTCCGCAGGCGCGACTAACGCGGACTCTTCCTCGGTACCGCCCTCGCCCTCCCCTTCGCGGCACCGGTGGCCGGAACCCTCGGCATCCGACGGTGACCCGCCTGGCTCCTCGACCCCGCTGGGGAGTGCCTTACCGACCTTGTCCGCCGCCTTCCGGGTGCGCCCGCCGGCGTCCTTGGCCGTCGCTTCCGCGCCGTGACCCAGTTCGCCCGCCAGGCGGCCCGCTTCGCCGGCCACGTCCTCCGTCGCTCCTCCGACTCCGGAGGCGACCTGCTCCAGGATCTGCGGATTGTGGTCAATCGTCGTCAGTACCCTGCCGATGATCTCCGCGACATTGTCCAGCCGGACCTTCAGCAGGGCCTGCGCCTCGACGCCGTGGATGTCCAGGTGGACACCGCCGAGGCTTACGTCCGCACCCACGTTGAGCCCCATCAGGCTGAGTACCTCCGCCCGCAGCGACACCCGGGCCCGCAGGTTCTCGACGTCGAGGGTGATCTGGTCGACCTTGAGCTGCGGCACGTCGAGCAGGACGTCAGGGTCCGCCGACGATCGCTCCGGCGGCCCGCTGCCGCCGTCCTCGGCATACGCGTCATCGTCATAGTCCTCGTCGTTTACCTCGTCCGACGTTTCTTCGTCGTCCACGTCGTCTCCCGAACGCGCTGGCGAACTCACTCTCCCATTTCTCACTTTTTATCACATTGCGGAATTGATTGGTTTGTTCTTGTGGCGTTCTGTCAGCGCTTGTGTCATCAGCCGCCAGGTCGGAGGACATCCCCACCCTGATGGGGGAGTATGGCCCTGCCCGGCACACAGTGCGGGAGAGGCGTGCACGCTCAGGAGACCACGTTCAAAGAGCTCGTTCAGAGGGGGTCGTCGGTGGTTGCGCCCTCGTCGAGAACTACTGGGACCCCTTTCACGGGGGGCAGGGCGACGCCGAGTCGTTGACCAGGTGGCTGCGACCGCCGCGTTCAGCCGTTGACGAAGGTGAGGCTGGTCGCGTCGTAGCGGTCGCCGGCGATCTGTCCGGTCGGTGCGGCGGCCTCGACGGCGGCGAAGTCCTCGGGGGTCAGCTCGACGTCCAGGGCCGCGAGGTTCTCCTCCAGGTAGCGCCGGCGCCGGGTGCCGGGGATGGGGACCACGTCCTCGCCCCGGTGCTGCACCCAGGCCAGGGCGAGCTGGCCGGCGGTGATGCCCTTGGCGGCGGCCAGTTCTTCCAGCCTGCCGACGATCGCCAGATTGCGTTCAAGATTGCCGTCGGTGAACCGCGGCTGGCTGCGCCGTACATCGTTGTCCGCCATGGTCTCGACCGAGGAGTAGCGCCCGGTCAGAAAGCCCCGGCCGAGCGGGGAGAACGGGACGATGCCGATACCGAGTTCGCGGCAGACAGCGGCGCTCTCCGCCTCCAGGTCGCGGGTCCACAGCGACCATTCGCTCTGCAGCGCGGCGATGGGGTGCACGGCGTGGGCCCGGCGGATGGTCCGCGCGCCCGCTTCCGACAGGCCGAGGTGGCGGACCTTGCCCTCGCGTACCAGCTCGGCCATGGCGCCGACGGTCTCCTCGATCGGCACCTGCGGATCGACCCGATGCTGGTAGTACAGGTCGATGTGGTCGACGCCGAGGCGCCGCAGCGACGCCTCGCAGGCCTGGCGCACGTAGGCGGCGTCCCCCCGGACCCGGGTGGGCTCACCCAGGCGGTTGGCGAACCCGAACTTCGTGGCCAGCACCACCTCGTCGCGCCGCCCGGCGACGGCCCGCCCGATCAACTCCTCGTTGTGTCCTGAGCCGTAGAAGTCGGCGGTGTCCAGGAGTGTGACACCGAGGTCGAGGGCCCGGCCCAGCGTCGCGATCGACTGTGCGTCGTCCGTGGCGCCGTAACCGTGGCTCATTCCCATGCACCCCAGTCCCTGCGCGGAAACCGCCAGTGCGCCGAGGTGCCGGGTGGGGATATCCGTCATGATTCCTTCTCATCGGTCGGAGGGACTTTCTGATCACGACGCTAAGAACTGGAGTGCGCTCCAGGTCAAGCAGCTGTGAACGGCATCACAGATTCCGTGTTGCCATCGAGGACCTCCAGAAGTTCAAGGGCGGTAGGACCGGGATTTGACCTGGAGTGAGCTCCAGGTTCTACGGTTCTTGTATGACGGAGAACAGTGCTCCCGAGCCCAGAGAACCGACCCTGACGATCGCCCAGGTCGCAGAGACGACCGGGCTCTCGCCCGACACCCTGCGTTACTACGAGCGCTCCGGCCTCATTCAGCGGGTCGGGCGTACCACCGGCAATCAGCGCCGCTATGCGGCAGCGGACCTTGCCTGGCTGGAGTTTCTGCTGCGGCTACGGGAGACCGGCATGTCCATCGCCGACATGCAACACTTCGCCCGGCTACGGGCAGCCGGTGGCGGCACGATCGCCGACCGCCTTTCCATGCTGCGCGTACATCGCAGCGATCTCGCCACGCGTATCAGCCGCCTTCGCGCCAACGCCGCCGCGCTGGACGAGAAGATCCACCACTACGAGCAGGTGCTCGCTGAGCAGCCGGAAAAGGACGGATCCGGGTACCCCAAACCCTCGACCGCCTGACCGGTGATGGGTTCCGCCCGCTTTCACTCCTCGCGCATAGGCCCATTTGCCGAACTTTCGAGGGGTCAGGAAGCGCGCCGCAGGTCGTAACCGTCGATCTCGATACGGTCGTCGCCGATCGTCCCCTCGACCGTGATCCCCGAGGTGGTGTTCAGGCAGAGCATGGAACCTTCGACGGTATAGCTTCCCTCGTACGCGGCCTTCTGCCCGTTGAAATCCTCGACGAACGTTCCGTCAGCCCTCAGCCCTCTCCGCAATTGCCCGTCGTCGGTCGCCCACACTCCGGTTACCGCCTCCGCCCCGGAGCTCTCCTTCGGCGCCTGCGATGACATCGGCGTATCGGCGGAAGAGGAGGGATCAGCGGACGACGAGGACAATTTGTCGACAGAGGAAGAAGTGGTGGATGTCGGCGCGGTGTCCGATGACGAGCATGCGGTCAAGGCGAGCACCATACCCAGCAGTGCCACCGGCAGCCTGGCGTAATTTGCTTTCATACCGGCCACATTGCCACGCGTACGCGCTTCCACCCAGAGTCCTGATTTTCCTAGGCGTGAGTAACCTATGCATGCCAAGACCACCATGGACACCGGCACGATCGGAATGACCCGAACAGACAACCGTGCCGCGCTTACCGGCTTTCTTCGCAGCCGCCGCGCTCGGCTCAAGCCCGAGGACGTCGGCCTGACACAGGTCACGGGCCGCCGGCGAGTGGCCGGGTTGCGCCGCGAGGAGCTGGCCCGGCTTGCCGGGATCAGCGTCGACTACTACGTCCGGCTGGAGCAGGACCGCACCCTCAACGTCTCGGCCGAGGTGCTCGACGCGGTCGCCGGCGCCCTGCGGCTGGACCGGCACGAGCGGAACTACCTGCTCAACCTCGCCCGACCCACGCGGTCTCGTCCCCGGACCACGGGCAGGCAGGAGCAGGCATCCTGGCCTGGAACCGGCTCGCCTGCGCACTGTTCACCGACTTCGGCCGGCTGCCGGTCGAGGAACGCAACTGGGCGCGGCTGATCTTCCTCGACGAGGAGATGCGGTCCCTCTTCGCCGACTGGTCGGGCAAGGCCCGCGACACGCTCGCTCATCTGCGCGCGAACGCCGCCGACCAGATCGCGGCTCTGGTCGATGAGCTCTACGTCCGAAGCGAGCACTTCGGCCGGTGGTGGGCGGACCATGAGGTACGGGAGCGAAGCCATGGGCGCAAGACCTTCCATCACCCGGTGGCCGGCGAGCTGGAGCTCGATTTCGAATCACTCAGGATCCCGGAGGAGCAGGGCCAGACCCTGATCATGTACACCGTGGAGCCCGGCTCGGCCTCCGAAACGGCACTCCGCAGCCTGGGCACATAGAGCTCAGCCGACTCCGGGCCGGTTCCTTCCGTCGGGGCACGTGGAGTCCGTGAGGACCATGGCCTTCACCGCGCGTTCTGCTTGGTCTTGCCGGAGACGAATTGGTCCCGGTCCTTGCGGCCCGCGGCCGGACGTCGCACACGGATCTCCGTGCCGTCGGCGACAATCCGGAGTTCCTGATCACGGAAGGTCACCAGTGGGCTGGACCCTCCGGGGAACTGGCGACGGTCGAACACGCGAGCCCACCAGTATCAGCATCGTGCCGGCCGCACACGCCTGGGCCCGCAAGATCGCCCTCTGCAGCGGCGCACCCAAGCAGCACGGGCTGGTGGCCGTCCGTCTGTCTGGCGAGATCGTGCGCGACCGCCAGGAAATAGCGCGCGGATTGCTCCGTATAGGTGAAATCCGCGGATTCACCGGCGCGTCGAACCCGAATTACCCTGCATTTCGGGTGAGGAATAGAAAGTTCCGTTGCTTTCTGATCGAGGAGGGTGTCCATGGCTGAACGCATCGTTCGTCGACGCGGGTATCGAGAAGGACTCGGCGGCGAGATGGCTGCCGAGTTCCTGGGCACGTTCGTCCTGATTCTGCTGGGTGTCGGGTCGGTGGCTGTCGCAGTCGCCGGTCTGCCGGGATCAGGCCGGCAGACCGGGGACTTCGGGCCCGCCAACTGGCTCATCATCTCGTGGGGATGGGGCCTCGCCGTGGTATTCGGCGTGTATGTGGCAGGAGGTGTCAGTGGAGCCCACATCAATCCCGCAGTGACCCTCAGCTTCGCGGCTCGACGGGATTTCCCCTGGAGGAAGGTCCTGCCCTACTGGCTGGCGCAGGTCCTGGGCGCCTTCGTCGCCGCCGCGCTCATCTACGCGACCTACAGATGGGCCATCGACGCGGCCATCAAGAAGGAGGGTGTCCCGCGAGACGAATCGCTGCCCACATTCTCGATCTTCGCCACGTTCCCCGCCGAATACTTCGGAGACTCCTGGTGGGGTCCCTTGCTCGACCAGATCGTGGGGACCGGCATCCTGCTTCTACTGATCTGCGCACTCATCGACAAGCGCAATACTGCTCCGATGTCCAATCTCCATCCGTTCCTCATCGGTTTGGTGGTCGTCGCGATCGGTTTGTCCTTCGGCACAAACGCAGGGTACGCAATCAATCCCGCACGCGACCTCGGCCCCCGATTGTTGACGTACTTCGAAGGCTGGGGATCTATTGCTCTCCCCGGTACGTTCGACTGGTTCAGCGGCTATTGGTGGATCCCCATTGTCGGCCCGCTCATCGGCGGACTCGCCGGTGTCGCGGTGTACGACCTGCTGATCTCTCCGCTGATCAGGGCCAGGGGTGTAGAGCCCGAAGAAGGTCCCGCCACCGAGGAGCCGTAGAACACGGAGCAGGCTCCGTCCGGCAGTGAGGGCACTCGCCATGGGAACGACGCTCACTCCGCGCCTCGGTCGCTGGATGAACGTACTCCACAGGTGCGCGCATCGGAATCATTCGATAAGCCCTCCGACGACTTCAGCGTCACCACCAATCGCCGGGCAGCGCCGTACGGTGCAACGAGCGCGGTGGTGCCGCGGAGCGGTTCGGCGCGAGCCGGGCTTTCTACCACGGTGAGTGCTCCTTGTCCGGGGTAGGACCGGCAGGGTTTCGCGAGAACTCCTGCTGGGGTGTCCAGGCCTCGGCCCGGCCCTGCCCGTTCTCTGTGCGTACGGGGCGTGACCCAGATTCCGACCCGCCACGGGATCTTGGTCGGTTGGTGTTCTCGCGGCCGTCACCCATTCGGTCCAGCGCCGTTGGTGGAGAGGTCGGGTGGGGCGCCGTTCGAGGGCGAGGGAGAGGTATAACCGAGATCGACGCCGACAAAGGCTGAGGCGGTCGCCCCCGGAGCCCCACCACCTGCTCTCCGGCACGATCCCCCTCCGGCGTGTCGGGGTGAACCCGGATTTCTGCTACCCCGTCGCGCTGTCTGGGGACGTACTGAAAAACCGATGCGCCCATCGGCAAATGCCGCTGAGCATGGGCGTCGTGGAGGGCGAGACGCTCCGCTGCTGCTGTCACGCGTGGGCCTATCGCGACGACGGCCGCATCTCGCAGATCCCGTACCTGTCCAAGGGGAGTGCGCGCGGGTGGCGCCGGCGGCGGCTTCCGTGGTGGCGGCCCAGTCGGCGGCGGTGAGCGTGCCCAGTGAGGCGATGACGAAGCCGCGTCGGTCCCGCGGGTCTCCTGCTGCGTCCTCCAGGGCTTTCGCGGTATTCGCCAGTGTCCGGGGCAGATTGTCCCGGACAGACGGTGTCCTGGTGCTGCACACGCGGTGGGGACGGCGCCAAGGACACCGGCCCACCACCGCAAGGACTTCCCTCCGCGGGACATGAGTGAATGGGCCCTGGTTGCGGCCGGACGTGAAGTCCCTGGCAGGACAGGTCGCACCGCGAGATCATGTCCATTACCGCCAGCGGCTTCACGTCGGTCACCGACGTCGGCCCCACTCCCCACCCTCTGAGGAGAGATCCGATGGCCGGGCGCCGGCCCGGGCCCTCTGGTCTGCGATCCTGGCCATGGCGAACGAGTCGGCTATTCGCACCTATCGCGGCACATCATGGTTCACCAGGCAGTATTGGACGACCACGCACCACGACTGCATCGAGGTGGGCCTCCCCGTGGAGACGAGGCGAGTGGCCTGGAGCGACATCCAGGACTTCGAGATCCGCAGGAACAAGTTCAGCGGCGAGTTCGTCGTGTTACGCCTCAGCTCCGGGCGTCGGCTCGGCTTGCCGTCCGTCGACTCGCGATCCGTATCCTCGGTCGAGGAGGAGGTACAGGCCCTGCGCGAGCTGTGGGAGCAACTGCGGGGACCTGACTGGACTCCACTCAAGCGCTGACAGACCTGCGACGAGTCCCAGCGAGGCAGGGGGAGCTGGGCCAAGGCGACATCCAGGGTTGGCCGGGTCCGGGTGGTAGCAACACCAGATCACCCGGATCGCATCTTTGCGCTCTCGCCGTACCAGCGGATGTCCTGTTGCGGCTGGAGTTCCGCCGCATTACGTTGAAGCGGGAGACGTATACGGCCCCCAGTCTGGTATTGAGCTCTTTCGCAGCTCGGACACATCGACCGGCTGCGGCGAGCATGACAATTCCGCCACGCGGTGATAATGCGATTCTCTGGCGGAGTGACGCCACCCCGACAGGCGATCAGATCCTCGATATCCAGAGCTGGACCGGCTCACCGGGCCTTCATCCTGGGGCCGGGCCTGTTCGGCGGCTCCTGGCTGAGGAGCGCCTCTGTCACATCCCGCTCGATTGCCAGGATCCCCGGGCGGTAGTGCTGGGAGGTCGGACAATGGGCAGTGAGACTGGAATGACCATGGGAGAGCCCGGTGCCGGTACGCCCCGCTATCTTCCGGTCGCCGAGCACGGGCTGATCGGTGATCTGCGCAGTGCGGCGCTGGTGGGCTCGAACGGTACGATCGACTGGTACTGCTGCGCGCGCTTCGATGCTCCCAGCGTCTTCGCCTCGCTCCTCGATGCCGATCGGGGCGGTTCGTTCGAACTCGCGGCGGACGTTCCGACGCGTAGGAAGCAGTTCTACTTCCCCGACACCAACGTGCTGATCACCCGCTTCTCCTCGGACGACGGCGTCGGGGAGATCCAGGATTTCATGCCGGTGGTCGACGATTCACGCGAGGCCGACCGGCACCGGCTGATCCGCCGTGTGGTGTGTGTCCGCGGATCGCTGCCGTTCCGTGCCCGCGTAGCACCCCGCTTCGCGTACGGGACGCAGCCGCACACAGTGCACGCGCAGGAACGTCAGGTGATCTTCGAATCGCCCTCACTGACTCTCGCACTGACGTCGAGCGTGCCGATCGAGGTTGCCGGCCAGGATGCCTGGTCGCTGTTCAAGCTGCACGAGGGCCAGTCGGCCGTCTTCGCGCTCGACCGGGTCGGCGGCGATGTGCTGCCCCGCCACTGCCCCGTGGCCGAGGCGGAGGAGCAGTTCAACGCCACCGTCGGCTACTGGCGGCGGTGGCTGTCCCAGTCGCGCTACCGCGGTCGTTGGCGGGAGGTGGTGCACCGCTCCGCCCTCACCCTGAAGCTTCTGACCTACGCCCCGACCGGCGCCATCATCGCCGCGCCGACCACGAGCCTGCCCGAGCACATCGGCGGACAGCGCAACTGGGACTACCGCTACGTATGGATCCGTGACGCGGCCTTCTGCGTGTACGCACTGCTCAGGCTCGGTTTCACCGACGAGGCCGAGGCGTTCATGGGATTCCTCTCGGAGCACGTCCGCCTCGAAGCGACCGGCGGTCCCGGCCCACTGCAGATCATGTACGGCATCGACGGGCGACACGACCTGCCCGAACGGGAGCTTCCGCACCTTGAGGGCTACCGGCGGTCGGCCCCCGTACGCGTAGGCAACGGCGCCGTCGACCAACTGCAACTGGACATCTACGGAGCGCTCGTCGACTCCCTCTACCTCTACGACAAATGGGGACGGCCCGTCTCCAGCGCGTACTGGGACGGCATCAGCGCACTTGTCGACTGGGTGTGCACCCACTGGGACCAGCCCGACCGGGGGATCTGGGAGAGCCGCGGCGGATCCAGGAACTTCCTCTACTCACGGCTGATGTGCTGGGTGGCGATCGAACGCGCGATGCGCATGGCCCAGCATCGCGGACTGCCCGCCGACCTGGTCCGGTGGGGAAAGTCCCGGGACGACATCTACCGCCGGATCATGCGCCACGGCTGGTCCACCGAACGGAACGCCTTCGTCCAGTGCGAGGAAAGCGACCTCCTCGACGCATCCCTGCTGATGATGCCCCTCGCGAAGTTCGTCTCCCCCACGGACCCGAAGTGGCTGGCCACCCTGGACGCCCTCAGCGAGGACCTGGTGTCCGACTCGCTGGTCTACCGCTACGACCCGCAGGTCAGCGCGGACGGACTGCCGGGCGAGGAAGGCACGTTCTCGATCTGCTCGTTCTGGTACGTCGAGACACTCACGCGGGCAGGCCGCCTCGACGAGGCCCGGCTCGCGTTCGAGAAGATGCTCACCTACGCCAACCACCTCGGCCTGTACGCCGAGGAGATCGGCCACACAGGAGAGCAACTCGGCAACTTCCCCCAGGCATTCACCCACCTCGCCCTGATCAGCGCCGCCTTCAACCTCGACCGCACCCTGGGCTAGCTCCCGCCAGAGCGGCCGAGGACCGGATGCGCGTAGGGGCCACTACCTGGCCTGCGAGGCGTCACCCCGCGACCCGCGCGATGACCGCGGCACCACGCGAGTCCCCGTCCCCTGAGCGCACCGTCATTCTCTTCGGTCTGAACGGCCGCGCTTCACCGCGCCGGCGTCCGGTCGGCGGCGAAGACGTACAGGTACGGGAAGTGCGGCCGCAGCGTCCCCGCCGACGCCGCCCGGGCCAGTGCCAGGGCGCCGTCGGCGGAGGTGCCGCACGGCGGGGTGAAGCGGGCGTCGGGGAGCAGGGTGCGGACGGTGCCGCGGAAGGGCTCCAGGAGCAGGTCGGCGGCGTCGAAGAGGCGGCCACCCCAGGAGAAGACCGGGTCGAGCCCGGTGGCGGCGGCCACCGCGGTCTGGCCGAGGTGGCGGCCGGCCTCGGTCCAGATCCGGGCGGCGACAAGGTCCCCGGCGCGTGCCGCGTCGCTGACCGACGGGGCGAACGAGGCGAGGTGGTGGGCCGCCGTGTTCCCCTCGTAAACGAGGGCGACGAGGTCCAGGGGGTGGCCGAAGCGCGCCGTCATGCGCTCCAGCAGGGCGGTCGACCCGCCGGGCCGGCCGTCGTGCGCGCGCAGCGCCGCCTGCAGGCCCTGCCGGCCGATCCAGGCGCCGCCGCCGTGGTCGCCGAGCAGGTGGCCCCAGCCGTCGGTCTGGTTCCAGACGCTGTCGAGGTCGGTGCCGAGGGTGATCACGCCCGTACCGGCGGCGATGACGACGCCCGGCTCGAACCCGAGCGCGCCGACGTGAGTGGTCACCGCGTCGCCCGCGACGACGAGCGCGCCGAGGCCGAACCGCCCGCGCAGCGCGTGCCAGAGTTCGCCGGGCTCGCTGACCAGGCCCGGCAGCCCTGTGATGCCGACGGCCATGCCGGCGAGCCGCTCCACGGGCGGCCCGGGGTCCGCCGCGCTCCGGACGACGCCGGCTATCCGCACGGCGAGCCGGTCGAGGTCGACCCGGCCGTTCGTCCGGGGTACGGGCGCCACGTCCTCCCCGTACGCGCGCCCGCCTCCGGACTCGATCCGTACCCTGATCCCGCCGCCGCCGACGTCGACGCCCGCGAAGCCGGCTGCGCTCATCGGACGTTCCCGCTCAGTGCGGCGACGGCCGCCCGCACGCCGGGGTGGCCGGCGAGCGCGGCGTGCGCCTGCTCCGGCGAGCAGCCGGTGAGCAGCCGCACGAGTGCCTCCGGCAGCCGGCCGTCGGCCTCGGCCAGCGCGGCGCGGCAGGTCGCCTCGGCCTCGTCGGTGGCGGCGACGAGCAGGGCGACGGCGCGCTCGCGGAGCTTGGCGTTGGTGGCGACGAGGCCGACCATGAGGTTGCCGTACGTACGGCCCGACTTGATCATCAGCGCGGTCGAGAACGAGTTGAGGATCACCTTGGTGGCCGTGCCCGCCTTGAGCCGGGTGGAGCCGGTCAGCGCCTCGGGTCCGGTGGCGGCGACAACGCCGATGTCTGCCGGATCGAGCAGCGGGGCCTGCGGGTTGCAGGTGACCAGCACCGTGAGCGCGCCCACGGCGCGGGCGGCGCGCAGTGCGCCGGCGACGTAGGGGGTGGAGCCGGAGGCCGTGATGCCGATCGCCACGTCGGCCTCGTGGAGCGCGGCGGCGTCGGTGGCGCCCAGCGCGTCGGCGTCCTCGCGGTCGATGGAGGAGTCGGCGAGGGCAGCGGGGCCGCCGGGGAAGTGGGCGGTGAACAGTTCGCGGGGGGCGCCGAACGTGGGGGTGATCTCGGTGGCGTCGAGCACGGCAAGGCGTCCTGAGGCACCGGCGCCGAAGTAGTGCACGGTCCCGCCGCGGCCGAGCCGCAGGTGCGTCTCGTCGACGGCCCGGGCGAGTTCGGCGGTGGCCGGGCCGACGGAGGTGACGGCCCAGGCGTCCTCGTCGTGCAGCCGCCGGAGTACGTCGGGGGTCGGCAGGGTGTCGATGTCGGCGGTGCGTGGGTTGCGGCGCTCGGTGGGTGGTACGGCCGGGGTCATCGTGCTCCTCGTCGGTCGTGGGCGTGGTTGTGGTCGGTCGGCGGCCGGGCGAGCGCGTGGGCCTGGTTCGCGTACGCGGTGAACAGCCGGCGTGACTCGGCGGCGAGGCCGCCGAGGTCCGCGGGCGGGGGTGGCGGGCCGTGGCGGAGGAACTGTTCGGCGCGGTATCGCAGTTCGTCCTGCAGCTCGCGCTCGGCGGCTACGCCGCCGGGCTCGGCCAGGGCTCGGTCGAGGCCGCGTGTCCACAGCGCCCAGCGGTCGCGGTAGTAGCCGCCGACGAGCCCGCTCCAGTGCCGGCCGGCGTAGTCGTCGAGAGTCCCGCCGGCCGCGGCGCCCCATACCGTGACGATGCGGCGGGCGTTGTCCCGCAGTACGTCGGCGTCGGCGGGCCCTGCGGCCCAGGCCAGCGCCTTGGACTCCCAGTGGCGGAAGGTGTATTCGGGCCGGCAGGCGAGCATCCGGTCCAGGTCGTCGAAGACGCGCAGGAACCGGTCGAGGTGCGGTCCGCTGCCGGCGCCGCGGTGCACGGACTCCGCCACGGCGTCGAGGTGGTACCGGTCGGCGACCCGGGCCATGAAGGCGATGCCCGTCTCGACGAGGTCGTGCCCCAGTGGTCCTGCGGTCAGTCCGGGGTCGCGCTCGGCAGCCTCGACGAGCCGCTCCCAGGCCGCCGCCAGCGCGGCCGGCCGGTACCAGAGGGTGCGGGCGACGTCGGCGCGCAGCTCCGGCAGTCCGCCGTGCACGGGCGCGTACGACGGCCGCGCGGTGAGGATGCCGTTGTACTGCTCGGGGAAGATCCGCAGGCCCCGGGCGTCGTAGACGGTGTCCAGCAGGCCCCGCCAGGCGGCCCGCAGGGTGCCGGTATCGCCGCGCCCGCCGTAGCGCCGGTCCACGAAGTCGTCGAGCCAGGTGCCGACATCGGCCGTCCGGCGCCAGAGCTGATCGGCCGTCAGCTCGAAGAAGACGGGGTTGTTGCGGGTGGCCTCCATGGCCAGTCCGAGTCCCGCCGGCGGGTGCGGCGCCGCCAGCGCTGCGTCCACCGCAGCGGGCACCCCGCGCAGGTCGGCGACCGGGTCGGTCCGGCCGCCGAAGTTGAGCAGCGCGCACCACAGCCAGGGCTTGCCGGAGAAGCCGTCGAGGCGTTCCCACTGCGGGTCGTACTCGGCCCACAGGTCGGCCACGACCATCCGGTCGTCGGGGATCGCGTCGAGGAAGGCGGCGACGCGGTCGCCGGTCCAGAAGTCCCGCTGGTACGAGAACGGCCAGGCCTGCATGATCCAGACCGCGTCCGGGTCGGCGGCGCGCAGCCCGGCGAGCGTCGCGTCCGCCACCGCGCCGGGGAAGGCGGGGTCGGCGTCGACGGGGGTCATCTCGATGAAGGGATCGGCCGCGTACCGGTGGTCCGTGCCGTACAACTCGGCCTGTGCGCGGGCGACTTCGGTGCACAGCCTGGCGTACAGCGGGTCGGCCGGGTCGAGTACCCGGGTGTCGAACCCCTGCCAGCCGCGGCGGTGGGCGCGGGCCGAGGCCGCGAGCGCCTGCGGGACGTGCCCGGTGAAGGCGGGCAGCACCGGAGTCATGCCGAAGGCGCGCTGGCGCTCCAGGATGCGGGCGCCGAGGTCGCGGTGGCGGGTGATCCAGGAGGCTGGCAGCGGTCCGGCGAAGCCGTCGAGGCAGCCCATGTACTGGAAAGGCAGGTAGCCGGGCCCGCCGAGGAAATCGCGGATCGTGCGGTCGTCGAGGCCGGTGCGGGAGTAGGCGGCGTGCAGCGCGGCCTCGTGGCCGGTCACGGCGAGCGGCATGGTGATGCCGTGGAGCGCCATCCAGTCGATCTCGCGCTCCCAGTCGGGCCAGTCCCAGTAGGGCGTCGTGTAGCTGAACGTGCAGAAGTTCAGGTAGTAGCCGTCCTGCACGCGCGCCTCGCCGCGCCGTCGCGGGCTGTCCGGGAGGGACGCCACGGGCAGCGGCAGCTCGGTGTCCCAGCCCACGGTCAGGCGGCAGCGGTCCCGCAGGTAGTGGTGGAGCCCGACGGACGCGCTCACCCCGTCCGTCGCGGAGACGGTGAGCACGCCGCCGGCCGCTTCGTACACATAACTGCGCAACTCACTATCTAGCGGGGCAAAGGAGACGGCACCGGCCGCCCGTGGGCCGAGGACCCGCTCGACGAGGCCGCGGACGGCCCCCGCCCACTCCGGCGTTACCCGCTCGTCGTCTGCCGTCGGCATCGCACGTCAGCTCCTTGATGAATTAGTTACGTACGCATCATAATTAATCTGCTAGCGTACCCGCCACATCGTTCACCTGCTCGAAGCAGGGGGTGCCGGGAGAGGGGCGTCATGAGGGACCAGCTGGTCGCCGCAGGAACACGGTTCATGCGGGAGGTCAACGCCGCCGCGATCCTGCGGCAGTTGCGCACCGAGCCCAGCATGAGCGTGTCCGCGCTGGCCAAGGCGGTGGGCCTGTCCCGGCAGGCAGTGAGCCGTTCGCTCAACGCGCTGGTCGACGAGGGGCTCGTCGAGTTCGGCTCCCTCGACCGCAACTCCGCCCGGGCGGGGCGGCCCGCGCAGCTCGTCCGCTTCCGGGCCGAGGCGGGGTACGTGCTCGGCCTGTCGGTCAGCCCGCAGGACCTGCGGGTCGCGGTCTCCGACCTGGCGGGAACCATCGCCGCGAGCAAGGTGGTGCAGCTCGGCACCGGGGTCAGCGGCGAGGTGGCGGTAAAGGCGCTGCTGGACACGGTGGCGCGGACGCTGGCCTCGACGGACGTCGCGGCCGGCGACGTCTGGTTCGCCTCGGTGGGAGCTTCCGGGATCGTCGACCCGGCGACGGGGGTCATCAGGCTGATCCCGAGCATGCCGGGGCTGACCGGCGACATCCTCGTACGCCGCCTGAAGGACGCCCTCGGCTGCCCGGTCTACGTGGACAACGACGTCAAGCTCGCCACCCAGGGCGAGCGCTGGCGGGGTTCGGAGCGGCGCGAGGACTCGCTGGTGATGGTCCACTGGGGCGAGCGCGTCGGGGCCGGCATCGTGCTGAACGGCGAGCTCCACCGCGGCGCCTCCAACGACGCCGGGGACCTCGGCTTCCTCGACCTGTTCGCGGACGAGCCGGCCGCCCGGCCCGCCGGCGAGGCCCGCCATCCGCACGGGCTCGGCCCGTTCGAGGGCTGGGTCGGCGGCGCGGAGATCGTGCGGCTCGCCACCGAGGCGGCGGAGCACGCCGGCGACGACGCCTTCCGGGACCGCCTCGACGCCGCGGGCGACCGGGCGTTCGACGCCGTGCTGGACGCCGTCTCCGACGGCACGCCGGCGGCCCTGGAGACGGTCGACACAGTTGCCCGCCGGTTCGCCAAGGGCGTCGCGGCGATACGGGTGATCCTCGACCCGCGGCTCGTGGTCATCGGCGGGCCGATGGCCCGGTGTGGCGAGGCACTGCTCACCGCCGTCCGCAGGCATCTGTCCGACCACGAGCTCGACCAGCCGGCATTGGCGGTCTCGACACTGCGGGAGGACGCGGTCGTCCACGGCGCGCTGCACCACTCGCTGGACGAGATCGAGCGGACGAAGTTCGGCCTCGTGCCCGGCGCCCGCCAGGAGGCCCGTTGAGCACGCGCCACCCCCACACCCACACGCCCGACGCCCCCCGGCGCCGGTGTCCGGCAGCACCAGAAAGAGGAACACAGAGGAGGACGGTCATGCGGATGACGGCACCAGCCCGGAAGCAGGCGCTCGCAGCGCTCGGCACCGCGGCGGCACTCGCCCTGACGGCCTGCGCGGGAAGCGGCGGAGCGGAGCAAGACACGAACGATGACGTCGACGCGTCGACAACCCTCACCGACGACCCCGTGACGCTCACCCTCGCCTTCACCGACGACCCGCCCACCGAAGCGCTCATCGACGGCTTCGAGAAGAAACACTCCAACATCACGATCAAGACCCAGCAGACGCCGTTCAACGACTACGTGAAGTCCATCAAACTGGGCATGTCGTCGGACAACCCGCCGGACCTCGCGCAGTACAACCCCGGCGCGATGAACTCCCTGGTCCCCGCCGGGCTCATCCAGGACCTCGGCCCCTGGTCGAAGGTGTACGGCTGGCAGGACACGTTCCCGCCGGCGAGCCTGGAGGTGCTGAGCTCCGACAAGTCGGCCAAGCAGTTCGGCACCGGCAACCTCTACGCCGCGCCCGGCGCCCTCTCCGTGCTCGGCGTGTTCTACAGCAAGTCGGCCCTGGCCGACGCCGGCGTGCAGGACGTGCCGGCGACGCTGGCGGACTTCGAGGACGCGATGGTGCGGGTGAAGGACACCGGGCAGACCCCGCTGAGCCTCGGCGCACTCCAGGTCGGCGGCTTCCAGCTGTGGAACGCGCTGCTCAACGTCACCGGCGACGTCGCCTCGTACCGGGACTGGGTGTACGGCAAGCCGGGCGCCACGATCGAGAACGAGGACGCACGCAAGGCCGCCGAGAAGCTCGCCGGCTGGGTGGAGGAGGGCTACGCGCGCGAGTCGGCGAACGCCACGGCCGACACCGACGCGCAGGCGGACTTCGCCGCCGGCAAGAGCGCGTTCCTCGTCACCGGCAACTGGGCCGCCGCGGCGCTGGAGGCCGAGATGGGCGACGACGTCGGCTTCTTCCCCATGCCCTCCCCCGAAGGCGGCACACCGAAGGTCGCCTCCGGCGCCAGCGTCGCGTACGCCATCTCCTCGAAGTCGGAGCACCCCAACGAGGCCGCCGCGTTCCTCGACTACCTCAGCTCGCCGGAAGCGGCGAAGATCCAGTTCGACACCGGGTTCATGCCGGTCGACACCGAGGCGGAGCTGGGCGCCGAGGGCGTACGGAACGAGATCGCGACCGGCTTCGCGCCGGTGGCGCAGGCCGACGGCATCGTTCCGTTCCCCGACTTCGCCTCCCCCGGCATGATCGACAAGCTGACGCCCGGCATCCAGGGCCTCATCAACGGCAAGACGACCGCCGACGACTTCCTGCGCTCGCTGCAGGAGTCGTGGAACGAGCACCATGGCTCATGACCTGAGCACGCCGGCCACCCTGCCGCGGGCCGCAGAGGCCCGCGGCGGGCGCCGCGCCGCGACCGGGCGCGCACGCCGCGCCCCCGGGCGCGGGCGGCGGTGGCGCGGCTGGCTGTACGTGCTGCCGGCGCTCGGCATATATCTCGGGTTCGCCATCTGGCCGGCGCTCAACACGCTGCGCCTGTCCTTCTTCGAGTGGGACGGCGTGCTGGCGCCGACCTGGGCGGGGTTCGACAACTACACGCGGATCTTCCAGGACGAAGCGCTCTACGAGGCGATCCTGCACAGCCTGGTGCTGATCGTCTTCTTCTCGTTCGTGCCGGTGGTCGTCGGGCTGCTCATGACGGCCCTGCTGCTGGGCAAGGTGCGTAAGGGGATGACGTTCTTCCGGATCGTCTTCTTCCTCCCCCAGGTGCTGCCGCTGGTCGCGGTCGGCGTCACCTGGCGGTGGCTCTACAGCGAATCCGGCGTCGTCAACCAGCTCCTCGACCTGGTCGGCCTCGGCTCGCTGACCCGGCCCTGGCTCGGCGACTACGACCTGGCCCTGATCGCGCTCGGGCTGATCGGGACCTGGACGATGAGCGGGCTGTGCATGATGCTCTTCCTCTCCGGCGCGCAGAAGATCGACACGGCGCTCTACGAGGCGGCCGTCCTCGACGGCGCGGGCCCGTTCCAGCAGTTCCGCCACGTCACCCTCCCCGGGCTGCGGCAGGAGATCACGATCGCCGGGGTCATCACCACGATCGCGGCCCTGGCCAGCTTCGACCTCGTCTTCGTCACGACGAACGGCGGCCCGGTGGGGCAGACGAACGTGCCCGCCCTGCTCGTGTACCGGCTGGCGTTCAACGAGGGGGACATCGGCGGCGCCAGCGCACTGGCCGTCGTGCTGACCGTGCTCGTCGTCGCCGTCGTCAGCGCCATCCGCTATCTCGCCAGGGACAGGAGTCGAGCATGAGCGGCGGTGTGAGCGCCCGGCCCGGGCCCAAGGCCCGCGGCACGCGCACCCGGAGCGGGGTGACGGCCCGGGGCACGAGCCTGCGCTACGGCGTACTCGTCGCGCTCGCGGCCATGGTGCTGCTGCCGTTCGCCGGCATCGTGCTGGCCGCCCTGCACCCGCAGGGCGAGCAGGTCAGCGGGCTGAGCATCCCCGGCGAATGGTCCTGGGGAAACTTCCAGCAGGCCTGGGAACGGGGCAACTTCAGCAACCTCATGCGGTCCAGCCTGCTGATCGCGGTCTGCGTGGTCCCGCTGGCGGTGACGCTGGCGACGCTCGCCGCGTACGGACTGACCGTGCTCAAGGCGTGGGGGAACCGGACGCTCTCTGCCGGGTTCGTGCTGGGGCTGACGCTGCCGGTGGAACTCGTGGTGGTGGCCCTCTACTACAACCTGCGCGAGGTCGGCCTCACCGACTCGTACACCGGCATCGTCCTCGCCGAGGTGGCACTGTTCATGCCGTTCGGCGTGTACTGGATGCAGGCGCACTTCTCCGCCGTTCCCCGGGAACTGGTCGAGGCGGCGCACATCGACGGCGCCCGGGACCTCTCGGTCCTGGTGCGGGTGCTGCTGCCGATCTCGTGGCCGGCGATCACCACGTTGTCGGTCCTGTACTTCATGTGGTCCTGGAACCAGTTCCTGCTCGTACTGGTGATGATGCAGGACCCGGACCGCCGCACCGCGCCGACCGGTCTCGGGCTCTTCGTCGGCCAGTACTCGACGAATATCCCCCTTCTGGCCGCCGCCAGCCTGATCGTCATCGCCCCGATCGTGCTGGTCTACCTCACGTTCCAGCGCAGCTTCGTCAACGGCATCACACAGGGCGCGATCAAGAGCTGAGGATTACCGGGCCGACGCTTCCGGGAGGGCGCCCGGCGGATGCCGGCCGCGCCGTCCAGGACCTCGTTGTCCCGGACCGCCTGCTGCAGAGCCCGAGCCACCCCGGACGGCAACGCCGCACGGCCTCGCCGTGCCGCGCAGGCGCAGCCGCTTGAGCCTCCGTCCCGCTGACACTGTTTACGCGGAGAGACAGGTCCTCGGGGGCGTCCCACCGCGGGGAAGCCGGTCTGCTGTCTGGACGCGGATCAGCAGGAGGTGCGAGAGAGAGTGCCGCTTGCTGTGTTCAGGACGAACTCCAGACGGACAGAGGCAGTGCGCGGGATGACCAGAGCAACGCTCTGCCGCGGCTCCCAGTTGCGAGGGAGCAGCACGTATTGGTCGGCGGATTGGATGACGAGTACGAGGCCTTCGTAGCGGTACGGATATCCCGATTCGGCGTCAGCGCAGCGCAGTTCCCGTACACCGGGTGCGTCGATGCTGAGGCTGCGCTCGGTGCGCAGTACGGCCGTGGTGGAGGTGGGCAGCCGGGCCACCAGTTGTTGTGCGCGCGCCCGGCCGACGGAGGCGGCGTAGTCGGTGGCGGCCCAGATCAGGCTGAGGCCAACGAGCACGAAGACGACGGCCCATTCGGCGACGGCGGCCCATTCGGGGCGAGGAGCGGGGTGCTGTGCGGGCGGCTGAGGCCGAGGGTCCCGTGGCCCGTCACCTGGTTCATCGGGATCCTGAGTCGGGGTCGACGGGTGGGAGTGCAGGGCGTCGGGGGGCAGTGTGCGGCGCAGTTGCAGGGCGTATGCCAGCAGGATGACGCCGATGGCAAGGCTCAGCGGCGCCACCGCGAGGTAGTGGTGCAGGAAGAAGTCGTTGTCGAGCACGGTCCAGAAACCGCTCAGGGCAAACAGGGCGCCGGTGGCTCCCAGCGCGGGCACCAGGATGCGCAGGGCCGGGGGGCGGGCGCCCGCGGCGAGGCGGGCGCGCAGCAGGTCGTGGCCCCAGAAGGCGGTGAGGCCGGCGGCGGCCGTGACGACCATGGGCACGAACAGGGCGTCCACACTGATGACCAGGTAGTCGGTGGTGCCCAGCCCGAGCAGGGTGGCGTCTACGCCGAAGTAGGCGTAGAACCACCAGGCCTGGTTGAGGCCGAAGTAATACATCAGTCCGGTGACGAAGCTGGTGGGGGCGACGACCGCGCCGAACAGGGCGCCGAAGCGGCGCATGCCGGGGAGCGGTCCGGCGTCGCTCGCGTCCGGCGCCTGGCCGTCACCCGGCTCGCTCATGACGGCGAGGCCGGCGAGGAGCCACCCTGCCCGGCATCCTGTCCACCCGTGTCCTGTCCGCCGTTGCCTTGGCCCGCGTCCTGCCCGGCGTCCTGCCCTTCGGAGTCTTGGCCTGCGTCCTGGCCGCCGTTTTCCTGCCCGGCGTCCTGGCCCGCGTTGTCCCCACCGTCGGCGGTGGTTCCAGCGGACGTGTCGGTCGGCGGGGAGCAAGGAGCCTGGATCTCGATGGGGATGATGTCGCCTGCGTAGTACGGGTCGCGGGGAGGCACCGCCTGGAGAAACACGCAGGGGGCCGATCCGTCACCCTCGACGGGGCGCCGGACGAGGGTGACGCAGTCCGTCCCACCGCACTGAGGCCTGAAGTAGGTCTCCTTCAGGTCCTCCCACCCGCCCATTCCGTCTTCGTCGTAACCTAAGTTGCGGCCCGTGAAGTAGATCTCCGGCAGTGTCATGGGCGAGCCTTGCCCGACCTCGCCTCCGCTCCCTCCGGTGCCACCCCCGCCGTTCGTGCTGCCGCCACCTCCGACGACACCATCCCCGCTCCCGCTCCCGTTGCTGGAACCGGAGTTGGTGCTGCTGCCTGCTGCGCTCGCGCTACCCGCACTCGCCCCTCCGGCACTACCCCCTCCGCCGGAGGACAGGCCGGCCCCGCCCGGGCCGCCTCCCGCTTCGTCACCGTCTCCGTTGTTGCAGGCGATCAGCGAAACGCACAGGAGAAGCGGCACGCCCCAGCGTGCCGCTCGCCTCCAAGTCGCCATTTCTCCCCCGTAGCCTCGAAAAAGTAGCTGTACCGGAAGAATGGCACCCTATTTACCGATGGTCCATCCTCGTGCAGGGTCGCAATCCGCCGAGGGTTCGGGAACCTCCGCCCGCACCCTGCACTGTCCGGCCCGTGCACCGAATCCTTCGCCAGGAGACGATCTCCCCGTCCGGCAAGACCTCCCCGGACAGGTCCGCGGCGGCTGCCGAGGGCCACCATCCGGGCAGCGACCATTCCGTGCGGCACGAGATTGCTTGCCCCGGTCGGCGGTGTTCAGACACATCCCACCGCGACCGTGCACGACATCTCCGGCACGCGCCTTCGTGTGCGCGGCGGGGCCGCCACGGCGACGTAACCCGCCCTCTTCATGCTTCTGCGCACGATCCCCCTCCTGTCTGAGGTCTGGTCAAGGCATGGGGACCGGGCACGGCTTTGGCATCTTGCTGTCCGTCCATTCGGTCTTCTCGACCGACTCGGCGGAGATGATCGCTCCCGCCCTGTAGTCGGCGTAGTCGCCCGCGGGGTCGACCACGACGGTGTCGGCGGTAAGACCGCGGGACGTGGCCTCGTCGAAGATGAGCCGGTCCTGCAGCGTCCCGCCGTTCTCGCCCGGGGTGGTGAGGGCAGCGGCGGTGCCCTTCCGACCGGTGACATCGGTGACGTCGCCGATCACGGTGACGCCCTCCAGGCCGGCGAGCATCCGGAAGGCCGCCGCCTGGATCTCCCCGCTGACCGGCACATCGAGGAGCAGAGTGCGCGCGGCGTCGAAGAGGAACTTCTCGCGCGACCCGGCCGCCGCCTTGTCCTTGCCCGTGTAGCCGGTGAGAAGTTCGTCCCGGAGCGCTTCGGGGTCGGTCGGCAGGGCGTTCAACTGCTCCAGGCCGAGGCCCCGGCCGCCGAGGAGGAAGGGCGCCTCGCGTGTCGGCTTCAGGTTCGGGCTCCCGGCACGCGGCCAGATTTTCACGAAGGAGCCCATGCTGTCGGCGTCGCCCCAGAGCGGCATCCTGTCGCCGGAACCCACCTTGAACACCCTCGGCACGGCCGTGGCCAGGTCGATGGTGACGGAGACGGGGTTGGGCGATCCATCCTTCTCCCACACCTCGCGGTCGTCGGAGGAGGCGGGCGCGAAGGGGAAGTTCTGGCCCGATCCGCAGAACTCACCGGTCTCGGTGTCCGTCGAGTGGGTCTCGCGGGCACCGCCGGCGACCCCGTACTTCTCGGCGCTGTCACGGGCCGCGAACTGCTGCCACATCTCGTAGTCCACGCGCCAGTAGCGGCCATCCTGCGCGAGGTCCTGCGTCGCCGCCGTGTTTGCCGCCGCGAGCAGGACGGAGTCGGCAGCGGCGCCGGTCCGCGGCGCCACCGCGTCCAGCTTCCAGTGGCCCGGCTGCCCTGCCGGACCGGAGCCAAAGGTGGCCGAGATGACGAGCAGGGTGACGGCGGTGGCGGTGGCGAGGAGGCCGCCGCCCCACGCGTAGGGCCGCCGCACCACGCGCTGCGGCGGGACGGGGGCAGCGGCGAGCGCGGCCGGTGCTGCCATGGCCCTGCTCAGCTCGGCCGCGCGGGTGGTGGCGGGCACGGGGAGCTCCGGGTCCAGGTGAGCGGGGCGGGCAGCGGCCAGGCGCCGCATCAGCTCATGGGAGTCCGTACGGCTCATCGGGGGTCCTCTCCTGCGATACGGGCGGCTGGGGCGGTACGGGCAGGGCGGCTGGCCGGTCGGACCCGCCGCCCGTCCGGCACGGCCGGTGGTTCGGTGCGGTGGGCGTGGTGCACGACGGTTTCTTCGTGCACGATGCTCTCCAGGGCGCGGGCGAGCCGCCTGCGGGCGCGGTGCAGCCGCACGCGAAAGGCGACCGGTGCGCAGCCCAGTACGCGGGCGGCGGCGCGCTGGTCGAGGCCCTGCCACGCGATCAGAACCAGTACCTCGCGATCGTCCGGATCGAGCGCGGCCAGGGCGCGCAGCATCGTCATGCGCTCGGTGACGACGTCGGCGACGTCCGCCGTCACCAGCTCGGCCTGCGGCTGCAGCAGCGCCTCCCGCGCGGCACGCTGCACAGCCTCACGGGCAGTGCTGCGCACCTGCATGCGGGCCACGCCGAGCAGCCACGGCAACGGCGGCTCCGGAACGTCACGAATGCGTCGCCACGCCACGGCGAAGGTCTCGCTGACCACCTCGTCGGCACGCTGCTGCCCGGCACGCGTCGCGGCGTAGGCCCACACGCGCTGGCGACAGGCGTCATATATCGCGGTGAAGCGCTCTGCATCGTCGGACTCACCCATGATTCACCATCGATCCCTCCGGCGGCGTGTTGCAGTGCTGTCGCGAGGTAATGGTGCGAGCCGAGCGCATTGTTACCGACGGCGGCCGCGGTTATTCGCCCTCCGCGGCGCGGGTGCTCGGTCGTGGCACGGTCACGTGCGGGCAGCGTGAGCATCCGCGCCCGCCCGGTATCGCGCACCGCGCCCGCACATCCGGCGGCTCATCTCGCTCCTCGACGCGCACGGTGCCCGGTACCGCGTCATCGACCACGTCCCGAGGGACGCACCGAGGTGGTCAGCCGGCTCCGCGGCCACCCGTGGCCTACGCGGCGAAGTGCCTCGTCGTCATGGTGAAGACCGGCAAGCGCACCAGGCGGTACTTCCTCGCCGTCGTCCTCGGCGATGCCGGGGTCGACTTGGAAGGGCTGAAGAGCCTCGCTGAGGGCACGTACGTGTCCTTCGCATCGACGGGCAAGGCCGAGGCTCTCTCGGCAGCGTCAGCGGTACCATCCTGCCGTCAGCTTCCATCCGGATCTCGAACTCGTCGTCGATCCACGGCACTTGGAACATCCCGAGATCTTCTTCAATGCCGCACGGCTGGATCGCTCCCTGGCGCTGAACACTCAGGACTACCAGGATCATCTGCGTCGCATCGGCGCGCAGATCCGGCCGATGACCGCCGAGGATGCCTGAGCGACCACCTACCCAACAAGCGAGAGGTTCGACGGATGACATGGACCGCCCCGAAGCCCGGCCTCACGCACACCTCCCGACTGCTGGTCGACGATGACCTGACCGTTCCTGAGGTATCGGACGCACTGCCGGGCTTCGCCGGCATGCCCCGCGTCTTCGCGACGGCGTATCTCGTCGCGTTCGTGGAGAACACCTGCATCGAGGCGGTCGCTGGGCTGCTCCCGAAGGGGAGCAAGACGGTGGGGACTCATGTGGACCTCAGCCACAGCGCGGCGACCCCGGTCGGCATGGAGGTCACCGCTTTCGTCGAACTGGTCGAGGTGGAAGGGCGGCGGCTGCGCTTCGCCGTCGAATGCCGGGACGCCCAGGACGTCATCAGCAGTGGTCACCACGAGCGGCACGTCATCGACGCGTCGAAGTTCGATCACCGCATGGCGGCCAAGGCGGCCGCGGTCCCCTGATGCCGCCGAGGACGGATCCCGGACCGTCGGCTGACCAGCGCCCCCTCCGCCACCCGGGGACGGGCACACCACAGTGCACCCGTCCCTCACTCCAGGTGAGAGCCGGGTGCCGAGGAATCCTGCCCGCAAATCGGCGAGCGCGGGGTAGTTGTGTGTCCGAGGCGAGTCGACCACTGCACCCACGCCCTCACCCGGCGGACATCACCGCCCTTGGGGTGATCGCCCCCTCGCTGCCGAACCCAACCTGGACGGTGGGGTTGCCGCTGCGGGCGACGCGAGTTCTCCACGCAGCCACGTGGCGTGGCGCACCCGTCGCGCCTTCACCGCGCGGACCGGTCTTCGGCGTCCAGCGCGGGGCGCGGTTCAGTCATCCGCCGCCCCGCCCAGCAGACCGGCGGTCTTGATGTGCAGGGGCGAGGTGATCGCGCCGTGGAGCAGCGGGTCCTCTGTCCGCCGCAGCCACGCGTACAGACGCCGGGAGAGGTCGGCGAGGAGCTCGGCGTGCTCAGGGTCCCCGGCGAGGTCGTTGAGCTCGGCCGGGTCCTCACGCAGGTCATAGAGTTCCAGGGCGGCGTGGCTCGACTTCGGTCCAGCGATCTGCACCCGGGGGATACAGCGCCGGTTCCAGGACTGGCTCGGGTCCATGAAGGCGTGCGCGGAACTGAAGTTGGCGATCAGCTTGTGGGTCCTGGTGCGCAGACATCGGCGGGGGTCGTAGTAATCGTGATAGGTCATCTCACCGTAGACCTCGGCGTGCGGAGTGTACGGCTGCCCGCCGTCGAGCAGCGGCAGGAAGCTGCGGCCGTGCAGGTCTTCGTCCGCGGGCTGCTGGAGGAGCTCAAGCAGCGTCGGCACGAAGTCGGTGTTGGAGAGCAGTTCGTCGTGGACGCGCCCGCCGGTCCAGCCGCGTCGCGGGTAGCGGGCGATAAAGGCGACCTCTAGCCCGGGGTCGTACAGGGAGCACTTGGCACGCGGCAGGGCGACCCCGTGGTCGGTCGTGAAGATCACCAAGGTGTCCTCGGCGATGCCGAGCTCGTCCAGGTGGGCGAGGACGCGGCCCGCGGCAGCGTCCATGTGGCGGACGGCGCCCTGGAGCTCAGCCAGCTCGGTGCGGGCGGCCTCGGTGTCCAGCAGATACGGCGGCACGGCCACGCCCCGGCTGTCGTCGGGCTCGACATGGTTGCCGAGGAAGCCCTGGACGCCGTGCGGGTCGCGTGTGCCGGGGATGCGGTGCGGCTCGAAGAAGCCGAGCTCCAGGAAGAACGGCTTCTCACCGGCGAGGAGTTCACTGAGGTGGGCGATGCCGCGATCGGCCACGGGATCGGCGAGTACCTCCGACTTGTCGACGAGGTCGAAGCCCAGCTGCTCGGCGATCTCCTGATCCGGGAGGGTCCGGGACTCGTGGTGGACGCCGAGCAGCACGCTACGGTAGCCGGCCTCGCGCAGGATGCCGCCGAGGTGGCGCTCGCCGGGGTGCAGGTCCCAGGCGAACTCGTGGTGCGTGAGTCCGAGGACGCCGTTGGCGTGCGGCCAGCGGCCGGTGAAGAGCGCCGCGCGCGACGGGCTGCACTGCGGGGCCGCCGCGAACATGCCGTCGAAGCGGATCCCGTCGGCCGCGAAGGCATCGAGGCGGGGCGTGTGCACGGTCGGATTGCCGTAGCAGCTCAGCAACCTGCCCAGGTCGTGGCAGTGCATCACCACTATATTCGGGCGCGGCGGCGCTGACTCGGTCAGGTCCGTCCTCGCAGCCGTCCCGGCCATCCGCGGGCTCCTCTCGGGGGGTGTCGGCACAGGATGCGTTCGTTGACTGCTGCTGCGGGCCGCCGCCCGGTAGCGGTTGCAGTACGACTCATGACACATGTACGAGCCGCCACGTACCACTCCGGCCCGGCCCCGCGGCGGGCCTCCGCGCCACCAACGCGACGGCCCAGTACAGCTAGGGCACCGCGGCGAGCGCTTCGGCGAGGGCCCGGAGACGAGGGCCGTCCAGTACCGCGGGGGCGAGGGCGGCCAGGTCCCGCAGGGTCAGGTGGCCAAGGGTGGCGATCCGTGGGTTGCCGAACAGCCCGGGGACCGCCTTCTCGATGGCTTCGGCGGCTGCCGGTTCCGCGAGGAGGGTGGACAGCGGGCTGCGCAGATCGATGCGGCTCCGGGGCAGATCGTCCTCGGTGGGCAAGGCTGCGGCGGCCCGGTCTGCCGCCTCGCGTTGTGCGCGTACGAGCAGGTGCCGGCGGCCCACCTCGCCCTCCGAGGGGAGGCCCATGCGCTGGAACTGGTCGACCGGGGCATCATTGGCGCGCAGCAGTGAGACCAGCAGGCCGGCCATACGCAGTTCCAGCTCGTCGTCGAGGAGCGGGTGTTCCTGCCGGGGGTCGGCTTCGAGGTCGAAGAGGAGTGAGCCATGGTGGTGGGTGTTGCGCTGACCGTGGACGGGCACCTGCAGCACCGGGCAGTCTTTGGTGAAGGAGAACGGGGCGGCGAGCTCGGCCGCCCGGAGTGACTCTGCCGAGAAGTGGCCCTTCATACGCGTGGGCATCAGCGTGTACTCGTAGAGCGGCGCGTTGTCCTCGCCCGCGCTCGCGCGCATGTAGACGTAGCGGCCGTCCGTGACGTTGACGTGGCCGCCGAACGAGCCGAAGAGCGCCGCCTCCCGCACCGGGGCATCGCTCACGGTCGTGTCGCGCAAGGGTGCACCCTGCATGTCCGGCGGCCGATCGACCCCGAAGTACTCCAGCAGGGTCGGGGCGAGGTCGATGGTCTGCACGAGACTGTCGCGGCGTTCGCCGCGGACCCCGGTGCGCGGGTCCCAGACGAACAGCGGGGTGTGGATGTTCTCGTCGTACCAGGGCTGGACGTTCTTGCCCCACCAACCGTGCTCGCCGAGCAGGAAGCCGTGGTCGGTGGCGACAATGAGCATCGTGTCGTCCCACATCCCGTGGGTGTCCATGGCGTCCAGCACCCGGCCCAGCGAGCGGTCGCACATGCTCAGCAGCGCGGCGTATTCGTAGCGGACGTGCTCCACGGCCTGGGGGCGTTCGGTGGTGCGCTTGTACTCCGGCCAGTCGAAGTGCGGGCCGTCGTACGGGTGCGGGTACAGGTCCTTGTACTGCTTGTACGTGTAGAAGGGTTCGTGCGGATCGAAGGTCTCGATCTGCAGGAACCAGTTGTCCTGGGCATGGTTCGTCTCGATGAAGTCCAGGCCCGCGGCAAAGGTGCGCGACTGCGGGTGGTCCTCCTCGCGTTCGAGGTGGCCGCGGTTGACCCAGTCCTGGCGCCAGAGCGCGTGGCGCTGCAGCCGGGCCGCCTCGGGGATGTCCGGCTCGGCGAGTTGGCCCTTCCAGGGGTCGCCTTCCTGGCCGCGGAAGAACTCCCAGGTGGTGTAGCGGGTGTGGTACGTCGCACCGCCGTCCTCGAAGTAGTGCTGGTGGTCGGTGGCCAGGTGGGAGTGGATACCGTGCTCCCCAAGCAGCCGCGGCATCGAGTCGTCGAACGGCTCCAGCGGCCCCCAGCTGCGGTGCAGGAAGTTGTACCGGCCGGTGTGCAGTTCCCGGCGGGCGGGGACGCAGGGCATCGAACCCCCGTAGCAGTTGCCGAAGGTCGCGCTGCGCTCCGCGAGGCGGCGGAAGTTGGGGGCGTGCACCCAGTCATTGCCGTACGGGGGCAGGAAGCGCCGGTTCAGGGTGTCGAAGAACACCAGAATCGCCCGCGTCGGGCGCCCACTTCGGTCACTGTCCGGCATGCCGCTCCTTGGGTGCCAGCTCCGCCCCGACCGTACCGAGGCCTTCGATCTCGCCGCGGATCGCAAGGCCGGACTCGTACGCCTCCCGGGAGATGCGGAGGTACGCCGCGGTCCGGCCGAGTGTGATCACGTCCCCGGGGAACATGGTGATCACGCGCGAGATCGTGGTGATCAGCTCGTCCGGGCCCGCGATGTACTGCGACGTGTTGCCGTGGACTACCTGATCGCCGATTTCCAGCGACATGGCCCGGCCGCTCCAGTCATGCTCGGGCAGCGGCACGAGCGGCTCACCCACGATATTGAAGCCGTCCGCCCACCTGCCGTACACCGCGGGAATGCCGCGCTCGCCGAGCCGCGCCGGTTCGACCACTGCGTCGGCGAAGGACAGGTCGCACAGCGAGAGGAGCGGTGCGTAGCCGAGGATGACCGAACGACCGTCTTGGACATCTGCCGACAGCTCGCTTACCACCGCGGCCAGTTCGATGCCCACGACGATGTCCCCGGCGCGCGGCGGGACTTCGACGACCGATCCGCCGCCGGTGAGCGAACTGGCCGGACCGTTCAGGAAGCGCGGCACCTCCAGCTGCGCCAGGCCGTCCTGCGCCTCCGCCGATCGGGCGTTGCCGAACGACGTGTAGAAGTGGCGCGCCCCGCCCGCCGTCCACTCCCCCGGCGAGCCCGGCACGCGCGTGCCCGACACGGCCACCTCCCGGATGGCGTACGCGGGATGGGACTCCATCGGTACTCGCGGGCGCTCACCCGCGCCGGCGATCCGGATCGGGTTGACCAGGGTGCCGACGTTCTCGATCTCGACCTCCAGCCGGGTGTCCGGGTCCTCCGCGTCGTCCGGGAGGACCGGCAGGCCGTCGACGCCCATCGTGCCGAAGTGGATGACGTCGCCGGGGTACAGGGAGGCGAACGACGAGTACCAGTGGATGACGCGCTCGATCCCCATCAGGCTCGCCGCGCTGTGGGCGCGGTCGCGGGTCCGGCCCGACTGCCGGGTGTACATGAGCAAGTTGTACGGGTCTCCCACTTCGTCCTTCGTGACGAGGTACGGGCCCATCGGGCACAGGGTGTCGGCCTTCTTTCCGGCCCAGGACGCGGTGGCCTGGTACAGCCAGTCGTTGTAGCGGTCCGGGAGTCCGTAGCCGTCGTTGCCGGGGACCGCTCGGTAGTAGTAGCTGCCGGAGACGTCGTTGACCACGGTGTAGCCGGCGACGTGGTCCATCGCCCGGTCGAGGGGGATGTAGCGGCCGGCCTTGCCGATCACGATCGCGAGTTCGACGTTGTAGGCCATGTGCGGCAGGTGGTGGTCGTGCTTCATGGTCACCGGGCTGCCGGGGCCGATCGCCGCGCCCTGGGGCCGCTGATGTCCGAGGGGGAAGAGGTTGAGGTGACGGATGCCGGGCTTGTTGCGGATGAACGACGGGGAGTTGGTGACCAGCCCCCAGTAGAGGCGCGGGCGGGGGATGGGGGCGAGTAGTTCGACCTCGTCGACGGGATACCCGGAGCGCGGCAGCACGGTCGCGTCCGTGTGGGCCGCGAAGCGCTCGACGTACGCGACCAGCCGCGACAGCGCCGCCATGCCCGGCTCCTCCAGCGCCAGGAAGCCGGTCAGCGTGCCCGGCCACGCGTCCCCGAGGAACCGGGGACGCGCGGCCACGAGGCCGGACGACGGGATGGACGCGTACGCCGTGAGGAACTCCTCGGCGCGGCCGGGTTCGAGCACCCACGGCGTCCCGGGGGCCGGCTCGATGACGAAACCCCACCGCTCGGTGCCTTCGAACAGGTAACTGGCCAGTCTCACCGTGTCGTGTCCTTCGAGGGAGAGAAGAGAAAAGGGATGGAGGCGGTGGCGGGCTAGGTGGTCGCGATCGTCGGGCCCAGCGGCATCCGGCGCCAGCTCCCGCCGTCCGAAACGGCAAGCACCGATCGGCCAGCCGCGTCCTTCACCATCACCACCGCGCCGGGGGCCGGTTCGGGCAGGTCCGCGGCCGACACGGTCGCCAGTTGCAGTTGGTGGGCGTAGACGGTCCGCATCCTGTTCTCCGCCGAGCCGACGTCCCGCGCGTTGTCGGCCGTCGGGACGAGCCCGTTGATGTCCACCCGCAGGGCCGCGACCCCGTTGGTGCTGTTCGTCGCGCATAGCAGCTCGACGGCCGCGGCGCCGGACTCATTGGCCGGCACGACCCGTACGCCGCCCTTCACGCCGGGGCCCGCACCCGCCGTCCGGTCCGAGGCGGCGACGAAGCTGCCGTACGCGTCGGAGCCGACGGCGGGGACGCCGGTGGCGGTCGCCCGGACGACGAGGGCACCGTCCTTCGCCGCGGTCAGCTCATGCTTGTTGGCACCCGAGCCGCGGCGCTCGATGTAGTTCCCGTCGCCGACCGTCTCGGCGTACAGCACGCCGGCGGTGTGGGCGAAGGTGTTGCCGACGATCGTGGACCCGGTCAGCTTCCCGATCACGCGCACGGGCGGCGACGCGGCGACGGGATTCTCGCCGAAGGCGTTGCCCATGACCGCGACGCCGGCGGCGTCGCCGTTGATCCGGACCGCGCTCCACCGCTCCTCCTTGAGGAGATTCCAGTTCTCGAAGGAGTTCGACGAGACCGTGACCTCGGACGCCGTCCCGCCGAAGTAGATCGGCGAGCCCTCGATCCAGTGGAAGCCGTTGCCGGTGATCGTGACGTTGCGCGCCTTCGCCTCGGGACGGAACTCGATGGCGTGCGGAGGGCGGGCGCCGCCGCCGGGGTCGCCGCCGCCGAGGATGTTGCCGGTGAAGGTGAGGTTCGTCCCGCCGGAGGTGACGGAGACGATCGCTCCGCCCGTGCCGTTCTCGACGACGTTCCCCGCGAAGGTCGAGTTGATGATGCCGCCGGTGAACAGTCGCTTACCGATGTCGAGGACGTTGTTGGCGATCACCGCGCCGCGGAAGTTGTGGGCGTCGGCACCGCTGGTGATGATGGCAGTGCCCATGCTGTGGAAGTGGTTGCCCTCGATGAGCCACTTGCGCATCCCGTACGGCAGCACATGGACCCCGTCGCCGCCGACACCGGAGGTCGGCCACGAGATCTCCAGGCCCACGTCACCGACCGCGACCAGGTTGTTCGTGAACACCAGGCCGCGCCCCACCTGCCGCACCGCGGTGTAGAACTCGATGAACGTGCACTCGGTGACCGTCGCGTCCGTGTCGTCGGTATTCGGCGGCTCTGCCCCGGGGTCCCGGGCGATGCGCAGACCGATCGTGTTCTTCAGGCTCGGCGGTGCTACGAAGGCGAGGCCGCGGACCGCCGCCAGCGGGGCGCGCACCTCCATCGCCGTCCCGTCGAAGTCGACGTCGATGATCGAGGTCCGCGAGCCCATGGTGCCGGCACCGGCGAGGACGAGGCGGTTGAAGTGCGTGTCCCCCGCGCTCTCCACGTCGGGGACGACCAGCGTCCTCGTGATGCGATACGTGCCCGGCGGAAAGTAGACGATCTTGTTCTGCCGCTCGCGCTGCGCGTCGATGGCCTTCTGGATGGGGCCGGTGTCATCGGCGACGCCGTCGGCGACGGCGCCGAAGTCCTGCGGCGTCGTGGCATTCGCCACGTCGACCGTCTCCGCCGGCCTGGCCTGCGCGGGCGCGCTGATGGCGCCGGCCGCCGCAGTGCCGACGCCCGCGATGCCCGCGGCGCGCAGGAGATGACGTCTGTTCACACTCGTGCCCATGCTGCTATCCCTTCGGCGGGTGGAGTAGCTGGTTCTGGTGCGCTGCGATGAACTGCTGGAAGGCGTCGCGCTCGGCCGGCTCGCTGCGGAGCAGGGGCGGCGCCACGTACGGGGGACACAGGGCCAGTTGCGCAAGGATCTCCTTGACGCCCGGCGTCCCGCGGCGGATGGCGTGGAGCTCGGTGAGCTCGGTGACAAGCGCCTGCAGCCGGTCCGTCTCGTCGCGGTCGCCGGCATCGTGAGCAGCGACCAACTGCAGGGACAGACCGGGGCCGATGTTGGCGATACCGGGGACGATGCCGTCGGCGCCGAGGTCCAGGGCGGCGGCGAGATGGGTCTCCGCGCCCTGGCTGACGGCGAACCCGGGGCGGGTGCGGGCCCGTTCGACGAGGTGGCCCAAGAACTCGATGTCGCCGGAGCTGTCCTTGATCCCGACGACGTGATCGAGGCCCAGCAGCGCGTCGAACAGCTCGCGGGTCAGCGGGTTGCTGTACCGCGGCGCGTTGTACGCGACGACCGGCAGGCCGATCTCGGCCAGCGCGGCGTAGTGGGCGACGATCTCGTCGTCGCGGTGGTGGAAGTAGATCGGCGGGCTCATGACCAGCGCATCGGCGCCGGCTGCTGCCGCGATCTCGGCGCGTTCGAGCGCCTCAAGCGTGCCGGCCGCGGTCACGTTCACCGTGACCACGCCGCCGTCTGTGAGCGAACGCCACTTCCTGATCACGCCGTTGAGGAACGCCCCGATGGCACCCGTCGGCAGCAGCGGCCCCTCCCCGTTGCTGCCGAGGAGCATCAGCTTCTCGACCCCCGCGCCGGCGAGGGCGTCGAGCAGGTCGTCGGCGGCCACGGGGCGGCCGGTCTCGTCCATCGGGGTGATGAGCGGGACGGTGACCCCGCCGAGCAGCGCTATCCCCTTGGCCCTCATCAGTAGCCCTTCACCTCGGGCCAGGCGAGCTCGAAGCCGTCCTTCACGAGCTCGTTCTGGAAGGACCCGAGGTGCCGGGCACCGGTCCTGACCTGCTCCGGCGTCAGGGAGTTGGCGAGGCAGTGCGCGGCCAGGGCGCCCGCGGCCTCGCCGATGTTCCACTCGACCGGGTGGAGCCGGTAGCAGCCGTTGGTGATGTGGGTGGTGCCGATGTTCTTGCCGGCGGCGAGGAGGTTGCGCACCCGGACGGGCAGCAGGGCGCCCAGGGGTATCTGGAACGGGCTGCTGGGCACGTCGATGTAGTTGTCGCCGCCGGTGGAGGGGTGGAGGTCGATGCGGTACATGCCCACCCCGACCGAATCCGGGTACTTAACGGCGCCGGCGTCGCCCCGTACCGCCATGGACAGGTCCTGCTCGACGATCGTGGTGTGCGCCCGGATCCGGCGGGACTCGCGGATGTACGGCGCCATGGCCAGGCCGTCGGCGGTGCCCATCACGTCCGGCCGCAGGCGCAGGCCCGGCCAGCCGGTGCCGCCGTCGGGCCGCGGCGCCTCGGTCTGCAGCCAGTACAGCATGCTGCGGGAGAGCTGCCGGGCGCCCTGGAGGTGCTTGTCGCGCTCGTCGTCGGGGACGCCGACCAGCGGGCCGGGGAGGTAGTCGATCATCGGCCAGTTGACGACGGTGACGTCGCTGGCCGCGAAGCCCGGTTCGTACTGCTCCCGCGCGAAGATCCGGCGGAACTGCCACAGGTCCCGGTCCCCCGGGTCGGTGCTCTGGTCGGCGACGACCGGTCCGGACGGCGCGTGCGGCACGAAGGTGCGGGTCAGGGTCTCCAGGGTCCGGGGGTCCGGCGCGGTGAGGCTGAGCAGCCGGTCCGGCCAGTAGTCCGGCCGGTACGCGCGCCAGAAGCCGTACTGGGCGGGACGGTCGATCGTGTGGTCCTCACCGTCGAGGTGCTCGACCGCGAACACCCAGGAGAACGCCTGCTGGTTGAGCGGCTGTGCCTCGCTGGGCGCGCTGGGCTCGCCGGTCTCGGCGGCGGATTCGAAGCCGATGACGTGCTCGACGTCCGCCAGCGGCAGGAGGTCGGACAGCTCGGTGGCGTCGAGGACGTAGGGCGCCTCAATGGTGCGCTCATCGCCCGTACGGGACGCGACGGTCACGGCGGTGATCCGGTCGCCGTCGACGTGGGCGGCCACGGCCCGGTGCCCGGTCAGGACGCGCAACGTGCCCGCGGACCGGTACGGCGCGAGCATGCCCTCAAGGACGGCGAGGGCGACGCGCGGCTCGTGGCACAGCCGGCTCACCCGGCCCAGGCCCGGGTTCAGGTCCGGTTGGCGGCGCGCGGCCGACGTCAGCGGGTACCTGGTGCGGTAGTACTCCCGCACGCCCTCGCGGAAGGCCCGGAAGGTGCGGGTGCAGCCGAACTGCTCGATCCAGGCGTGCTCGTCCGGCGGGACGGCCTGGCTGGTGAGCTGGCCACCGAGCCAGTCGTACTCCTCGGTCAGGACGACCGACCGGCCCCGGCGCAAAGCCGCCAAAGCCGCGGCCACGCCGCCGACACCTCCCCCGACGATCAGGATGTCGGTGCGGAGGCTGTGCTCGGTACTCAACTGATCTGCTCCTGTTTCTTCCTGACCGGCGCCTCAGCGCCCTCCAGGTCGTAGGCGGCGCTCAAGAGTGCCTGCGTGTAGGGGTGGGCCGGCGCGGTGAACAACTCCTCGGCCGGGGCGCACTCGACCAGCTCGCCCTTGCGCATCACCGCGACCCGGTCCGCGATCTGCCGTACCACCGCCAGGTCGTGGGTGATGAACAGGACGGTCAGCTCGCGCGTTTTCTGCAGGTCGACGAGGAGCCGCAGGATCTGCGACTGGACCGACACGTCCAGCGCCGACACCGCCTCGTCACACACCAGCAGCCGCGGCCGCAGCGCCAGCGCCCGCGCGATGCTGACCCGCTGCCGCTGTCCTCCGGACAGCGCCGAGGGCCGCCGGTCGGCCACTCCCCCGTCGAGCCCGACGTCGGCGAGCACCTCCCGCAGCGCCTGCACGCGGTCGCCGGCCGGCGCCACGGAGGGGTGGACCTTCCACGCCTCGCGGATGATCGAGCCGACGGTCATCCGCGGGTTCAGCGACGAGCCGGGGTCCTGGAAGACCATCTGAACGGCGCGCTGCAGCTCGGGCGGCCGCTTGTCGACCGGTCCCAGCGGCCGGCCCTCGTAGGAGATCGTGCCCGCCTGAGGGCGTACGAGCCCGAGGATGCAGCGGGCGACGGTCGACTTGCCGGAACCGGACTCGCCGACCAGAGCCAGCATCTCCCGGGCGCGGACGTCCAGGCTGACGTCGTCCACGGCCCGGACCGCCGTCCGGGGTGCCCGCAGCGACCGTCGCGGACCGGAGAACGACACCCGCAGGTTGCGGATCTCCAGAATGGTGTCCGCCGACGTCATGAGCTCACCTCGGACGCGTAATGGCAGGCGCTGAAACGGCCCGGCGAGGCCTCCCGCAGCCGGGGCACCTCGGTCCGGCAGCGCTCGCGCACCATCGGGCAGCGTGGATGGAAGGCGCACCCGGACGGCCGGTCGAACGGATTGGCCGGCGCGCCCTGCAGCGGCTCGGCGATCGCCGTCTTCGTGCTCACGGCGGGCACGTTGTTGCCGAGCGCCCGGGTGTACGGATGCCGGGGCTGCTTGAGCACCTCGCGGGCGGGGCCGCGCTCGGCGACCCGGCCCGCGTACATGACGACGACGTCGTCCGCCACATGGGCCATCACCCGCAGGTCGTGGCTCACCAGCAGCATCGCCACGCCCTCCTGCTCACGCAGGTCCGCCAGCAACTTCAGGATGCGCGACTGGGTGGTGACGTCCAGGGCGGTCGTCGGCTCGTCGGCGATGATCAGCTGGGGCCCGCCGGCGAGCGCCATCGCGATCATCACGCGCTGGCGCATGCCTCCGGACATCTCGTGCGGGTAGGCGTCGATGCGCTGCCCGGGATCCGGGATGCCCACCCGGTCGAGGAGCTGCAGCACCTTCGTACGGACCTCCCGGCGCCGCATGCCGCCGCGGCGCAGGATCTCGCCGACCTGGCGCCCGACCGGCTGGATCGGGTTCAGGGCCGCGAGCGGGTCCTGGAAGATGACGCCGATCTCGTGCCCGCGCACCTGCCGGAGCCGGCGGGCGGGCGCGTCGAGCAGGTTCTCCGACTTCCACGCGATCCGGCCCGAGGTCCTCGCCCCGGCCGGCAGCAGGCCGACGATGGACAGCGAACTCATCGTCTTGCCGCTGCCGGACTCGCCGATCAGCCCGGTCGTGCGGGCGGCGGCCACCGAGAAGGACACCGAGTCGATCACCGTGCCCTCACCGGCGACCCCGGCGACGGTGACCTGGAGATCCTCCACCTCGAGCAGCGGTGTTCCCGGCGCGGTGGCGGCGTCGTCTGGCACGGACGGCATCGCGGTGGGCGGGTGCAGGTCAGTCATCCGAGACCTTCACGTGTGCGAAGGTGGGCATGCCGTCGGGGGCCGGCTCAAGTCCCTTGACGGACTTGCGCCACGCGTAGGGCTGCTTGACGAACATGGGGTACATGCCGACCGCGTCGGTCCAGATCGTCTTGGTCGCCTTCGCGTAGAGGTCCTTCCGCTCGGCGGTGTCGGTGGTCGCCCCCGCCGCGGCCAGGTTCTCGTCCAACTCCTTGTTGCAGTAGCCGGTGCGCTTGGCCGCGCAGGGGTAGAGCCGGCCGAGGTTGGTGGCCGCGTCGTAGCCCTGGGAGCCGATCTGCTGGATGTTGATGTCCCACTTCATGGCGAGCAGGTCCTCGAGGAACACCGCCTGCTCCTTCTCGATGGGGTCGACCTTGACGCCGACCTTCGCCAGATCCGACGCCACGGCCTCGACGAACTGCCGGAAGGCGGGCTGCGAGTACTGGAAGCGCAGCTTTGTGCCGAAGTCGAATCCGGCCTTCTTCAGCGCGGCCTTCGCCGCGGCCGGGTCGTACTTCACCGGTTGCTGCTTCGCGTAGCCGAGGACCGCAGGGCTGACCACCGAGTCAGCGGGTGACCCGGTCTCCGGGTACAGCGACTCGATGATCGACTCGAAGTCGACGGCCTGCCACAGCGCCCGCCGGACGGCCGGCTTCCTCAGCGCCGGGGTGGAGCTGTTCATCCACATCGTGTTCACGCCGGGGCTCGGGACGGCGTCGACGGAGAGGTTCGTGTCCGACCGGAGCTGTGCTATCTGGTCGTCGGGCATGCCCCAGGTGACGTCGACCTCACCGGTCTTGAGCGCCGTCATCCGGGCCGACACCTCGGGGATCGACATGAACTCCACGTTCTTCAGGTCCGGCTTGCCGTCCCAGTAACCGGGGTTCGCGGAGAGCTTCAGCGACTGACCGGGTTCGAAAGACTCGACCTTGAAGGGTCCGGAGCCGATGGGCTTCTGGAAGAAGCCGTTCTTCTCTGCCTTCTTCGGAGTGACGAAGAACGACGTGATCTTCCCGAGGAACGCGGCGTCCGGCGTCTCGGAGGTGAAGACCACCGTCTTCTTGTCCGGCGCGGTCACGCTGTACCCGCCGAAGTTGCCGGCCAGCGGCCCCTGCGCGGCGAGCACCCGCTCGAAGGAGGCGACGACCTCCTGCGCGGTCACCGGTGTGCCGTCGGTGTACTTCACCCCCGAGCGCAGCGTGAAGGTCCACCGGGTGGCGTCCTTGTTCGGCGCCCACTCGGTCGCCAGGTCGCCCTTGAACTTGCCGGGTCCGGTGGCGGTGACCAGCGGGCTGAACAGCGCCCGGGCCGCGAGCTGCGTCCCGCCGTCCATGCTGGCCGTACCGTGCGGGTCGAGGTTCTCGATCGGGAGCGGGCCGGCGACATTCAGGGTGCCGTCACCACCGGCCCCGGAGGCAGGCGTGTCCGACCACGAGCATGCGGCCGTGACCATGAGGAGGCTGATCGATACGGCGGCCGCCACGAGCGGTTTCCGGGTGCGGATATCCATGCCGGGTTTCCTTTCGAATGCTGGGGTACGGGACACCGCGCGCTAGTCCCGGGTGCGGGTGTATCGCCGCGTGAGTTTGTCGCCGACCAGGCCGATGCAGATGACCAGGACGGTGAGGGCGAGGCCCGGGAAGACCGTGATCCACCAGGCGGTTGCGAGATAGTCCCGGCCGTTGGCGATGTTCTGGCCCCACGACACGACGTCGGGCGGGAGTCCGAGACCGAGGAAGCTGAGCGCCGCCTCGGCCAGCACGGCCGAGGCGAGTTCGATGGTGGCGAGCGCGATCACCGACCCGGCGAGGAACGGCACGATGTGCCGGGTCAGTGTCGCCGGCTTCGACACGCCCATGATCCGGGCGGCGTCGACCCAGTCCCGCTCCCGGGTGGACATCGTGATGCTGCGCGACAGCCGGGCGAAGCCTACCCAGCCGCCCACCGACAACGCGATGATCACGACGTGCATCCCGCGCTCCAGCAGGCCCGAGATGACGATCGCCAGCAGGATGCCGGGGAAGGCCATCAGCACGTCGATGATGCGGGACACGGCCATGTCCGGGAGCCGCCCGAAGTAACCGGCGATCGCGCCGAGCCCGACACCGATGAGGCCGGAGAGCAGGACCACCGCGATCCCGATGATGAACGAGGTCCGGGCCCCGTAGACGACCTGGGCCAGCACGTCGCGGCCGACGCCGTCGGTGCCCAGCCACGCGGTGCCGGACGCGGTTTCGGATCCGGGTGGCAGCAGCCGGTCCTTCACCGTCGTCGCCACGGGGTCGTAATCGATGAGCAGCGGCCCGAAGATCGCGGTGAGCAGATAGATGCCGATGATCACGTAGGGCAGCGCGGCGAGTGGACGACGTCGCCGGCGGCGAACCGGGGCTGTCTCGGGACCGGGCTTCGGATCGGCAACCAGAATGTCCGACCGGGTCATCGACGTGCCTCCACACGGATCCGGGGGTCGAGCTTGGCATTGACCAGATCAGCGGCCAGGTTGAGGACGATCACGCAGATGGCGATGAGGAACGTCGCGCCCTGCACCACCGCGTAATCGCGATTGCCGACCGCGCTCACGAGCAGTTGTCCGAGCCCCGGCCAGGCGAAGATCGTCTCGATCACCACGGCGCCGCCGAGCAGCGTCCCGATCTGGAGGCCCACGACCGTGACGACCGGGATCAGCGAGTTCTTCAGCACATGCCCGCCGAGCACCTGGGTCTCGGTGAGCCCTTTCGACCGGGCGGTCTGGACGAACGCCTCGGTCATGGTCTCGGCGACGCCGCTTCTCGTCATACGGGCGACCAGCGCCGTGAACGGGATCGACAACGTGATGGCCGGCAGCACCAGATGGGGGAAGCTTCCGCCGCCCGCACTCGGCAGCATTTTTGCCTGCAGCGCGAAGAGCAGGATCAGCATGATGCCGACCCAGAACGGCGGCACCGCCTGCAGCCCCAGCGTGAACGTCGACACGGCCCGGTCCACCAGGCTGCCGGGCCGGTGCCCGGACACGATCCCGAGCACGAGGCCGACGAGAATCGCGATCACCGTGGCGGCGACGGTGAGTTCGATGGTCGCCGGGAACCGCTCAAGGACGGCCTGCATCGCCGGTCGCCCGTAGCGGTACGACTGGCCGAAGTCGAGCGTCGCGACATCGCCCAGGTACGAGAAGTACTGGACCAGCAACGGGTCGTCGAGACCCAGGGAGTGGCGCAGGGCCTCGATCTCCTCGGCCTTCGCCCCCGGCCCCAGCGCGACTGTGGCCTGATCACCCGGGGCCAGCCGGATCACGACGAACACGGCGCTGACGACGCCCCAGATCGTGAGGAGGCCGATCGCCAGCCGCTTGGCAAGATAGTGGATCACTGCGGCAGCCCTTCCAGCGGTATGAGCTCATCGGTCATGACCGGCGGCCCGCGGGCGGTCCGGCGACGGTCTCTCCGGCGATCGGCCTGCAGTCGACGAGCAGGTGACGTGGCCGGCCCTCCTCGTCGTCGAGCAATTCCAGGAGCAGCCGGACGGCTTCGCGGGCCATCTGCTCCCGCGGGGGCGTGTACCGAGTCCAGTCACGCGTGCTCTCGCTCAGTGGCGGATCACCGAGGAGGACCACCGAGCAGTCCTCCGGGATGCGGATCCCCGCCTCGGCGGCGGCGCGTTCGACGGCCGCGACCGCGGCATCGTCCTCGCTCGGCTCGACCAGCAGCGCGGTGATCCCGCCGTCGAGCCACTCCTGGAGCAGTTCGCCGGTGATAGCGGCCGGTTCGCCCATGGCGTGGACGAGGACCTGGTCTTCGCCGATCCCGGCGTCGGCGATCCCCTGCCGGAAGCCCGCCGCACGGTCACGCGTGGGTTCCTGGTCATCGGCCAGCTTCAGGTAGGCCAGGCGCCGGTGCCCGAGGCCGGCCAGGGATCGCACGGTGTCCCGGGTGGCCCCGACGTTGTCGGGGGCGACGTACGACAGTTCCTCGCCGGGGACCTCACGTCGTCCGATGAAGACGAACGGGAACTCCTCGCGGACGAGTTCGGCCAGTTCGGCGCGGTCGATGTGGCGACCGAGGAGGACACATCCGTCGGCGACCTTGAGCCGGTTGGCCCCACTGGCGTAGATGCTGCGGTCACCGCGCGCGGTGACCGAGCTGAACAGCAGAAGGTCATAGCCGCGCTCGGCGGTCGCCTCCTCCACACCGAGCAGGAACGGGAAGTAGAAGTCGCGCCGGTCGACCGGGAAGACCGGCTCGAACGTATACAGGCCGAGCAGCCGGTTCCGGCCGCCCTTGAGGCTGCGAGCAGCGGCGTTGACCGTGTAGCCGAGCTCGGCTGCGGCCTCCAGCACGGCCCGGCGGGTTTCGTCCGCGACCTGGAAGCTCGCAGGCCCACCGCTCACCACAAGCGACACGGTCGCCTGCGATATGCCGAGCCGACGGGCGATGTCCACCTGGGTAGGACGCCGTCGCTGTGCTGCCATTCCGGGATCCTTAATACGTATGAAGTGAAGATGGCGTGGACGCTACGTACAGGTCTCAGAGACCGTCAAGGGGTCGTCGTGAAGAAATATTCGCCGTTGACAACCCGGCGTGCGGCGGTCACGATCGACGTCGCCGCGCCCCGGGACGTGCGTCACCACCAGCCCTGTTGCAGAAAGGTGAGCCGCTTCGTGGAAGCACCGAACGAGCCGCAGCAGCTGCGCGGGATCCGCGGCGACGACCCTGCGCTGCTGTGGGCCGGCGCCATCGAGGTGGAGCACACCCCGGATTTCTCCCGTCCGTGGCGCCTGCCCCACAGCCGGATCTCCCTCTTCCCCGGCGACGTGCTGCGCCGCCGCGCCGCGATGGCGGCGGGGGTACGGATCGTGCTCGGCACCGACAGCACGTGCCTTTCCGGCCGGTTCCTCCCCGTAGGGCAGGACGAACTCTCCCCGGTCGACCTGCTGGTTGACGGCGAGCCCGTACGCACCCAGAAGCTCACCGCCGAGGGAGCATTCCGCTTCGCCGGACTCCCGCCCGGCGACCACACCCTCGAACTATGGCTGCCGCAATTCGGCGAACTGCGCCTGCGTGGGCTGTCCGTCGACGCCGACGCCCGAGTCTGGCGAGCCGCCCCGGCCGCCCGGCCCGCGCTGATCACCTACGGCAGTTCCCTCACCCACGGCAGGCAGGCCGCCTCCCCCACCCGCACCTGGCCCGCACTCACCGCCCGGGCCCTCGGATACGAGCTGACCTGCCTCGGCTACGCCGGCGAGTGCCACCTCGACCCCATGGTCGCCCGCCTCATCCGTGACCTCCCTGCCGACCTCATCGTCACCTGCCTCGGCATCAACGTCCGCAGCCAGGGCACGTTCACCGAACGCTCCTTCCTGCCAGCGGTGCTGGGCCTCCTGGCCACCATCCGCGACGGCCACCCCGGCGTGCCGCTCGCCGTCATCTCCCCCCTCGTCTCCCCGGCCAAGGAGGACACCACGGGCCCAGGCGGGATGACCCTGTCCCGGATCCGCCACACGGTCGCCGAGGCGGTGACCCTGCTGAGCAGCCACGGGGACACCGGCCTCCACCTCATCGACGGCCCGGACATCCTCGGCCACGCGGACGCCGGGCTGCTGACGGACGGCGTCCATCCAGGCCCGGAAGGGCATGAGTTGATGGCCCGCAGGCTGACCCCTGCACTGAGGGGACTGCTCGCCGTCCAGTGACACCCGGGGACGCTGCGGGCAGCAAGCCGTCCGTCAGCGGGTCCAGCGCTCCGGTGGGCCGGGCATCGCGTCCATGCGTGCGACGGCCGGGTGCGCTCCTGGGCCGGGGCCAGGTTCTCGTAGAAGCACGCGAGCCGGCCCGGTCATCGGGCGCGTTGGCGAGGCTTCCGCGCACGCCCGGGAAGCAGCCGCCCGGCTCCGCGGCGCAACGGCTATGAAACTCGCCGAGCCCCTGGGCGTGACCCAGTTGTCGAAGTCCCGGGTCTCGGCGATGGCCAAGCATCTGGACGAGCGGTTCGCCGCATTCCGCAGCCGGCCGCTGGATCCTCGGTGACCACCAGGGGCAGCGGATGACGTCCGAATCCCCAGAATTTTGTCATGCCCACTTTAAGTTACGCGCGTAGCTTGCTACAACAGTGGTCCCGATCCCTGCCGATGGAGCGTCCGTGAGACTGACCAGACCCGCTTCTGTCGTATCACTCCTCGTGTCCGCCTTCCTCCTGGCCATGCTGGGCGCGTCCCCGGCCCAGGCCGCGGGGTCCGCCTATGTGGCGCTCGGGGATTCGTACTCGTCCGGCAACGGCGCCGGAAACTACATCGAGGCCAGCGGGAGCTGTCACCGCAGCAACAACGCCTACCCGGCGCGGTGGGCCGCCTCGCACCAGCCGACGTCCTTCACCTTCGCCGCCTGCTCCGGCGCGGTGACGACCGATGTGATCAACAAGCAACTCGGCTCAGTCGGCACGTCCACCGGACTGATCAGCATCACCATCGGCGGCAACGACGCCGGCTTCGCGGACACCATGACGACGTGTGTGACCGGCTCGAACAGCACCTGCCTGAACCGAATCGCCACCGCCCGCTCGTACATCTCGAATACGCTGCCCAGCCGCCTCAACGCGGTCTACTCCGCCATCAATTCCAAGGCCCCCAACGCCCATGTCGTCGTGCTGGGCTACCCGCGCTTCTACATCGAGCCCTCCGGACTGTGCCTGGGCCTCAGCCAGACCAAGCGCGAGGCCATCAACGACGCCGCCGACCTGCTGAGTTCGGTGATCTCCGCCCGTGCCGCCGCGCACGGCTTCACCTACGGCGACGTCCGCCCGGCGTTCGACGGGCACGAACTGTGCTCCGGTGACGACTGGCTGCACGACCTGTCCCTGCCGACGTGGGAGTCGTACCACCCCACCAACCGCGGCCACACCAACGGCTACCTCCCGGTCCTCAACGCCAAGGACTGACCGGCGACACCAGGACCTGGCCGGGCCGGTCCGCCTTCCCTGGCGCCCCCGTTCCGCATGCGGGTATCCCGCGGGGCGGGGGCGCCGCGTGCGTTTCGCTGCGGTGGCCACCCGTGGTGGCCGGCCCTGATCATCGCGATCACCCGGGATGTGCCGATCCGTCGGGTGGATGCTCCTGAGCTTGTTCCGCTTTGACGGACACCATCGGTGTGGTGGTCAGGCTGGGAGCTTGACCAGCCCTGACTGGCGGGCGTGGGTGATGTCCGCCTGGCAGGCGGGTCTGGTCGGGCTGCAGAACAGCATCCGGCCGTCCGCGTCGGTGAGCACCATGGTCTTGACGGCCTTCTGCTTGCTCTTGCCGGAGATGAACTTGTCCCGGTCCTTGTGTCCGACGGCCGACCGCCGGACCCGGATCTCGGTGCCGTCGACGATCCCGGTCCTTTTGCTGCCACCGAGGTGGTCAACGACCTCGGCCAGAGTGCGCAGTCGAAGGCCAGGGCTCACCGTGCGTCCTCGTTCGGCGAGCAGCGGTCGTACCTCGCCGATGGCGCGGGTGACGGTGGCGCGGTCCACGTCGAACCAGCAGGTCAGCACGTCGTGCGCGACCCCGTGTCGCAGCTGTACGAGAGTGGCCAGGAGCCGGTCGACGAAGACCGGCCGGTGCTTCGCGCCGGCACCCGGGGTGCACTTCCGCGGCCTGGACGCAAGCCTGGCCTGGTGCCGTTCGTGCCACAACGGGCCCAACGCAGAATGGAGTTCAGCGACCACGTCAGCCGACAGGCCCGTGATCCTCCGGTCGCTGAAGATCGCTGCACGAGACGCGTTCCCCACCACACGACCGTGATCGACGATCAGGACCCGACGCCTCACCGCCAACCATGCACGAGCTCGTGAGGTGTGCCGGGCCGGGTCGAAGCCCTGCTCCGTGATCTCAGCGGCCCACCACAGGTCGCGTACTTCTTCCGTCCTGCCCTGCCCGGAAAGGCACGGAGGCGGAGCGGGTCTAGTCGTTGCGGCCGTAGAAGAGCCGCCCGCCCGCCGTGTCCACCAGGTACAGCACGTCCTGCCCGCTCGCGTTGCGGCGGACCGCGAGGCGGTCGACCGGCAGGCCGGGGGCGACGGTCGCGGCGGTCCATGCGCCGCCCGACTCGGTGGCGACGAACGCGCGGTCGGCGCCGGACTCGGTGACGTAGTAGACACGCTTGCCCTCGTCCGCGTCCCAGGTGATGCCGAGCGCCGCACGGGTCCCGGATCCGCGGTGCACTGTCTGGCGGGCCCATGCGGTGCCCTGGGGGTAGGCGTAGCGGACCTGGAAGCTGCCCCCGTCCGTCGGCCGGTAGCGGTACGCGACCCTGGGCGCCGCGCCGTTGAGGGTGAGCTTCGCGCTCTGCACGGCCGGCCCGGTGTAGGTGTTGTCGCTGCTGTAGACCTCGCCGGGGCCGAGGGGCTGGAGCACGTCGGCGGTGGCTGGGGAGACGGGCGCGGTGACGGCGGCACCCCGGGAGTCGGTGAACGCGCCGGTGGCCGGGGTGTACTTCAGGTACGACAGCTCGTGCCGGAACGCCGAGGACGGGAAGCGGCTCCACTCGAAGAGCAGGTGTACGTTCCCGGCCGTGTCGAACTGCAGGTCGTCCGGGTAGACGGCGCGGTCCGCTGCGCCGGCGAAGAGCGCGGCCCTGCTCCACCGCGACTCGGCGTCGTGCCACCGGTAGAGCCTGCCGGTGCGGCGGTCCGCCTCGTCGATCCGGGCGATCAGCCACACGTCGCCGTCGGGGGCCGTCGCCACCACCGGATACGTGACTCCGGCGCCCTGGTCGGGCAGGTCGGCGGAGTGGTCGACGGGGGCGGAGCCGGTGGTGTCCGAGCGGAAGTACCGCCAGGGGTTGTTGTGCATCGAGGCGAAGACGTGGAACCTGCCGCTGCCGTCCCGGGCGATCGACGGCTGGTTGTGGCCGACGTCGTCCGTGAACTCGGCCTGTGCGCCGCCCCGCATGACCGGGATGCGGGTCCACTGCCCCGCCGGGTCGCGGCGGGCGATCGCGACCTTGTGCGTGCCCGCGGAGGAGCCCGGCTCGTCGAAGGCGAGGTACGTGTACTCACCGGCACCGCGGTAGGTGGCGACCGGCGTCCACCAGGCGGCCTGGTTGGAGGAGTCCATCGGATACGGCACCAGGACCGGGGCGGTGGGGGCTGCGGGGGCGGCCTGCGCGCGGGCCGCAGGGCCGAGGAGCGCGGCGGCCGGGGCAAGCGCAGCGGCGGTCAGCAGGCGGCGTCGGCCCGCGATGAATGAGGCATCCATATTGCGGGAGGGTCACGCACAGAGTGGATGCCGTCAAGGGTCAGGGCCGGGGGGAGCGCGATCGACCGATTGCGGGCCGGTGGTGGCCGAGTCCATGGCCAGCCCCCTCCTCTCGCTGCTTACAGAAGCCCCGCACATTCCAGCATCGCTAACTCGAACCACTATTCGATACGATAGGCAACTTCTGATGGACTTTCGTGGCGCCTTCCTCCGTATCTACTGCCCTGGGTTCAGCGGCGCGGCCGGGTGCTGTCGCGTATCACGCGCTCCGGCACGTAGATCAGGTGTCTGGCCCGTCCTTCGTCCCGGACATCGGCCTTCCCCGGATGAGCAGATCCATCGTCATATTGCTGATCGGCACGGGCGGGTGGCGCGCGGTAGTCGGAGGGACCGCCGTCGTCTCCACGAGCGGGTCGTCCTCACCGACGGCCGCGGTGTCCCGCGGTGCGCGGAGACCGAAGGGGACAGCAGCTCGTGCAGGATGCCCCCTGCGATCATGTGGTTTCCCACGTGACGGCGTCGCGAGGGTCTTGTGGTGCGGTTGAGCGCCCTGGGCACGGTGGCTGTGGACGCCCGGGACACGATCGGCGCGAGGCATCAGGGGGAAACGCGCAGGACGAGCTTGCCGCGGGTGCGGCCTGTTTCGGCGCGGCGGTGTGCCTCGGCGGCCTGCGCCAGTGGCATGACGTCCTCGACCTCGACCGATACCTCTCCGGTGTCGATGAGCCCGCCGATCCGGCCCATCGCGTGGCCGTCTGGCTCGACCAGGAACCCGGTGGCGCGCAGGCCGCGGGATTGCGCCTGTGCCAGCAGCCCGGGGTCAACGCCGGAGGGCACGGCGACGAGCAGGCCGCCGGGCCGCAGTACCGGCAGGGAGCGGGTGCTGGTTGCGTCGTGGCCGTCACCGACAAGGTCGATGACGACATCGACGCTGTCGTGGTCGATGGCGTCCTCGAAGCGCTCCCGGGTGTAGTCCACCAGTTCATCCGCGCCGAGGCTGCGCAGCCAGTCGTGCTTGGCAGCGCTCGCGGTGCCGACGACGTAGGCGCCCAGGTGCCTGGCGAACTGCACGGCGAAGTGCCCGACGCCGCCGGCCGCGGCATGGATGAGTACTCGCTGCCCGGCCTGCACATCGGCGGTGTCGACCAGGGTCTGCCAGGCCGTCAGGGCCGCGAGCGGGACGGCCGCGGCCGTGTCGTGGCTGAGTGTGGTCGGCTTGCGGGCGAACTGCCGCGACGGGGCGGTGACGTACTCCGCGTAGGCGCCTGCCTGCCGCGGGAACCACGGCATTCCGTACACCTCGTCGCCCACGGCCAGGGTGGTGACGCCGAAACCGGTCTCCTCCACGATGCCGGACACGTCCCAGCCCAGGATCACGGGCGGCGGACCCAGCGTTCCCGGCATCCCGCCGTTTGCGCGGGTCTTGTAGTCCACCGGATTCACTCCGGCCGACGCGACGCGCACCAGCACTTCGGTGGGCAGCGGCTGCGGCCGCGCGATCTCCACGGTGTGCAGCACCTCGGGTCCGCCGAACTCGTCCAGCCCGATCGCACGCATGGTGGGGGTGGTCATACTGCTTCTCCTGTTCCCGGGCCGTTCACGGCGCCGATCTGCTGCTGGAAAGTCAGGTTGTCCTCAAGGTGCCAGTCCTCGGTGATCCTTTCGGTGCCGACGCGCTGGACGTCCATGGCGATGAAGCCGGCCTCCCGGCCCCGGCCGCGCACTCCGTCGTAGCCGCCGGTGAAGTGGCCCTTGAACTCCAGCCGGACGGTGACCTGTCGCCGACGACGAGCATGTCGTGGTGGGGCGGAGAACCTCTGCCCCACCCGGCCGCTTCGAGCATGCGCACGTGACTCGCCGAACTCCCGGCATCCGCAGGCAACGCCCCGCCCCCACAGGCGCGGAAGCGGCCGATCCGCACAGCCGCCTGGTGGACGGCTGTGCGGATCGACTGGTGCCGAAGGCGGTCGTCATGCGGGTCCTTGCCAGCCGTCAGCGTCGTTGGCGCGGGGGAAGACGATGTTCGCAGCGGCGGAGTCGGCGGTGTTACCGGGCCGTGCGGTCCTCGTCGCGAGCCGCGGGGGTCGTGGACGGGCGCAGCGTGGGCTGCGGAGGCGGGCGTGGGATTCTGCGGGCGCGGATGCGCCATCTCAAGGCGCGGGTGGGACTTCCGTAGCGTCGAAGAGGAAGGTTCCCCTGGCGCCGTGGGGTCGAGACGCAATCTGTCCCGGACACCGGCCCTAGGTGTGCTGTCCCGGGACGTTGGTGACGGGCGACGGGGTGGCCCGCGCCCCTGAGCGGTGGTCATCGCGATGAGGAGCACGCTCCACCGGGCAGCCGGTCCAGCCGTCAGTCCACTGCGCGGGCCGCCCCACGCCGGTTTCGCCGGCAGTCGCCTCCGCCGTCCCCGCGGTGACCGCCCGGGCTCCGGCGGCCACTGCGGCCGCGCCGGTGGTACGCAGCAGACCCGGACGGCTGACGCGCCGGGGCGCGGTGTGCTCCACGGTGACCCATATCCGAGCCGGTCAAGTTAGATGTACGCACATAGGCTAGGAGGCAGGCCACGCCGGGCTGTCCCCTCCACGGCACATGCCGGAACAACCGAAACGAGGCCTTCAAGAGTCCGCAACAGTCGTCTACGGTGAGCGGCCATCATGCCGATGACGGCAACCCGGCTGTGTCATACAGACGGGAGGAAACTCGGCGTAGTTCACCGTTATCCAAGCGCCGGTGAAGCGGCGCATTTCCCTGGTCGGAGCCTTTCCGATGGAGAAGCGAGCCCGTGCGGGCCGCAGCGATGCGTTGGAGACGGCCAGACCCGGAGAGGTGAAAGAGAGGTCGGTGGCCGTGTCGTGCGGGCCGCCGAGGTGGTCGTTGCGCTCGCGGACGCACACGTTGACCGCCGGTTGGCGGGTCACGACGGGGGCGGACACTGTGCCTGGTTTAGATTTGCGGCAGGGCGGCAGTCCCCGGTGATCGGAAAGGGCTGGCACGGACCTGTGACCTCGCAGATCGATTACAAGGCGCTGTTCATGGCCACGCCCAGTCCGAACCTGGTGCTGGGCCCGGATCTGGTGATCGTCGACGTCAACGAGGCGTACTTGCAGACGACCGGCCGGAGCCGGGAAGACCTGATCGGCCAGTACCTGTTCGACGCCTTCCCGCGCAATCCGGCGGACCCGCACTCCTCCGGGATGCAGGACCTGGACGCCTCGCTGCACCGTGCCCTGCGCACGAAGGAACCGGACACGATGCCGCTGCTGAAGTACGACATCCCCCGCCCCGGCCGGCCAGGGGCCTTCGAGGAGCGGTGGTGGTCTCCGATCAACACGCCCGTCCTCGGGCCGGACGGACAGGTCGCCTGGATCATCCACCGGGTGGAGGACGTGACCGCGTTCATCCTGGCCCGCGCGGGCCAGCCGGCCGAAAGCGGCGGCGGGCCGCTCAGCAAACGCGAAGCGATGGACGCCGAGCTGTACGTGCGGGCGCGAGAGCTGCAGCGGCTGAACGAGGAACTGCGCCGTGCCCACGCCAGGGAACGGCAGGTCGCCTTGACCTTGCAGGAGGCCATGCTCCACTCACCGGATCTGGCACACCACCAGCACATCACGGTGCGCTACCTACCCGCCGCGGGGTCCCTGAACGTCTGCGGCGACTGGTACGACGTGGTCGACCTTCCGGACAACGGCTTCGCCGTCGCCGTCGGCGACGTCGTCGGGCACGGCCTTCAAGCCGCAGCCGCCATGGGCATGCTGCGCAGCGCACTGTCCGCCGCCGTCCGGGCGCTACACGAACCGGCCAGGGCGCTGGATGTCCTGGACCTGTACTCCCACGCCGTGAACGGGGCGCTGGCCACCACCGCCGCCAAGGCCGTCATCGACCCCGCCGGCCGACGGATCACCTACAGCAGCGCCGGCCACCCCCCGCCGATCCTGCTGCACCCCGACGGCACCTGCGACCTGCTGGACAAGGCCACCGACCCGCCGCTGGGCGCACGCCCCCGACACCTCGCGCGGCCCCAGGCCAGCCTGCCCTACCGCACCGGCGACACCCTCGTCCTGTACACCGACGGCCTCATCGAGCGACGCGGCGAAGACATCGACGCCGGCCTGCACCGGCTGACAGACACACTCGCCCGCTACAGCACCTTCGGCACCGAACGCCTCGCCGACACCTTGCTCGCCCGCCTCGGCGTAGCCGGTGGCGCCCGCGACGACATCGCCCTCATCATCGTGCGCCTGTGAACCCGTCCGGGCTCAGTACGCGCCAGCGTCGACGCCACCAACGCGCGCGCGTCGGCGACGCGCTGGTCGGGCCCGAGCTGCGAGGCGGCCTCGTACTCCGCCCCTGCGAAGGCCCGCAGGGCGGAGAGCGCCAGGGGTGGCCCGCCCCAAAAGGTGGCCAAGACCTTTTGCGCCGTCAGTGCGAGGATGTCGGCGCCCCGCTCCATCCGGTCCCGGTCGCCGTCGGCCGACGCCGCGTCGGACTCGGCAGGCGCCAGCACCAGCAGCGCAGAGGAGGACTTCGGGTGCTCTTCCCCGAAGAGTGCGCCCACCTGCCGTGCGAGGGCCTCCAGTTCGTCGAGGAGTAAGACGCCGTTTCGTCTGGTGCTGACGGTGCCCGATGGGTGGGGGCATGGAGGCCAGGCGCCGGCCGCGATCGCATGGGGTACAGGCAGCGCGGTTGAGGGCCGCACTCCGCGCTGGGGCGCGGCCCTCGGTGCGTGTGGCTACGAGGTCCAGCCGCCGAAGTGCTCGGCCTTACGTTCGTAGGGGCGGTGCAAGCGGCGGCATCCGGCCAGCCAGGCGGTTGGGCCGGCCGCGCGGCGAGGTGCTCGCCGAGAGGCGAGTCCTGTTCCGCGCGGCCTCCCGCCGAACCGGACATGACGGTTTCCCTGTCATCCGGCTCTCCCGTGACTACTGCGTGAGTGGTCTGGCCGGCCGTTCCGTGGCCCCGGGCCGGCCGCGCTGGAGACCGTGCTGACCCTCCATGACGCCGCGCGCATCGCGAGCCCCCGGGCGACCTGGGGGTCGTCCACGGCAACCCCGTCCACGACGACGTACGCGCGATCGCCGAGGCCACCGGCGTGACGTACGTCCTGGACGTCGTCCTCAACCGGGACCAGGAGATCGTGTCGGCCTTCGGCGGGGACCTGCTGCCCATGCACGCCGCGGCCACCGCCACCGCCGGACGGCTGGCCATGCGGCCGGTGCCGCGGCCCTTCGACGTCGTGGTGACCACCAACTCCGGCTTCCGGCTGGACCAGAACCTCTACCAGGCGGTGAAGGGGCATGTCGGCGGCGTACCAGGTGATCTGCCCCGGCGGCACCATCGTGTGCGCCGCCGAGTGCCGCGACGGCTTCCCCGACCACGGCTCGTACCGGGCCGTCCTCGCCTCCGAGCCCTCCCCGCAACGCTGCTGGAGACGATCGAGGCCCGATCGGCCGGGGAGACGGTGCCGGACCAGTGGCAGCTCCGGATCCAGGCCCGCATCGAGGCGCGCGTGCCGGCCTTCCGCCGCTTCCGCTCACAGGTCGCCGCGCTGGGCACATCACCGGGTACGTCCGTTCGCCGAACCGTCGAACGCTCCCCCGCCGGGGGCCCGGCGCGGGTCGGCCGCCGGGTGGCGGACCAGGCTCAGCAGTACCAGCGCGCACAGGGTCGCTCCCACCGCGACCGCCGCGAGTACGGTGCCCACCGCGAGGTGCTCGAAGAGCACGCCCGCCGTCCCGTAGGCGATCGGGCTGGCCACGAAGACGGCGGCGCCGAACAGAGGAATCACGTGCGGGCGCAGGTCTTCCGGTGGTCGCAGCGTCAGCAGCGCGACGGCGGGTGCGGTCACTCCGGGCAGGAACATGCAGCCTGCTCCGATCGTGAGGGCCGCCGTCACGGCCGGCTGGTCCCACGGCAGCAGCCACAGCATGACTGCGGCGCCCACGCCGCCGCACGCCGCGAAGTGCACCGGTGGGATCCGGCCTGCCAGCCGGGCGACGACGACGGTGCCCACCGCGGTTCCCCCGCCCCATGCGGCCATCAGCCAGCCGACGACGTGCGGATCGGAGTCGTAGCGGCTCTTGGCCATCACCGGCAGTGCGAGCAGCACCACGGGCATGAGCAGGCCGTATCCGAACGCGGCGAGTGACATCCGCCTCAGCACCGGGTCCCGGAGGACGAAGGACAGGCCCTCCCCCATCTTGCTCACCGACATCGGCTCCGGAGTCCGCTTGCGGCGCGGCAGCCCGAGCAGGAGCACCGCCGAGACCGCGAACGTGGCGGCGTCCACCCACAGCACGTGGAGCGGGCCGAACCCGGCGATCAGGAAACCGGCGACCGCCGGGCCGACCAGCCGCGCCGTCGAGGTCGCCGTCTCGAACAGGGCGTTGGCCGCGGTGACGACCCGCTCGTCCGACCCGAGGGTCTCGACCAGCAGCATCCGCTGGGAAGGCAGGTAGGCCGACGCGACGCAGCCGAGGAGGGCCACGATGACCAGCAATGCCCAGAACGGCAGCGCCCCCGCCATGTACAGCGTGGGCACCGCCGCGATCAGAACCGCGCCGACGGCGTCGCCCACGATGGACACGCGGCGGGCACCCCACCGGGCCACCAGCAGACCGGCAGGCATGCTCAGCAGCGGCACCGGCAGGATCTGGATGACGAACACCAGCCCCATCCGCGCCGGCGAGCCGGTGGTCGTCAAGACGAACCACGGCAGCGCCAGTGTCGTCATCTGGGTGCCGATCGAGGAGACGAACTCCGCGACGATGACCCTGCGGAACTGCCCGCTCCGCATGGGCGAGCGCTTCGCCGGCGCGGTCGTGGTCACCGGGCGGCCCGTACCGGGCCGCCGGGGCCGCCGCGGCCGGCCGTCACCACGCCACCGGCAGCCGGTGCACGCCGTAGACGGTCATGTCCGAGCGCGTCGGGATCTCGTCCGGCTCCGCGGCCAGCCGCAGGCCCGGGAACCGCCGGAGCAGCGTGGTGTAGCCGATGCGCAGCTCCAGGCGGGCCAGTTGCTGCCCGAGGCACTGGTGGATGCCGTGGCTGAAGGTGAGGTGGCCGATCTCGCCCTGAGTGACGTCGAGGCGGTCCGGGTCCGGGAACTGGTGGGGATCGCGGTTCACGCTGGGCAGATGGATCAGCACCGTGTCCCCCTTGCGCAGGCTCAGCCCGTCGAGTTCGACGTCCTCGGTGGCGGTGCGCTGCACGCCCACGTGCACGACGGTGAGGTAGCGGAGCAGTTCCTCGACCGCACCCTCCATCAGCGACTCGTCAGCGCGCAGCATTTCCGTCTGGTCCGGATTGCTCAGCAGCGCGTACGTGCCGAGCGACAGCATGTTCGCGGTGGTCTCGTGCCCGGCGACGAGCAGCAGCAGTGTGGCGCCGACCGACTCCGGCAGGCTGATCTCCTCCCCCGACACCAGCACGCTCAGCACGTCGTCCGCCGGCTCGGCCTTCTTCCGTGCGAGCAGCTCACCGGTCAGCTCGACGAGGTCGCCCAATGCCTGCTGCACCTCCTGCGGCTCGACGTCGAGACTCAGCAGCTTCTCCGAGTCGGCCTCGAAGCGGTCCCGGTCGGCGACCGGCACACCCAGCAGTTCGCAGATCACCTGCGAGGACACCGGCACCGCGTAGTCCGCGACCAGGTCCGCGGGCGCCCCCTTGGCGAGCATCGCGTCGGCGTAGTGAGCGGCGATCTCCTCGATCCGCGGCGTGAGCAGGCGCATCCGGCGAAGGGTGAACTGACCGGCGAGCTGCCGCCGGAAGCGGGTGTGGTCCGGCGGGTCCATGTGCTCGAACAGGCCGGGGATATCGGCCTCCAGGTCCGCCGCGCGGTTGGACGGGAACGCCAGGTGCTTGTTCGTCGGGGCCGAGCTGAACCGCTTGTCGGAGAGGATCGACCGGCCCAGCTTGTAGCTGGTGACGAGCCAGCCCTCGTACCCGTCGGGGAAGGTCATCCGGGAGACCGGGGCTTGGGCGCGCAGCGCCTCCGGCGGGTCGAACGGCCGCTCCCGGAGCGTGGGCAGCCCGTTGGAGAGGGGGCACGTCGCGTCGTCAGTCATCTCTGCCTTCAATCCGCCGTCGGTCTGACGGCTCCGATGGATGGGTGTCGAGCCGGTCGGATGGCACCTACCGGTCGCCGGACCCCTCGCTCTCGCCGGCCCGCACCCGGTCGCGGAGCTGCGAGACGGTGAGCTCCGGGTGCCGCGTGACGAGCTCCAGTACCCGTGGCCACTGCCGCACCAGCGCGCCCATGACCGGCGGCGCGATGCAGTCCGGCGAGTACACCCACAGGCCACGCAGTTCGCCGTCCACCTCGCGGGCCACGAGGTAGAGGTCGACGTTGTGCGGCTCGATGGCGGCTATCAGCTCGGGAAGCGGGGTTTCGTCGCCGATCCGCACGTCCAGCGGTGTCACGTCGAGTCCGTCCAGAGCCAGTGTGGTGCTGGGTACGCCGAGCAGGTTGAGCATCACGCGCAGGGGCAACTGGTTGCCGTCCCCGATGACGCCGTCGTGGATCAGCGCACGCATCGGCACGTTCTGGTGCGCGTACGCGTCGAGCTCGGCCTGCAGGACCTGCTGGGCCAGCTCGCGGAAGGTCGGGTCGTCCGCCATCCGGGACCTGTTGAGGATGACGTTGATGAACGGGCCGACCATCGACTTGGTCTCCGGTCGTTCTCGGCCGGCGAGGGGGTGGCTGACCGCGATGTCCGTCGCGTCCGAGTAGCTGTGCAGCAGTACGTGGAACGCGGACATCAGCATCATGAACAGGGTCACGCCCTCGCGGCGGGCGGCCTCCCGCACCGCCGCCATGGCCTCCGCGCCGATCACGGTGGTGTGGGTGTAACCCTCGACGGGGTCGTCGAGTTGCTGCGTCGGCGCGTCGAAGACGAACCTGCGCGCCACGCCGTCAAGTTCCCTTCGCCAGTGCTCGATGTGCTCGCCGAGTGCGCCGGAGGCCAGCAGGTCCTGCTCCCACGCCGCGTAGTCCAGGTGCTGGACGACCACCTCGGGGAGTTTCGGCTGCCGCCCGGAGGTGTGGGCCGCGTACAGCTCCGACAGCTCGTCGACGATCACGATGAAGCCCCAGTGGTCCACCAGGATGTGGTGGGCCACGAGTACCAGCGCGTGCTCCCGGTCGGTCAGGCGCACGAGCAGACCGCGGACGAGGTTCCCGCCGTCGATACGGAAGGGCCGCTCCGTCTCCGCGGTGAGCAGTTCGCGGAGCTTCTCGTCCTGGGCCTTCCCCCGGTGCGCACGCAGGTCGACGCTGTCGATGGGCCACGCGGGCGTGCCGTCGGCGAACTGCCGCGTCGCCGTGCCCTGCCGGACGTACCGGGTGCGCAGGATGTCGTGCCGCCGCACCAGGTCGTCGAGACCGCGCCGCAGCGCGGCGACGTCCAGCTCGCCGCGTACCCGCCATGCGGTGATGACGCCGTGATGCGGGTGGTCGGGACCCACCGGCTGGAGCAGGAACTCCAGTTGCCCGAAGGACAGTCCGGCACCATCGCCGCGGTCTGCCCTGGGAATGGGCGCGTAGAGCAGGTCGGCCGCGTCGGCGGCGGTGGCGCGTTCTCCGTCCTCCAGGACCGGCTCGACCGCGCCGTCCGCGACCGCACGGGCGCACCGGGCGACGGCGCGTAGTGCGTCGAACCAGGTGTCCGCCAGTTCGCGTACCTCGTCCTCGGTGAGGAGCGAACCCGCCCAGCTCCAGTCGGCCACCAGCTCGGGGCCGTCCGGGCCGTCCTGCGTGACGGCGTTGACCTCCAGGGGATGGAGCAGCGGCCGGACGGCGGTGGTGGTACCGCCCGTGCTGTCCTCGCGCAGCGGCATCCACGGCTTCGGCTCGTCGGTGACGGGCACGCGGCCGAGGTAGTTGAAGAGCACCTGCGGCGCAGGCAGTCCGGCAAGTGCCGGCGCGGTGTCCGCGTCGAGATAGCGCAGCAGCCCGTAGCCGAGGCCGCTGTCCGGGATCGATCTCAACTGCCTGCCGGCTTCCGCGACCGCGGCCGCCAGCCCGCTGCCCGCCTCGGTCGCCTCAGCCCAGGTCAGCCGGCCGAAGTCGAGACGGACGGGGTGGACGCTGGTGAACCAGCCCACCGTACGGGACAGGTCGGTGCCCTCGACGAGGTGCTCGTGCCTGCCGTGGCTCTCCACGTCCAGCACCACCGGACCGTCGCCCGCGTCCGTCCTGCGGGCGCGCCACCGCCGGAGGGCGAGCCCGAAGGCGGTCAGCAGCACGTCCTGGATGCCGCGGCGGAACACCGCGGGCGCCTGACCGACCAGCGTCGCGGTGTCCTCGGCCGGCAGGGTCACCGACAGCCGCCCCTCCGTGCCGGTGACGTCGCGGTCCGCGTCCAGATCCCCGGCCACCAGCGGCGCGGCGTCCCGCAGGACGCCCTCCCACACGGGGAGCTCGGCACGGTGCCGTGTCGTGCTCGCGGTGGAGACGACCCGGGCCGCCCAGCCGCGCAGCGACGTCGCCACGGGAGCGAGGTCCGGCTCGCGGCCTGCGGCCACTGCGTTCCAGGCCGCGGCGAGGTCGGTCAGCAGGATCCGCCACGACACTCCGTCGACCGCGAAGTGGTGCACGGCGAGCAGGAGCCGGCCCGGTCGATCGGCTCCGGCGTCGAACCACACGGGCTGGAGCATGGCGCCCGCGGCGGGGTCGAGCCGGCGTCTGGCGGCGGCGGTCTCCTCGGCGATGAGCGCATGGGCCTCGGCGTCCGTCAGCCCGCCGGTGCCGACGCGGCGCAGCACGTCCGCGACCCGTACGGCGCCGGGTTCGTCCGCGTACAGGGACCATTGCCCGTCGGGGCCGGTCACCAGCCGGGTGCGCAACGCGTCGTGCCGGTCGACGACCGCCTGCAGCACCGCGGTCAGCCGCTCCTCGTCCACGTCCACCGGCAGGCCGACGGTTGCGGACAGGTCGAAGCCGGCCACCGAGCCGCCGAGTTGCCGCTGCCGTTCCATCACGGGCAGCAGCGGGACGTCGCCGGTGCCGACGTCCGCGGCGCTCACGCCGGCGTCCTCGCCGACCGGCCGGGCCACCTGCGCGATGCCGGCCACCGTCTGGTGCACGAACACGTCCCGGACGGTGAACACCAGTCCGGCCGTGCGGGCCTGCGCGACCAGTTGGGTGGCCTGGATGCTGTCCCCGCCCAGGTCGAAGAAGCCGGCTTCGGCGCCGACCCCGGGAACTCCCAGGACCTCGGCGTACACCGAGGCGAGCGTCCGCTCGACCGGCGTCTCCGCCGCTCGGGATCCGCTGCGCGCGCCGAGGTCCGGTGCGGGCAGCGCGCGGCGGTCGAGCTTGCCGTTGCTCGTCATCGGGAAGGCGTCGAGGACCACTACCGCGACAGGCACCATGTACTGGGGCAGCCGCTCGGCCACGAACGCCCGCAACTCGGCGGGCTCGGCGCGGGTCCCCCGGGCGGGTACGACGTAGCCGACCAGGTCCTTTCCCCCGGCGGGCTTCTCCCGTACGACCACCGCTGCGCCCGCCACGGCGGGGTGCGCGTCGAGGGCCTGCTCGATCTCGCCCGGTTCGATGCGGAAGCCGCGGATCTTCACCTGGTCGTCGGTCCGGCCGAGGTACACGATCCGCCCGTCCGCGTCACGGCGGACCAGGTCACCGGTCCGGTACATGCGAGAGCCCGGTGCGCCATACGGGCAGGCGACGAAGCGCACGGCCGTCAGCCCGGGTTGTCCGAGGTAGCCGCGGGCCAGGCCCGTTCCGGCGAGGTACAACTCGCCGGGGACGCCGGGCGGCACCGGCCGGAGCCGTTCGTCGAGCACGTACGCCCGGGTGTCGTCCATCGGCGTGCCGATCGGCACGATGCCGTCGACCACCTCGCGGGTGGTCTGCCGGACGGCGAAGGTCGTCGCTTCCGTGGGCCCGTACACGTGCGTGAGCGAGGTCCGCGGCCAGGCCGCCAGCGCCTTCGTGAACGCAAGGGGCGAGTGGGCCTCGCCGCCGGTCCACACCTCTGCCACGCCGGCCAGCGCAGCGGGATCGCGTTCTACCAGCAGGTTGAAGAGCGCGGTCGTGAGGAACACGGCGGTGACGCGGCGTTCGCCGATGGTACGCACCAGGGTGTCGGGATCGAGTTCACCGGCCGGTGCGACGACCACCTCACCGCCGGACAGCAGCGGCACCCACAGCTCGTAGGTGGAGGCGTCGAACGCGGCCGGGGAATGCATCAGAACGCGCGAGTGGTTGCCGCCGCGCCACGCGCGGTCGGCGGCCAGGCTCGCCACGTTCCGGTGGGTGACCGCCACGCCCTTCGGCCGCCCGGTGGACCCGGAGGTGTACATCACGTAGGCCACCCGGTCGGGACCGCCCGCGGGCACGAGGCCGACGGCGCCCCGCGCACCGCCCTCCCCGGCGGGCGGTTCTGCGGCCACGTCGACCACACGCACCCCGGCGGGGACGTCGTGTTCCGGCCCCTCCCCGTCCACGAGGAGCACACGTGCCCCGGTGTCGGCCATGATCAGCCGCATGCGCGACCCGGGAAAGCGGGGGTCCAGCGGCACGTACACGCCGCCGGCCTTGACCACGGCGAGGATCGCCACGGGCAGCCGCACGGAGCGCTCCATCAGCAGGCACACCGCGTCCTCTGCGCCGCCGGCGCCGATCCCCAGCTCGCGCAACCGCACGGCGAGCCGGTCCGCGGCGGCGGCCAGTTCCGCGTAGGTCAGCCGCTCCTCGCCGTGGCGGACCGCGACGGCGTTCGGAGTACGGGCCACCTGCGCCTCGAACAGCTCGGGCAGGGTGGCCACGGGCTCCTCGCCGACCGGGCCGTTCCACTCTTCGAGCACGCGGTGCCGCTCGGCCGGGGTGAGCACGTCGACATCGCCGATCGGCCGGTCCGGGTCGCCGATCATGGCCACCAGCACCTGGCGCAGCCGGTGCGCCATGGTGCGTATCGTCTCCTGGTCGAAGACGTCGGCGTTGTACTCGATGCCGCCGTCGATGCCGTCCGGCTTCCCGTCGGCCGCGAGGCGCTCGTGCAGCAGGAAGACCAGGTCCATCCTCGCCGTGCCGGTGCCCCTCACCATCGGCGTCACCTCGACCCCGGGCAGCCCGGGGCCCTCACCGGTCACGCTCTGCCAGGAGAGCATGACCTGCACGAGCGGGTGGTGGGCCATCGACCGGGCCGGCCGCAGACTGTCGACGAGGGCCTCGAACGGGATGTCCCGGTGCGCGAGCGCGTCGAGGGTCCGTTCCCGTACCGCACCGAGCAGTTCCCGGAAGGTCTGGCGGTCGGAGAGCTGTGTGCGCAGCACGAGGGTGTTGGCGAAGAAGCCGACGAGGTTCTCGGTGGCCTGGTCGTCCCTGCCCGCGGTGGCCACGCCGACGGGGATGTCCGCCCCGGCGCCGAGGCGGCGGAGGAGCACCGCCAGCGCCGCGTTGAGGACCATGAACATGCTGACGTCGCAGCCGCGCGCCAGACGGGCCAGGCCCTCGTGCAGGTCCACGTCCCACCGAAAGGTGAGCGTGTCCCCGTCGTGCGACGCCTCGGCCGGGTGCGGCCGGTCGACCGGGAGGGCGATCCGCTCGGGCAGGCCGTCCAGTGCACCGCGCCAGTGGTCGAGCTGGTTCGACCACGTGCTCCCGGGATCGTCATGCGCGCCCAGGTACTCACGCTGCCACAGGGTGTAGTCGGCGTACTGCACGGGCAGCGGCGCCCATTCGGGCGCGTGACCGGCCAGCCGCGCGCGGTAGGCGACTGCCAGGTCGTACCGCAGCGGCGCCAGCGACCAGCCGTCGGCCGCGATGTGGTGGACGACGACGACCAGCACGTGCGTGCCCGTGCCGGCGGTGAACAGCTCGGCGTGCAGCGGGATCTCCGCCGTCAGGTCGAACGGATGCCGTACCGCCGCCGCCACCGCGTCGTTCAGGTCCCCGGCGTCGACCTCGGTCACCGGCAGCGCGGGCCGCGCCTGTTCGGGAGCCAGGACGTGCTGGCACGGCACCGCTCCCTCGTCCGGGAAGACGGTGCGCAGTGACTCGTGGCGCGCGACCACGTCGGCGAGCGCGGCCCGCAGGCAGTCCACGTCCAGCGTGCCGGTGAGGCGCAGCACCACCGGAAGGTTGTACGTAGGTGAAGGGCCTTCCATCTGGTGCAGGAACCACAGCCGGCGCTGGGCGAACGACTGCGGCAGCGGGTCGGGCCGTGTCATGGGGACCAGCGCAGGCCGCGCGTCGGCGCCGCCCTGCCGCAGTACCTCGGCCAGCCGGGCCACGGTCGGCTTCTCGAAGAGGCCGCGCACCGGCACTTCGACGCCGAGCACCCCGCGGATCCTCGCCACCAGGCGGGTGGCCAGCAGCGAGTGCCCGCCGAGGTCGAAGAAGTTGTCGTCGATGCCGACCTCGGACAGGTTCAGCACCTGGGCGAACAGCGCGCACAGAGCCTTCTCCTCGGCGTCGCGGGGCGCCGCGTACGCGGTGGCCGCGCGGGCCCGGCCCGGCTCGGGTGCGGGGAGCGCGCCGCGGTCGGTCTTGCCGCTGGGGGTGCGCGGCAGCGCGTCGAGGAACACGAACGCGGACGGAACCATGTAGGCGGGCAGCTTGTCGTTCAGCGCGCCCCGCAGACGGCGGGTCAGCTCCTCGACGGGGCCGGCCGCCGGGTCCGCAACCAGGTAGGCGACCAGGCGCTGGTCACCGGGCCGGTCCTCGCGGACCACCACCACCGATTCCTTCACCTGCCCCTGCCACATCAGCACGGTCTCGATCTCGCCGAGTTCGATCCGGTAGCCGCGCAGCTTGACCTGATGGTCCAGCCTGCCGAGGTAGTCGACTCTGCCGTCCACCCGGCGCCGCACCAGATCACCGGTCCGGTACAGGCGGTCATCGGGGCCGGACGAGAACGGGTTGCGGACGAACTGCTTCGCCGTCAGCTCCGGCCGGTCGAGATATCCACGCGCCAGCCCGTCCCCGCCGATGCACAGCTCGCCGGGGACCCCCGGCGGCACCGGGCGGCCTTCGGGGTCGAGGATGTGCACCTCGGTGTTGGCGATCGGCCCGCCGATGGTGATCGTGTCGTCCACGATCCGGGTGCCCAGCGAGTAGATGGTGGTCTCGCTCGGCCCGTACATGTTCCACAGGTCCACGCCCTTGGCCAGCAGCCGGCGCGCCAGGTCCGGCGGCAGCGCCTCGCCGCAGATCAGCCCGCGCAGCCCCGGTCTGCCCGGCCAGCCGGCGTCGACCAGCATCCGCCACGTGGAGGGGGTCGCCTGCATCATGGTCGCGCCGGTGGTGGCCATCTCCTCGGCCAGCAGCCTGCCGTCGGTGGCCACCTCCCGGGTGGCGAGCACCACCCGGGCGCCTTCGACCAGTGGGAGCAGCAGTTCCAGGGTCGCGATGTCGAACGACAGCGTGGTGACCGCCAGCAGGCTGTCGCCGGCGTCGATTCCCGGCCACTGCTTCATGGCCCAGAAGAGGTTGCGCAACGCGCGGTGCGGGAGTTGGACGCCTTTGGGGCGGCCGGTCGAGCCGGAGGTGTAGATCACGTAGGCGAGGTCCGCGCCCGCGACCGGCTCGCCGAGCACCTCGGCGGGCTCGGCGGCGATCTCGTCGCGCAGTTCGTCCAGGCACAGTGTGACGGCTCCGGACTCCGGCAGGGCCGGTACCACGGAGCGCTGGGTGATCAGGACGGGCAGCCCGGCGTCCTCGATCACGAACGCGATGCGGTCGCGGGGCAGCTCCGGGTCGATCGGCACGTAGGCGCCGCCGGCCTTGAGCACGGCCAGCACCGCGACGACCATGTCGAGGGAGCGCTCCAGACAGATCCCCACCCTCACGTCGCGCCCGACACCGAGGCGTTTCAGCCTGCGGGCGAGCTGGTTCGCGGACGCATCGAGCTGGGCGTAGGTGAGGGTCTCGCCCCGGCAGTACACCGCCTCGGCGTGCGGCCGCAGCGCCGCCTGCTGCTCGATGCGCTGGTGGGTGAGCAGTCGGTCGGGCCACTCGCTGCGGGTGTCCGCCCGCTCCCTGCGCTGCTCGCGTTCCTCCTCCCCGGTCAGCAGCGCGACGTCCAGGACCGGCTGCTCCGGGTCGGCGAGCAGGTTGTCCAGCAGCACCTTCAGATGGCCGGCCATGCGGTCGATGGTGGCGGCGTCGAACAACTCGGTGTTGTACTCGAACCAGCCGGTGAGCGCGTCTCCCTGCTCGAACACCTGCAGTTCGAGGTCGAACCGCGCGGTGGAGCCGGGCACCTCCATCAGCTCCAGGCGCAGCCCGCCGGCCTCGAACTCGGGCATCGGGATGTTCTGGAAGACGAACGACACCTGGAAGACCGGCGACCGGGACAGGTCCCGCTCCGGCTGCAACTCCTCCACCAGCCGCTCGAACGGCACCTCCTGGTGGGCGAAGGCACCGAGAGCCGCGCCTCGGACCCGGCCGAGCAACTCGGTGAAGGACGGGTTTCCAGAGACGTCGCTGCGGATCGCGAGCGTGTTGACGAAGTAGCCGATGAGCCGCTCGACCTCAGGCTGCCCACGGTTGGCCACGGGCACACCGACGACGACGTCCTCCTGCCTGCTGTACCGGTGCAGCAGTACGACGTAGGCCGCGAGCAGGGTCATGAACGGGGTCACGCCGGCGCTGCGGCTGAGTTCGCGCACGCCGTTCATCACGGCGGCGGACAGGTGGAAGGGCCGGGAGCCGCCGGCCGTGCCCAGCACGGCGGGCCGCGGCCGGTCGGTGGGGAGCTCCAGGATCGGTGCGGCTCCCTGGAGCTCCCCCTTCCAGTACGCCAAGTCGGCGGCCGTACCGGAGCCCGCCAGCTTCTTGCGCTGCCAGGCCGCGTAGTCGGCGTACTGGACGGGCAGCTCCGGCAGTTTCGCTTCTGTGCCGGTGAGATAGCCCTGGTAGAGGGCGACCAGTTCCCCGAAGAGCACCGAGGTCGACCACAGGTCGGCGACGATGTGGTGCATCGTGAGCAGCAGGATGTGCTCGTCCGCGGACAGCCGCAGGAACCTCATCCGCATGAGCGGCCCGCTGCCGAGGTCGAAGGGCCGGGCGAACTCCTGGCGCGCCAGCTCCTCGATGCCCGCCTCGCCGCCGGGGCCGCGCAGGCGTCCGCACTCCTCGACGGTCAGTTCCAGCTCACCGGCGTCGTGCACGACCTGCACCGGCTCGCCGTCGACCTCGTCGAAGGTGGTGCGCAACGACTCGTGCCTGCGGACGATCTCGGCCAGGCAACGACGCCAGATCTCCACGTCCAGCGGGCCGTGCACGCGCACCGCCGCCGGGATGTTGTAGGCGGCGCTGCCCGGGTTGAGCTGGTCCAGGAACCACATCCGCTGCTGGGGGAACGATGCGGCGAAGCGCCGCGGCCGCGGCGACGGGCGACCGCCGTCCTTGCGGCGCAGCCGCTCCGCCAGGAGTTTGCGCTTCTGCTCCGCCGTGAGGCTGGTCAGGTCGATCTCGGTCATGCGCGAATCTCCTGATCGTTGGTCTCGGCGGCGGAACAGTCGAATGCGAAGTACCGGTGGGGGGGGAATCGCGTGCTCAGGGTTTTTCCTGTTCTGCGATCGCCTCGCCGCGTAAGGGAATTGCGAGCGCGCGATGCATGCTGGCACCAGGTGAAGCGGCCAGTCCACCGTCGTCATACACCGCGGTCCGAGCGAAGACCGGGTGTTCAACTGTCCGCTGCGGCCAGTTGAACGCGTTTCTGCCGCCACCGGCGGACGGTGGGTTGTTCTCTGCCGTTCCGGATCCCTCGGCCGGGAGGAATTACCGGGTCAGGGAGTTCGGGTGGCAGGCACGGGAATGCCGACCACTTCTGCAATGACGGCCATGACGTCGCCGGCGGGTCGAAGGAAGAAATGTCCCCCCGGCAGGAGGCGCAGGCCGGCATCCCCGTCGGTCTGACGGCGCCAGCCCTCCAGATCGGGTACGGGCACGAGCGGGTCGTCGGCGCCGCCGAGCACGGTGAGGGGGACCGGCAGCGGCGGCTCGGGACTGTACCGGTAGTTCTCCAGCACCGAGAAGTCGGCCCGGATCGTGGGCAGCATCAGCCTCATCAGCTCCTCGTCTTCGAGCAGCTCGCGCGGGGTGCCGCCGAGTGTGCGCAGTTCGACGACGACATCGGCGTCGGACGCCTGGTGCACCGAGGGCCGGGTGCGGGGGACGTCGGGCGCGGCGGTGGCGGACACGAACAGGTGGGCGGGCAGCGGCCGTCTGCGGCGGCGCAGGGTCCTGGTCAGTTCGAAGGCGAGCAGGCCGCCCATGCTGTGGCCGAACACCGCGAAGGGCCGGTCCAGGTGGGGGGCCAGTACTTCGGCCAATGCCCCGGCGAGCTGGGGCAGCCTGGTCATGGGCGGCTCAAGGATGCGGCCGCCGCGGCCGGGCAGTTCAAGCGGACAGATCTGGATGCCGCGGGGCGCCAGGTCGTGCCAGTCACGGTAGGCGGCGGCGCTGCCGCCTGCGTAGGGCAGACAGAACAGCCGGACCGCGGCCTCCTGTCCGGGCTCGCTGCGGCCGAACCACGGGTTGCGCACCTTTCCGTCCTCCTTCGTCTCGCGGCCGGGGGGCCGGGCGGACCGCCGTTCAGTCCGTCAGGCTCAGGGCGCCCGAAGGACAGCGACGCACCGCGTCCTCGGCGTCCTTCAACTGCACGTCCGTCGGTACGGAGTTCAGCAGCACGACTGTTCCGTCCCTGTCCGACTGGTCGAACAGCTCGGGTGTGGTCAGGGCGCACATACCCGAGCCGACACAGGTGTCGGTGTCGGCTTCGATGCGCATGGTCGGCATCCTCCGATTCACGAGGGGCGGGGGGCGGCGCCGGGGCGGCGGGTCAGGTTGCCATGCCGCCGTCGATGGTGAAGGTGGCGCCCGTGAGGTAGCCGGCCCGCTCCGAGATCAGGAACGACACGAGGTCGGCGACCTCTTCCGGGCGGCCGAGCCGGCCGAGAGCGATGCGCTGCGCGAACCGCTCGCGGATGTCGGGTTCGAGGGCGAGGACGGGGTCGGTGGCGATGAAGCCCGGGGCGACCGTGTTGGCCCGGATGCCGTACCGGCCGACCTCGCGGGCCAGGGACTTGGTGAAGCCGACGATCCCGGCCTTGGAGGCGGCGTAGTTGGTCTGTCCCGCGTTGCCGTGCAGACCGGCGACGGAGGAGAGGGTGACGATCGCCCCGCGACGGCGTTCGACCATGTCCCCGACGACGGCGCGGCAGACGTGGAACACGCCGTCGAGATTGGTGCGCAGCACGTCGTGCCAGTCCTCGTCCTCCATCAGCTTCAGGGGCTGGTCGCGCAGCACGGCCGCGGAGGTGACGGCGGCACGCACGGGCCCGAGGGTGTCCTCGACGGCGTCGACGAACGCCTCGACGGCGTCGGGGTCGGCGACGTCGGTGCGCCGGACGAGGGCACGGCGGCCGGTGGCGGAGATCTCCTTCTCCACCTCGCGGGCGGCGGAGTCGTCGGACGCGTAGCAGACGGCGACGTCGTAGCCGTCCTGGGCGAGTCGCAGGGCGACGGCCCGTCCGATGCCGCGTGAGCCTCCCGCCACCAGTGCGACGGGGGGCGGGGAACGGTCACTCATTCGCGCTCTTCCGGGTCGGGGCGCCGGTGACGCCGTCGTGTCGGTCGGGGGCACGGGATCCGCTCACGCCTCGCCCCCCTCCGCGGCGAGCAGTTCGCGCAGCCGGGCCTCCACCTCGTCGTCGGTGAGGTGTCCGAGCTCGTCGAGGTCCGCGCCGTCGGCGTCGTCCCGGGCCAGGACTTCGATCGCGTCGTCCGGGCCGCCGGTCGGGACGTCCGCGCGGGAGTCCAGGACCTCGACCGTGTGGGCGACGGTGGGCCGTTCGAAGAAGGCCCGCAGGTCGAGTTCGGTGCCGAGACGGGACTTCAGCCGGGTGCCGATCTGCACGGCGGCCAGGGAGTGGCCGCCCAGGGCGAAGAAGTCGTCGTCGACGCCGACCCGGTCCAGGCCCAGCACCTCCTGCCACACGTCGGCGACGGCCTGTTCACGGGGCGTGCGGGGGGCCGCGTAGGGGGTCGGCAGGTGGGGGCGCGGATGGGTGGCGCCCGGCAGCGCCAGCTCGTCCATCTCCCGGGCCAGCAGCGCGGGGGTCAGGGAGCGGGCCAGGTCGCGGACGGCGGTGAAGTCGCGGTGGGAGACGACGAGGTGGCCGGGCAGGTCCGGGGCGGCGAGGATGCGGGCGAAGGCGTCCTTGCCCTGCTGCTCGGTGATGCCCTCGGCCAGGGTGCGCAGGACGCCGGCGCCGGCCGGCTCGTCGGCGCCGTCCCCGTCGGTGCCGTGGCCGGGTGCGGACGGCTCGGCGGCACGGGCGATCTGGTCGCGCAGACCGTCCAGGTCGTTGATGCGCTTGATGGTGAAGTCGCCGATGCGGACGAGGACCCGGCCGTCGGGGTCGAGGATCTCGATGTCGCACGTGCTGGTCTCGCCCATGGCGTCGGCGGACTCCTTCAGCTCGACATGGGCGTGGACGGTGCCGGTCAGGCCGTGATGAAAGCGCAGGCTCCGGTAGCTGAACGGCAGATAGTAGGTGTCGGGCGCGTGCACGCGGGCGGTGCCGCCGGCCGCGTCGAGCAGCGCCGGGTGCAGGAGGTAGCGGTCGAGGTCGCCGTGGAACTCCTCGTCCAGTCGCAGCGTGGCCATGACCCGCCGCGGGCCGACCTGGATCTCGCGCATGCAGTTCCAGCGCGGCCCGAAGGAGAACTCGATGGGCCCGCCCTTCTGGAACCGGTCCAGGCCGAGGCCGAGAGTGATCGACTCCTGGGTGTCGAGGACCTCCTTCACCTCGCAGGCGGCGCGGAGTTCGGCGAGGTCGCGCACGGTGTCGGGTACGCGGTCCGGGAAGCGGACGGTGCCGCTGGCATGATCGTGCCAGGCTGCGGCCCCTGGCTCGCCGGTCCGGCTGCGTACGAGGAAGTGCCAGTGGCCGTCGCGCTCCTCGACGGTGGTGAAGACCTCGCGGGTCTGCCCGTCCGGCACGACGACGGGGATCGTGTACTGCACGTCGCCGATCTCGATGTCTCTCCCGGCGGCCTGCTCGGCCACGGCGGCCCGGACCAGTTCCAGGTAGGCGGTGCCCGGAACGAGCCCGTGTTCCTGGATGCGGTGGTCCCGGACGATCCAGCTGTCGGCGGTGCTGAAGACCGTGGCGTATGTACGGGACGTGGGGGTGCTGCGGACCAGGCGCTGGATCAGTGGGTGGCCGCCGGCCGAGGCGCCGGGTCCGGCGCCGAAGCGGGCGCCGAGGTCGGCGGCCATACCGACCTCGTGCCAGGTGTCCCAGCCGATGGCCGTGACCGGGACGGCGGTCTCGCGGCGCTTCCACTGGGCGAACGCGTCGAGGAAGGCGTTGGCCGCGGCGTAGTCGCTCTGGCCGGGCCCGCCGAGGACGCCGGTCACCGAAGAGCACAGCAGCATGAAGTCCAGGTCGTCGTCGCGGCAGACACTGTCCAGCACGAGCAGGCCGTGGGTCTTGGCTGCGAGCACGTGGTCGGCGTCGGCCGGGGACTTCGTGACGATGACCCCCCGGGAGGGGCTGCCGGCGGCGTGCACGACGCCGTTCAGCGGTCCCGAGGCCGCGCGGAGTTCGCGTACGGCTCGCTGAGTCTGCTCCTCGTCGGTGATGTCGGCGCGGAGGAGGTGCACGCGGGCACCGAGGTCCTGGATGCGGCGCAGTCGCAGGATGCGCAGGCTGACGGGGTCGTTCTCGCCGTGGGCGGCGAGGTGGGCGTCCCAGTCGCCGGGCGCGGGGAATGCGGACCGGCCGAGCAGGGCGAGTACGGGCTGGTCGGCGGTGGCGGCGATGTGTTCGGCCATGGCCAGGCCGAGGCCGCCGAGCCCGCCGGTGATCAGATAGACGCCGCCGTCGCGCAGGCCGGTGCCCTCGGCCCTGAGGGGGGCGGCGGCGAAGGTACGGCGCCACCAGTGACGGCCGCGCAGGGCGAGTTCGGGTTCCTCCGCCGTCCAGGTCAGGGCCGTGAGCAGGGCGCGTACAGCTGCGTCATGGGGGGCGCGGGGGTCGGTGCCGGTGACGTCCAGGACACGGCAGGCGGTGTCGGCGGTCTCCTGGGGGATGACGGTGGCGGCGCCGAGCAGCAGGGCGTGCTCGGGCCGCAGCGTCTCCTCGCCGGTGACGTCGTACACGCCGCGGCAGACCACGTCGACGGTGACGGGCACGGCGGGGCGCTCGCCGGACGACAGTGCCTGCGCGAGTGCCAGGAGGCTGTCGAAGCCGGTGCGGCGGGCGGCCTCCAGCCGCTCGGGGGTGGGCGGCTCCCCCGGCGGCGGATCGCCGGCGGGGTCTGCCGCGGTGCTCCACAGGTGGACGAAGCGCAGGCGGGCCTCGTCTTTGGCTGCGGCGAGCCGCCCGGCGAGGGAGGAGACGAGCGCGGTCAGGTCGTCCCTGTCGGCCGGGTCCACGGTCCACGCGTCGCCGGCTCCTGCCAGGCCCCCGCCAGCGGTGACCCGGACGACGTGGTCGCCGGCGGCGGCCAGGCGGTCGGCGAGGGCGTCGCCGAGAGCGAGGCCGGCGCCGAGTACCACCCAGACGTCGCCGCTGGGCCCGGTCGCGCGCCGGGCGGGCAGGGTGAGCCGCTGCCAGCCGGGGGCGTGGAACCAGTCGTCCGCGGTGGTGGCAGCAGGTTGGCTGCCGCGGGATGTCCCGGCGGGTTCGACCCAGAACCGGCGGCGCTGGAAGGCGTAGCCGGGCAGCCGGAGCGCGGGGTGCCGGTCGTCTCCCTGGACAGCGGCCCAGTCCACTGCGGCCCCCGCGCTCCACACGGCGCCGAGGTTCGTCATCAGGTGCTCGTCGTCACGGGTGTCCTGCCCGGGGTGCCGCAGTGACCCGGCGGCGGTACGGCCAGGAGTCCAGGACCGGTGGGCACGCGCGAAGTCGGCGAGGGTCCGGCCCGGTCCGGCCTCCAGCAGCACCAGCGCGGGGTCGGCGAGCAGGACGTCGAGGGCGTCCCGGAACCGTACCGGCTGCCGCAGGTGGCCGCCCCAGTAGTCGGGGCTGGTGGCCTGCTCGTCGGTGATCCAGGTCCCGGTGACGTCGGAGACGAACGGAATCGCCGGGGGATGCAGGGGGACGCGGCGCACCTCGTCGGTGAAGGGCTGCACGGCCGGATCCATCGCCGGTGAGTGGAAGGCGTGTGAGGTGTGCAGTCGGCGGCACCCCACGCCTTCGGCCGTGAGCCGTCGTTCGAGGTCGTCGACGGCCTCGGGGATCCCGGCGACCACGCAGAGCGCGGTGGAGTTGACGGCGGCGAGGGACAGGCCGTCGCCGAGCCGGGCCGTGGTCTCCCGCTCGGGCAGGAAGACGCTGAGCATGGCGCCGCCCGGCGTCTTCTGGACGAGCCGGCCGCGGGCGGCGACGAGGCGTACGGCGTCCTCCAGCGAGAACACCCCCGCGAGGCAGGCGGCGACGTACTCGCCGACGCTGTGTCCTGCCATGGCGCGCGGCTGGACGCCCCAGGACTGCCACAGCCGGGCGAGGGCGTACTCGACGCAGAACAGCGCGGGCTGGGCGAAGCCGGTCAGCCGCAACCGTTCGCCGGCGTCCTGCTCGGTCCGCGGGCCGTCGTCCGGGGCGAGGACGAGGGCGCGCAAGTCCTCCTCCAGGTACGGGGCGAACAGGGCCGCACAGCGGTCGAACTCGGCGGCGAAGACCGGTTCGCGGTCGTGGAGACCGCGGGCCATGCCGGGGTACTGGGCGCCCTGCCCGGGGAAGAGAAACGCCACCGGGGCGCTGTCGGGCGCGGCGACGGCGGAGTCCGCATCGACCGCGAGCAGCCGCAGCGCGGTGACGGCCTCCTCGGTGGTGCGGGCGACGGCGGCGGTGCGGTGGGGAAAGCGGGCACGGCGGCGGGCCAGGGTGTGGGCCACGGCGTCGAGCGGGGTGCCGGGGTGGGCTTCGAGATGGTCGGCCAGGCGTCCCGCGGCTTCGGCGAGCGCGGGCGCGGACTTCGCGGACAGCGGCAGCAGTCGCGCCGGGGGCTCGGCGGTGGCGGGGCCGGTCGGCCGGTTGCCGTCGGCGTCGCCGGCCGGCCGGTCGACAGGGGCCTCTTCGAGGACGACGTGGACGTTGGTGCCACCGATACCGAAGGAGCTGACGCCGGCCCGCCGCGGCTCGGCCCGGCGCGGCCAGGCCCGCAGGTCGGTGTTGACGTAGAAGGGGCTGGTCTCCAGTTCCAGGGCGGGGTTGGGCCGCTGGTAGTGCGGAGTCGGCGGGATGGCCTCGTGTTTGAGGGCGAGTACGGTCTTGATCAGGCCGGTGACGCCGGCGGCGGCGTCGAGGTGGCCGACGTTGCTCTTGACCGAGCCGATGGCGCAGAAGCCCCGGTCCTGCGTGCCGGGGCGGAAGGCGCGCGTGAGGGCGGCGATCTCGATGGGGTCGCCGAGCGGGGTGCCGGTGCCGTGTGCCTCCACGAAGCCGACGGTGGCCGGGTCGATATCGGCCAGCGCCAGCGCCTCGGCCACGACGTCGGCCTGGCCGTCGACGCTCGGCGCGGTGTATCCGGCCTTCAGGGAGCCGTCATTGTTCACCGCGGTGGCCAGGATCACCGCGTCGACGCCGTCGCCGTCGGCGCGCGCGTCCGTGAGCCGGCGCAGGACGACGATGCCGGCGCCGTTGCCGGCGACGGTTCCGGAGGCGTCGGCGTCGAAGGCGCGGCACGTGCCGTCCGGGGACAGGATGCCGCCGGGCTCGTAGGCGTAACCGGCGCGCAGGGGCGCCGAGACCGAGACGCCGCCGGCCAGCGCGATGTCGCACTCGCCGTTGACCAGGCTCTGGCAGGCCAGATGTACCGCGGTCAGCGAGGTGGAGCAGGCGGTCTGGACGGTGACGGCCGGCCCGGTGAGATCCAGTTTGTACGCCACTCGGGTGGCCAGGAAGTCCTTGTCGGAGGCGAGCAGCACCTGGTACATGCCGGCCGCGTCGCGGACCTGCTCGTTGTTCATGAGGTTGAACAGCAGGTACGAATTGAGTCCGGCGCCGGCGAACACGCCGATGCGGCCGTCGAATCCGCCGGGGTCGACCCCGGCGGATTCCAGGGCCTGCCAGGCGCATTCGAGGAAGACCCGGTGCTGGGGGTCGAGGAGTTCGGCCTCGCGGGGGCTGTATCCGAAGAATCCCTCGTCGAACAGGTCCGCATCCTCCAGCACCCCCTTCGCCTTGACATAGCCGTCCTGGGCCAGAAGCGCCGGGTCGACGCCGGAAGCGGCCAGTTCCTCGTCCGAGAAGGCGGTGATGCCCACCCGGCCCTGGGCGAGGTCGGCCCAGAACGTCTCCACGTCGCCGGCGCCCGGGAAGCGGCCGGCCATACCGATGACGGCGACGCGGTCGAGGTCCTGACCCCGGTCCCCGCCGGGTGCGCGGGTCGGGTCCTGCTGTGGCTGTGACACTTCGATCACCTGTCTCCGCGGGAGGAAGCCCGGCGCTCGGCCGCCTGTTGCCGCCGGCTGCGGGACTGACGACGGTTTTCCGCACGCTGCCTGGCTCCGTGCCCGGCGCTCTCGGACCCGGTGCGGGGGCCGCCGAGGTACGCGGCCAGAGATCCGACGGTGGGGTGCTGGAACAGCTCGACCATCGTCAGCTCGTGATCGAGGGTGGCCAGCAGGCGGGTGCGGAACTCGGCCATGAGCAGGGAGTGGCCGCCCAGATCGAAGAAGTTGTCCCGCGCTCCGACACGCTCGACGCCGAGCAGGCCGCGCCACATCTCGGCGAGCGCGTGCTCCAGGCCGTCCTCGGGTGCGACGAACCGGGCTTCGAGGTCGGGGCGGCCGGTACGCGGCTCGGGGAGGGCCTTGCGGTCGGCCTTGCCGCTGGCGGTGAGGGGCAGTGCGTCGAGCACGGTGAAGGAGGCCGGGACCATGTACTCGGGCAGATACTCCCGCAGGTGGGCGGCGAGATCACCGGGGGTGGGCACCGCAGCGCCCGCGGCGGTGACGTAGGCGGCGAGGCGGACGTCACCGGAGGCGTGCTCGCGGGCGACCACGACGGCTTCGCGTACGGTGCCGTGCCGGGCCAGGACCGCCTCGATCTCACCGAGCTCGATGCGCTGGCCACGGAGCTTGACCTGGTGGTCGAGGCGGCCGAGGAACTCCAGCGCGCCGTCGGCGCGGTGCCGGGCGAGGTCGCCGGTGCGGTAGATGCGGGCGCCGGGCACGAAGGGATCGTCGGTGAAGCGCTCGGCGGTCAGGTCCGGTCGGTTGAGGTAGCCGCGGGCCAGACCCCGGCCGCCGATGCACAGTTCGCCGGGCACCCCGGCCGGGACGGGACGGCCCCGGCGGTCCAGGACGTACATGCGGGTGTTGGCGATGGGGTGGCCGATGGGCACCGGCCGGGGATCCGCTCCCGGACGGCAGTGCCAGGCGGTGACGTCGATGGCGGCCTCGGTCGGTCCGTACAGGTTGTGCAGCTCGGCCCGGTGGAGGCTCAGGAAGCGGTCGTGCAGGGCGCGGGGCAGTTCCTCGCCGCTGCAGAAGACGCGGCGCAGCCCGGCGGACTTCTCCGGGGGCTCCGTGAGGAAGAGCTGGAGCATGGACGGCACGAAGTGGACGGTGGTGATCCGGTCGGCGGCGATGGTGTCGGCGAGGTAGGCGCTGTCACGGTGCCCGCCGGGCCGGGCCACGACGAGGGTCGCGCCGGCCATCAGCGGCCAGAAGAACTCCCACACCGACACGTCGAAGGAGAACGGCGTCTTCTGCAGCACCCGGTCGGTGGCGTCCAGGCCGTAGGCGTCCTGCATCCACAGCAGCCGGTTGCGCAGGGCGGCGTGGACGTTCATCACGCCCTTGGGGCGGCCCGTCGAGCCGGAGGTGAAGATGACGTACGCCAGATCCTCGCCGTCCACCGCGACACCGGGGTCGTCCGGGGACTGCGCGGCCAGTTCCGCGGCGAGATCCTCCATGCGCAGCACGGGGCAGTCGAGCGCGGGCAGCCGGTCCGCGAGGGCACCTTGGGTGAGGACCACGGGCGGCCGGGCGTCGTCGGCGATGGCGGCGAGCCGGGCGGGCGGCAACTCGGTGTCGAACGGCACGTACGCGGCACCGGCCTTGAGGACGGCGAGCAGCGCGACGACGAGGTCGAGGGAGCGCTCCATGGCGACGCCGACCAGGGCGTCGCGGCCCACACCGCGGGCCCGCAGGAAGTGCGCGAGGCGGTTGGCGCGCCGGTTCAGCTCCGCGTACGTGAGGGAGGCGCCGGCGTACCGGACGGCCTCGGCTTCGGGGGTCCTGCGCGCCTGCTCCTCGACACACTCGTGGACCAGGCCGTGGGGCCATGTCCTGTCGGTGGCGTTCCACTCGGTGAGGAGGCGATGTCGTTCCCTCTCGTCGAGGAGGTCCAGGTCGTCGACGGGAGTACCGGGCCGGGCGACGACCTGCTCGACCAGGCGGTGGAAATGGCCGGCGAGGCGGACGATGGTGGACTCGTCGAACAGGTCGCGGTCGTACTCGAACCAGCCGGTGACCCCGCCGTCGGTGTCGAACGCCTGCAACTCCAGGTCGAAGCGGGCGCCTTCGCTCCTGACCTGGAGCCGGGTGAGGCGGGCACCGGCCATCGCGAGGGTGGGCACGGGCTCTCGGCCGTAGCTGAAGCTGACCTGATAGACGGGGGGCCGGCTGAGGTCGCGGGGGATGTTGAGATCGGCGACGATCAGCTCGAAGGGAACGTCCTGGTGGGCGTACGCGCCCAGGCACGCGTCCCGGACGCGGGTGAGGACCCGCGTGAAGCCGGGGTTACCGGACAGGTCGGCCCTGAGGGGCAGGGTGTTGACGAAGTAGCCGATCAGCGGCTCGACTTCGGCGCGACCGCGCAGGGCGGTGGGCACACCGACCACGATGTCCTCCTGGCCGGTGTAGCGGTGCAGCAGGATGTGGAAGACGGCCAGGAGCGCCATGTACGGGGTGGCGCCGTGCCGGCCGGCCAGCGCGGCCAGTTCGCGGATCAGGGCCGGCGGCAGGTCGACGGGGACGGAGCCCCCGTTGAAGCCCTGGGCGGCGGGCCGGGGGCGGTCGGTGGGCAGGTCGAGCACGGTGGGCGCGCCGGCCAGGGCCCCGCGCCAGTACGCCAGATCCTGCTGCCAACCGCCGCCGTCGAGCTGCTGGTGCTGCCAGGCGGCGAAGTCCCCGTACTGGATGGCGAGGTCGGGCAGCGGCGAAGGCGCGCCGGCGGCGAACGCCTCGTACAGCTCGGACAGTTCGGCGAGGAAGACCTCGGTGGACCAGCGGTCGGAGACGAGGTGGTGCATCGCGACGACGAGCACGGACCGCTCAGGTCCTGTGCGCAGCAGCCGGACGCGCAGCAGCGGGCCGGTGTCGATGTCGAAGGGTTCGGCGAGGGCGTCGTCGATCCACTTCCGGCGGTCGGCGTCGGTGTACCCGGTGCCGCCGAGGTCGGTGTCCGGGATGTCGACGGCCGGACCGGGGTGGACGACCTGGACGGGGGTGCCGTTGCGGAGCTGGAAGGTGGTGCGCAGGGCCTCGTGGCGGCGGACGATCTCGTCGACCGCCGCGCGCAGCACGCCGGTGTCGAGGTGGCCCTCGATACGGACCGCGCCGGGCACGATGTAACCCGGGTTGCGGGGCCGGAGCTGTTCGAGGAACCAGGTGCCGCGCTGCAGGACCGCGAGGGGGAAGGTGTCCTCGGCAGGTGTCCGCTCGGCGAGCAGGGCGTCGAAGCGGGCGCGCTGCTCGGGAGTGAGGGCGGCCAGCTTCCGGGTCAGCTCGTCGTCGGTCACTGCCGTCCCTCCGGGCCGGAGTTCTGTGCGGCGGAACCCTGGGGCGGACCGGTGAACTCGGCGAGCAGGGCGGCGGCCGTGTCGGCCGCCCGGGGCACGCGCCGGATCGCGGTCGGTGCCCCGGAGCGGTCGTGCGGTGTATCCGTCTCGGAGTCGCCGCCGGTCGCAGCCAGCTCCTTGACCAGGCGCTCGGCGACGCTGCGGATGGTCGCGCCGCCGAGGAAGTCGGTGATCTGCAGGGTGAGGCCGAGCCTGTCCTGGATCTCGTTGCGCAGTTCGACGGCCATCAGGGAGTCCAGGCCGAACCCGGTCAGCGGCTCGTCCAGGCCGACGTCGCCGGAGGCGGAGCCGAGGACGTCCTTGACGCTCAGCACGAACCGGGCGGCCAGGGTGTCCAGTTGCTCGGGCTCGGCCAGTCCCCGGAGTTCGGTGGCGGTGGGGATACGGCTCGGGCGGCGCCGGTTGCGCGAGCGCCGGGAGGACCGGGCGGGGCGGGTGTGGGAGTCGTCCCCCGCCTCGGCGGTGCTCCCGGTGGCGGGCGCGGCCGGCCGGTCGCCGTGCCAGGGCCGGGCCGGCTCCCAGCAGCGGGTCGGTTCGAAGGGGTAGGTGGGCAGCGCGGCCCTGGCGCGGGTGTAGTCGCCGTCGAACCCGTGCCAGTCGATGTCGACACCGGCCGCGTACAGCTCGGCGACCGTCTCCAGCAGCACCTCCCAGTCGTCGTGCTTGGGGCGCAGGCTGGGCAGCAGCAGGTCGTCATGGCCGGGCGGCAGGGCGTCGCTGACGACGCCGAGCAGGGTCGGAGCGGGGCCGACCTCGACGAAGGTGTGGTGGCCCAGGTCGCGCAGGGTCTGTACGCCGTTCGCGAAGCGCACCGTGTCCCGGACGTGCCGGCCCCAGTAGTCGGCGCCGGGGACCTGCTCCCATGGCCACAGCTCGCCGCTGACGTTGGAGACGAGGGGGATGCGGGGAGCGGCGAACGCGATCTTGTCCGCTGCGCGGCGCAGCGGCTCGACGGCGGGCTCCATCAGCGGCGAGTGGCCGGCGGAGGCGATGTGCAGGGGCTTGGCCTTGACGCCGCGGGCGGCGAAGGCGGCGCAGACGGTCTCGACCAGGTCGCGTTCGCCGGAGATGGTGGTGCTGGCCGGACCGTTGACCGCGGCGACGGCGATCCGGTCCGGGTGCGCGGCGATCTCGGCGGCCACTTCTTCCTCGGGAGCGAAGACCGCGGCCATGGTGCCCGGCAGCGAGTGCTCCTGGATGACGCGGGCGCGTTGCACCGTGAACGCCAGGCCGTCCGCCGGCGACATCACGCCCGCGACGCATGCGGCGACGCACTCGCCGAAGCTGTGGCCGAGTACCGCCGCGGGGGTCACCCCCCAGGAGCGCCACAGCTCGGCCATCGCGTACTCCACCGCGAAGGTCGCGGGCTGGGCGTACGCCGTCTCGTTGATCTGCCGGTCCTCGGGGTCGCCGGGGAAGAGCACCGACAGCAGCGGGCGGTCGAGCAGCGGTTCGAGGATCCGCGCGCACTCGTCGATGCTGCGCCGGAAAGTGGGCTGGGTGTCGTAGAGGACACGGGCCATGCCGGGGCGCTGGGCGCCCTGCCCGGTGAACAGGAACACCACGTCGGAACCGCGGGCCTCGCCCAGCGCCAGGCCGGGTCCGGTCTCGCCGCGGAGGAAGCCGGCGAGGTGGCCGGCGACTTCCTTGCGGGTGGCGCCGACGGCGGCGAGGCGGTGACGGAAGTGGGTGCGGCCGGTGGCGGCGGAGTGGCACAGGTCGGCCAGCGGCGTGCCGTCGCCGTCGGCGAGCCGGTCGGCGTACCGGCGGGCGAGAGCGGTCAGCGCCGTCTCGGTACGGGCGGACAGGGCCAGGACGTCGGCCGGACGCCGGTGGTCCGCGGGCACCGGCGCGGCCGACGGCGCCTGTTCCAGGATCATGTGCACGTTCGTCCCGCTGAGGCCGAAGCTGCTCACGGCGGCGGTGCGCGGGCCCTCGGTCTCCGGCCAGGGGGTGACGCGGGTGGGTACGTCGAAGGTGGTGCCCTCGAAGGAGATGTTGGAGTTAAGCCGGGTGAAGTGCAGGTTGGGCGGGATGGCTCCGTGCGAGACGCACAGCGCGGCCTTGATCAGCCCGGCGATACCCGCCGCGGCCTCCAGGTGGCCGATGTTGGTCTTGACGGCGCCGAGGTATACGGGCGCGCCGTGGTCGCGCCCGTACACCTCGGCGAGGGCCCCCGCCTCGATCGGGTCGCCGAGGCGGGTGCCGGTGCCGTGTGTCTCGATGTACCCGACGTGCTCGGGCCGGACCCCGCCGGCTGCCAGGGCGCGGCGGTACACCCCCACCTGCGCCGCGCCGTTGGGCGCGGTGATGCCGGCGCTGCGCCCGTCCTGGTTGACCGCGCCGCCGCGTACGACGGCGAGGATCCGGTCCCGGTCGCGTACGGCGTCCGAGAGCCGCTTGAGCACGACGACACCGCAGCCCTCGCCACGTACGTAGCCGTCGGCGGCGTCGGAGAAGGTCATCGCCCGCCCCTGCCGGGACACCGAGCCGAACTGCGACTGGGAGATCAGCAGGACCGGGGACAGCACCACGTTGACGCCACCGGCCAGCGCCATGTCGCATTCACCCGTACGCAGGCTCTGGCATGCCTGGTGGACGGCGAGCAGGGAGGAGGAGCACGCCGTGTCGACGGCGAGGTTGGGGCCGCGCAGGTCGAGGAGGTAGGAGATGCGGGCCGGGACGAAGCTGGCAGCGGCGCCCGAGCTGGTGTACGCGGTGACGTCCTCGGGGCGGCGGATCCGGGAGGTGACGTGGTCCGAGCTGGCGGTGCCCATGAACACGCCGGTGTCGCTGCCGGCCAGACCGGAGGGCGCCTGGCCGGCATCCTCCAGGGCCTCCCAGCACACTTCGAGGGTCAGGCGCTGGTGGGGGTCCATCGCCAGCGCCTCGCGCCGGGAGATCCCGAAGAAGTCGTGGTCGAACCGGTCGAGACCGTCGATGAACGCGCCGGAGCGGGTGTAGATCTTGCCCGGCTTGCCGGCCTCCTCGTCGTAGAAGGCGTCGTGGTCCCACCGGTCGGCGGGGATGTCGCCGACGGCGTCGACGCCGTCGGTGAGCATCCGCCAGTACGTGGCGGTGTCGGTGACGCCGCCGGGGAAGCGGCAGCCGACGCCGACGACGGCGACGGGCTCGGTGCGCGCCCGCTCGTACTCCTCGATCCGGCCCTGCAGGCGCTCCATCGCCAGGTAGGCGTTCTTGAGCGTGTCGGCCGACACCAGGGTGCGTTCCGGTGACGTCATCGCCGATCCCCTTCGTCGATCTGCTTCGTCTTGGCCAGCAGGAGCGCCTCGAGGTCGGTGGTGGACATCGCGTCGAGGTCGGGCGGGGCGCTCGTCAGGAGCGCGCCGGCGCTCCCCTGGTCACCGGGGAGCGGAGCGGGTGGATCGGACACGACCTTCCCGGCGGTGCGTTCGGGGGCCGTTCGGCCAGGTTCCAGCTGGACGTCCATGCGCTCGGCCAGATACGGCACCAGGGCGTCGATGGTCGGAAAGCGCCAGGCGATGGTCGAGGGCAGCTCCACCCGGAGTGAGGAGACCAGCGAGTTGCGCAGTTCCAGGGAGAGCAGCGAGTCGAACCCCATGCTGTTCATGGGGGCGCTGGTGTCGATCCTGCCGGGCTCGGCGCCCACCACGCGGGCCGCGACGGCCCGGCAGTGCTCGGTCAGGAGGGCCCGGCGGCGGCGACCCGGCTCGACGGCGAGGAGCCGGCGGCGCACCTCGCTCGTGGCCGGCCTGCTGGCCGGGGACTCCCCGTGCGCGTCCCCGAGCAGGGTGCCGAGGAGACCGCCTCCGGGGTGGTCGCGCAGCTTGTCCCGGTCCAGGGGCAGGACGCAGACCTGGGCGGCGTCGGTGCGCAGCAGCCGGTCGAGGGTCGCTATGCCGTCGCCGGGGCTGATGCTCTGGATGCCGCGGGCGGCGAGGACACCGCCGCGGTCGGGGCGGGCGGCGAGGCCGATGTCCGACCAAGGGCCCCAGTCGATGCTGAGCGCGGGCAGTCCGCGGGCACGCCGGTGGTGGGCGAGGGTGTCGAGGAGGGCGCTGGCGGCGGCGTAGTTGCCCTGGCTGGCCGAGCCGAGCACGGCGGCGGCCGAGGAGTACAGCACGAAGAAGTCCAGTTCGCGGTCCGAGGTGGCGTGGTGCAGGTGCCAGGCGGCGGTGGCCTTGGGTGCGGCGACCGAGCGGAACCGCTCCCGGTCCAGGCCGGTCAGCAGGCCGTCGTCGAGGACTCCGGCGGCGTGCACGACGCCGGCCAGCGGCGGCATGGTGGCGTCGATGCGGGCGAGGACCTGGTCGAGGCCGGCACGCTGGGACACGTCGGCACTGACGACGGATACCTCCGCGCGGTCGCGCAGCTCGGCGACGGCCCGTTCGGCGGCGGCCGAGGGGGCGTTGCGGCCGGCCAGCACTAGGTGGCGGGCGCCCTCCCCGGCCAGGTAGCGGGCGGTCTCCAGGCCCAGCGCGCCGAGCCCGCCGGTGATCAGGTAGGTGCCGTCCGGCCGTACGGGAGCCGCGTCCGGAGCGGTGGTGACCCGCTCGTGGGGATCGGGCCGCAGCACCAGCTTGCCGGTGTGACGCGCCTGCGCCATGGCGCTGAAGGCGGCCGGCGCGTCGGAGAAGGGGTGGGTGGAGACCGGCAGAGCGGTGAACTCGCCGCCGTCGAAGCCCTGGACGATGTCGGCGAGCAGCTCGGCGATTTCCTCGGGCCGCTCGCGGATGGTGCGTTCGAGGTCCACGGCGAAGAAGGCGCGGTTGTCCTTGAAGAGTTCCAGCCCGACATGGCTGTTTCCGTAGACGTCCCGCTTGCCGATCTCGACGAACCGGCCGCCCGGCGCCAGCAGCCGCAGGCTGCGCACCAGGGCCTCGCCCGTGGCGGAGTTGAGCACGACGTCGACGCCACGCCCGCCGGTGCGTTCGGTGATCTCGTCGGCGAAGGCGAGAGTGCGCGAGTCCATGGCGTGCTCCACGCCGAGGCCGCGCAGCAGTTCGCGCTTCTCCTCCGTACCGGCCGTGGCGTAGACGCGGGCGCCGTGGCGCCGGGCGACCTGCAGCGCGGCCAGTCCGACCCCGCCGGTCGCGGAGTGGACGAGCACGGTCTCGCCCCGGCGAAGCCGGGCCAGGCGCTCCAGGGCGTGGACGGCGGTGAGGAAGGCGACGGGCACGGCGGCGGCCTCGTCCTCGCCGAGGGAGAGCGGCGCGGGGGCCACCAGTTCCTCGACGACTGTGGTGAACGCCGCCATGCTGTGCGCGCCGACCGCGATCACCCGGTCGCCGACGCGGTGACGGGTCACACCCTCGCCGACGGCGACGACGCGGCCGGCGCACTCGGCGCCGAGCGGGACGACGCCCTTCGCACCGGGGTAGGTCTCCAGGGCCTTCAGGACGTCGCTGAAGTTCAGGCCGGCGGCGGCGACCTCGATCTCCACCTGGCCGGGTCCCGGCGGCGTACGGTGCCACCAGGTGGCTCCGACGCTGGTGAGGCGGCCGGGGTGGGCCGCGAGCAGCCGGTGGTTGCCGTCGCGCCCCGCGTCGAAGACCCAGGCGGGCTTGGCCTCCGGGGCCGCTTCGGCGGGCGTCCACCGCTGGAGTGCGGGCGTCAGGCGCTCGCCGTGGCGCAGGGCGACCTGGTCGTCGTCGCCTGCGCGCAGCACCTCGGCCAGGAGCAGGTCCGCTTCGCCGGCGGGGCGGGCGGGGTCCAGGTCGACGACGGTGGGGCGCAGTTCGGCGTGCTCGGCGCCGATCACGCGGGCCAGTCCCCACAGCGGCGCCTGGCCGACCGACAGTTCGTCGCCCGCGGCGGCCCGCTGGGCGCCGCGGGTGAGCAGCACCAGTCGAGGTGCGGGGTCCTGTCCGGTGCGGGCGATCTCCTGGACCAGGTGCAGGGCGGGCACGGTGGCGGCGTCCTGGACGGCGAGCAGTCGTGCGGGGCTGTCGTCCTCGGCGAGCGCGGCGTCGAGGGCCCAGGCGTGCACGATGCCGTCGGGGCGGACGCCGCCAGCGGTCAGGCCGGCCAGAAGCCTGGCGACGTCCTCGCGCCGCGCGGGGTCCAGCACGTAGTGGTCCGGGGCCGGTTCGGCGTAGCCGGGGCCGGGGGTGACGGTGACGCAGGTGCCGCCGCGGGCACGCAGTCCAGTGACGAGCGCGTCGCAGGTGCCGCCGGCGTCGGCGAACACCAGCCAGGTGCCGGGCTCCGCACCGGCCTCGGCCTCGGCGGGGGTCTGCCGCCAGTCGATGTCGTACAGGGCCTCCGCGAGCGGGTCGGCGGAGGTGTCGTCGTCCAGGCGTTTGAGGGCGATGCCCGTGACCTCGCCGACCGGTGCGCCGGATGCGTCGTAGAGCAGGACGGTGGCGCCGGTGATCTCCTCGGCACCGGGTTCCGGTGCGGTGGCCGCGGCGTACGCCCAGCAGGGTTCGGCCCGCTCGGCGTAGAGGGCGAATCCGCCGACGCGTACCGGCAGATAGGTGCTCGTGACGGCGTCGACCGGGCCGGTGGGCGGCGCCAGGGCGGCCATGAGTGTCTGCAGCGCGCTGTCGAGCACGGCCGGGTGCACCGGGTGCTCGCCGCGGTCCGATGTCAGGGCGGCCCGATCGCGCAGCCGGGCCACGGCCTCGCCGGGGCCGCACCACAGCTCCTCGACGCCCTGGAAGGCCGGCCCGTACGCCAGCCCCGCCCGGTGCAGCGCGGCGTAGTGGGCGTCGGTGTCGACCGGGGTGGCGCAGCGTTCGCGTACGGCGGCCAGCGGTTCGCCGCCGGGGTCGGGCGTGCCGCGGCGGAAGGCGCCGTGGGCGGCCTCGGCCCATTCGTCGTCGCCCGTGGCTCGGGTGAACAGCCGCAGCGAGCCGGTATCGGCGGTCTCGGGGACGAGGACGAGTTGCAGCGTGGCGTCCTCGGCGTGCTCGGGTACCACGGTCAGCCGGGTGAAGTGGACGTCCGCGAGAGCGGCCGGGCCGCCGAGGTACTCGCGCGCCGCCGCGAGGCCGGCGTCCAGGACGAGCGCGCCGGGCAGGGTGGGGCTGCCGCCGACCTGGTGGTCAATCAGATAGCCGAAGTCGTCCAGGGCGACCGGCGCGGACCAGTGGGCGGCGTACGGGGGCAGGGCGGAGCGCACGGCGGTGCGGAGGACGGGGTGCCCGCGGGGCTCGGGCCGGTAGCGGGTGTGCTCGGCGAACCAGAAGCGGGAGCGCTGCCAGGGGTAGGTGGGAAGGTCGGCCATGGGCGCGGCCGGGCCGTACACCCGGGCCCAGTCGACGTGGAAACCGGCGGTATAGAGCCGGCCGAGTTCCGCACGGACGGTGGCGCGACCCGGCCGGTCACTGCGCAGGGACGAGACGGCTACCGTGTGGCCGTACGACGAGAGGCGCTCGGTGACGGCGTCGGTGAGCATCGGGTGCGGCGACATCTCGACGAAGACGTCGTGGCCGGACTCGGCCAGCGCGCCGACCGCGGTGTCGAACAGCACCGGCCGGGTGAGGTTGGACGCCCAGTACTCGGCGTCCAACCGGGCGCCGTCGACGGGCTGTCCGGTGACGGTGGAGATCATGGGGAGGGTGCCGGCACGCGGACGCAGGTCCGACAGCAACCCCCACAGTTCCTGTGCGACGGGCTCCATCAGCGGGCAGTGGGAGGCGAATTCGACCGACTCCAGGACGCGACAGTACAGGCCCTCTTTCTGAAGGGCCTCGGCGAGCGTCTCCAGGGCGGTGGTCTCCCCCGAGTAGACGGTGGATCCGGGGCTGTTGCCCGCCGCGATCCACACCTGTCCGGGACGTCGTTCGGCGAGGATCTCCCCCGCCCGTTCCAGACCGACGCCGACGACCGCCATCCTGCCCCTGCCGATGGCGCTGTGCAGGGCGGTGCCCCGGTGCAGCGCGATGGCGAGGGCGTCCTCCAGCGCGATCGCACCCGACAGGTGTGCCGCGGCGATCTCACCGACGCTGTGGCCGACGACGGCGGCCGGTTCGACGCCCCAGGAACGCCAGAGGGCGGCGAGCGCGATCTGCACGGCGGTGAGGGCGGGCTGGCCGACGGCGGTGTCCTGCAGGCGGGATCCGGCGGGGTCGGCGGTGAGCTGGTCCAGCAGTGACCAGTCGGTGTGCCGGCGCAGCAGGGCGTCGCCACGTTCGACGACCGCGCGGAACACCGGCTCCCCGTCGAGCAGGTCTGCCGCCAGGGGCCACCACCGCGGCCCCTGGCCGGAGAAGACGAACACGGGCTTGGGGTGCCAGCCCACCCGCCGGACGCCGCTGGACAGGCCGGGGGCGTCCTCGCCGCGGCCGAACGCGAAGAGAGAGGTGCGCAGTTCGTCCGCCGACGAGCCGGTGCAGGCCAGCCGGTGTTCGTGGTGGGTGCGGCGGACCGCCGCGGCGGCGGCGAAGCCGCCCAGGTCGAGGCCGGGCGCGGCGAGCTTGTCGGCGTAGTCAGCGGCGAGGTCGCGCAGGGCGTGTTCGTCGCGGGCCGAGACGGTCAGCAGGACGGTGTCGTCCGCCGGGTCCTGCCGGGGCGCGGGGCCGGCGGCCGGGGGTTGCTCCAGCACCAGGTGGGCGTTGGTGCCGCCGAAGCCGAACGAACTCACTCCGGCCCGTGCGACGCCGTCCTCGCCGGCCGGCCAGGGCTGGAGGGTGTGGGCGACCCGAAGGGCGAGAGCGTCGAAGGGAATGTGCGGATTCGGCTCGCGGTAGTGCATGGTCGCCGGCACGGTGCGGTGGCGGACCGCCAGTGCCGCCTTGATCAGCCCGCCGATCCCCGCGGCGGCCTCCATGTGCCCCAGGTTGGACTTCACCGAGCCGATCAGGCACGGCCGGCCGGGATCACGGCCCTCCCCGAGGACGGCACCGAGCGCCTTGGCCTCGATCGGGTCGCCGAGCGCCGTACCGGTGCCGTGGGCCTCGACGTACCCGATGTCCGCGCCCCGCACGCCGGCGTTGCGGAAGGCGGCACGCAGTACCCCTTCCTGGGCCTGCGGATTGGGCGCCATGAGGCCGTTGCTGGCGCCGTCCTGGTTGACGGCGCCGCCGCGGATCACGGCGTACACGGGGTCTTTGTCGGCCAGCGCGCGGCTGAGCGGTTTGAGTACGACGACACCGGCGCCCTCGGAGCGCACGTATCCGTCGGCTCGGGAGTCGAACGGCTTGCACCGGCCGTCCGCGGACATCGCGCCGGCCTTGCTGAAGTTGATGGCGAAGGCCGGAGAGAGTACGAGGTTGACACCGCCGGCGAGGGCCAGTTCGCAGTCACCACGCTCCAGGCTCGCGCAGGCCTGGAGGACCGCGACGAGCGAGGAGGAGCACGCGGTGTCCACCGCGAGGCTGGGGCCGCGCAGGTCCAGCAGATACGACAGGCGGTTCGCGGCGATGCTCAGGGCGCTGCCGGTGCCGGTGTAGGGGTCGATGGCGTCGAGGTCACGCAACTGGCCGGTGGCGTAGTCGAAGGTGGAGATGCCGACGAACACGCCGGTGGGCGATCCGGCCAGCCGGTCGGAGGGCATCCCGGCGTTCTCCAGCGCCTCGAACGCCACTTCGGCGAGGAGACGCTGTTGCGGGTCCATGCGGGTGGCTTCCTGCCGCGAGATGCCGAAGAAGCCTGCGTCGAACCGGTCGACGCCGTCGAGGAATCCACCCCAGCGGCTGGTGGTACGGCCGGGGGCGGCGGGGTCGTCGGAGGTGTACTGCTCGGCGTCCCAGCGGTCCGCGGGCACCTCCGTCACCGCGTCCCGGCCCTCGGTCAGCAGCCGCCAGAAGTCATCCGGGCCGTCCACGCCGCCGGGAAAGCGGCAGCCGATGCCGACGATCGCGACGGGGTCGGGCGCGGTGGCGGGGCGGGCGCCGGGCTCGGTGCGGCCGGCGGGCCGCTCGTCCGTTGCGGCCGGCGGCGCGGAAGGCGCCGCCGGGACACCGCCGGCCAGGTGGTCGGCGAGCTTGGCGGGGGTGGGATGCTCCCATACCACGGTCGGCGCGAGCGGCACTCCGAGCCGTTGCTCGAGGTCGCCGACCATGGTGACCATGTCGACCGACCGCAGTCCGTATCCGGCGAACGGAAGCCCGGGGTCGACGGCTTCGGCCCGGCCGCCGGTCGTGGCGGCGAGCATCTCCCGCAGCCACCGCTCGATCTCGGCCGCCCCCGGGGCGGGCCGCCCGGTGCCGTTCGCACCGGCCGGACCGTCCGGAGACCCGGGAGCGCCCGCCCGGCCGTCCCGGTCCGCTTCGTCCGCCCGCCACTGGGCCAGCGGCTTCAGGGTCCCGCCGAGCACCGCGTCCAGGCACGCCTGGCGCTGGAGCTTCCCGCTGGAGGTCTTCGGTACGGTCCCGGGGCGTGCCAGCGCGACAAGGAACGCCTCCAGGCCGTGCTCGCGGGCGATCTCCGCCCGGATGCCGGCGATGATCCGGGCGCGGTCCTCCGGCGAACGGCTCCCCCGGTACTCCTGGACGACGATCAGCCGCTCCTCGCCGTCGAGGTCACGGGCGCCCGCCACACCGCAGCCCGACCGCAGGCCGTCGTCGACGGCCTCGACGGTGCGCTCGATGTCGTGCGGGTAGTGGTTGCGGCCCTCCATGATGATGACGTCCTTGATACGGCCGGTGACGTAGATCTCGTCGCCGTCGGTGAAGCCCAGGTCGCCGGTGCGCAGGAACGGGCCATCGCCGCTGCCGGTGAGCCGGGCGCCGAAGGTCTCTTCGGTCTCCCGCGTACGCCGCCAGTAGCCGCCGGCGACGCTCCGCCCGGCTACCCACAGCTCCCCGATCCGGCCGTCGGGCAGCGCGGCGCAGGTCTCCGGGTCCACTGCGACGACCCGCTGGTCGGGCAGCGAGGTGCCGCAGCCCGGCAGTGTCCGCGCGGCCTCGCCGCGTCCGGCGTCCTCGGCGGCGCCGGACAGCAGTCCGCTCACCCGTAGCGTTCTGCTGGGCGGTTCGGCGCGGGGGTCGCCGGTGGAGACCAGCAGGGTGCCCTCTGCCAGGCCGTAGGAGGGGGCGTGCGCCGACGGCCGGAAGCCGCAGTCGGCGAACGTGCGGGAGAAGCGCTCCATGGTCTGCTGCCGGACCGGCTCGGCGCCGTTCGCGGCAACGCGCCAGGTGCTCAGGTCCAGGGTGCGCCGCTCCTCCTCGGTCACCTTCCGGACGGCGAGGTCGTAGGCGAAGTTGGGCGCCGCGCACGCGGTGCCGCCGGCTTCCGAGATCGCCCGCAGCCAGCGCAGCGGGCGCTTGAGGAAGGAGAACGGCGACATGAACGTTACCGGGAAGCCGGCGTAGGCGGGGGTGAGCAGGCCGAAGATCAGCCCCATGTCGTGGAACGGCGGCAGCCAGCTCACCATGTGCTGTTCCGGATCGTCGGCGAAGAACCGGCGGTTCATCCCCGCGATGTTGTGCAGCAGGTTGCCGTGGCTGACCATGACGCCCTTGGGGCGGCTGGTCGAACCCGAGGTGTACTGCAGGAAGGCAACGTCGTCGCGGACCGATCCGGGGTGGCGCCAGTCGTCGGCGGCGGCCGGGTCGAGATCGTCGACGGTCAGCCAGGCGATGTCCCGCAGCGCGGGGGCGTGTTCGGCGAAGCGGTCGGCCAGGGCGACGGTCTCGGCCGGGGCGAGGATCACTCCGGGATCGGCGTCCTCGATGACCCCGGTCAGCCTCGGCAGGGTACGCATCAGGAAGGCCGGGTCGGGCGGGTAGACGGGCACGGCGAGGACACCGGCGTACAGGCAGGCGAAGAAGGAGGTCACGTAGTCCAGGCCCGCCGGGCACATGATCAACGCCCGCGCACCGGCGGGAACGCGCTCACGGAGCGCCGCGGCGATCGCCCGGACCCGTAGGTCGAACGCGCCGTTGGCCAGGGACTCCGGCTCGCCCTCGCCATCCACGAGGAACCGGAAGATCCGTTGCTCCGGGTTCTCCTCGAAGACCGTCCGGAAATGGTCGACAAGCGACTCGGAATCGCGTCTCAGCATCCGACTGCCCTCTCACATGCTCGACTCAGGCGCGCCTGCCCGCGGAGCGAGTACGGGCCTGCGGCGCGAAATCACCGTGCTCCCGCATGGTCGTTCCGAAAAGAGCGAGCACGATCCAAAGCATCACAGCCGCCGCTTACTCAGCGGCTGATGAATAAATCCGGCCGGACGGCCGGTACATTTCCCAGGGGGCTCCCATGACTGGCGATTCAGCTTCCAGGAAGCCTCTGGGCCCGTCAAGAAATGGCGAGCATGGGTCTACGCGCGGAGCGTTCAACTGCCATAGCCGGTCAGTTGAACACCTCGTCGGCCGCCTCGGGATCCATGGACGCACCGGTTCCGGACGCCGGTCCGGCGACCTGGGCGGCTGGACTGCCCCGACCGCCGGATGCCAGCATGAACCGCGCACTTGCCCTGACAATTCGGCAGGGCCACAGCGAAACGGACATCCGTAGCGGCTCGAATATTTCCCCACGGGCACCTCGCCTCACCCGCGTTCTGCGGTACTGGTGGAGCAAGCCGGAAAGAGGGCTGGAGTCATGCAGGAGATTCTCGACGCGATCACCGTGGGCGCATCCGGTGAAGTAGGGCGCCTGCCGGTGCCCGACTTCTACCGGGGCGTCACCCTCCACGCCGACGAAGTGACGATGTTCGACGGGGTCGCGAGCGGCGACAAGGATCCGCGCAAGTCCCTGCACCTGGAGGAGGTGCCGACGCCGCAGCCGGCCCCCGGTGAGGTCCTGGTCGCGGTGCTGGCCAGCGGAATCAACCACAACACGGTGTGGTCGTCGATCTTCGAACCGCTGCCGACATTCCGGTTCCTGTCCCGCTACGGCAAGGCTTCACCGCACGGCGCGCGGCACGACCTGCCCTACCACGTCCTCGGCTCGGACCTCGCGGGGGTGGTGCTGCGCTGCGGCGAGGGAGTGACGCCGTGGCGGCCGGGGGACGAGGTGGTGGCCCACTGCCTGTCGGTCGAGTTGTCGCACCCCGACGGGCACGCGGACACCATGCTCGATCCGGAGCAACGGATCTGGGGGTTCGAGACGAACTTCGGCGGCCTGGCCGAGCTGGCGCTGGTCAAGGCCAACCAGCTCATGCCCAAGCCCGGGCATCTGACCTGGGAGGAGGCCGCCGCCTCCGGGCTGGTGAACTCCACCGCGTACCGCCAGCTCGTGTCGGCCAACGGCGCCCGGCTCAAGCAGGGTGACACCGTGCTGATCTGGGGTGCGTCCGGCGGCCTCGGCTCGTATGCCACGCAGCTTGTGCTCAACGGCGGGGCGACCCCGGTGTGCGTCGTATCCAGCCCCGAGAAGGCCGAGGCGTGCCGCAGGATGGGCGCGGAGCTGATCATCGACCGGAACGCGGAGGGCTACCGGTTCTGGAAGGACGAGCACACGCAGGACCAGCGCGAGTGGCGGCGGTTCGGCACCCGGCTCAGGGAACTGACCGGTGGCGAGGACCCGGACATCGTGTTCGAGCACCCGGGGCGGGAGACCTTCGGCGCCAGCGTGTACGTGGCCCGCCGCGGCGGCACGATCGTCAGCTGCGCTTCCACCTCGGGCTTCGAGCACACCTACGACAACCGCTACCTCTGGATGCACCTCAAGCGGATCGTCGGAACGCACTTCGCCAACTACCGCGAGGCGTGGGAGGCCAACCGGCTCATCGCCCAGGGACGGATCCACCCCACGTTGTCGGAGGTGGTGCCGCTGGAGCAGACGGCGCAGGCCGTGCACATCGTCCACCGCAACCTGCACCAGGGCAAGGTCGGCGTCCTGTGCCTGGCGCCCCGTGAGGGGCTCGGGGTCAGGGACCCGGAGCTGCGCGCGCGCCACGAGACGGCGATCAACCGGTTCCGCGCCGGGCTGATGCCGGCGGTCGGGTGAGTGCGGCTACGGCGGGGCGGGCCCCGCCGCACGCGGACCCGCCCCCGCCGACCTGTCCCTACCAGGTCACACCCCGTCGAGGGCGACTGCCGGCGTGCGGGGCCGCATGTCGGTCCAGTTGCTCTCGACGTAGTCCACGCACTGCGCCCGTCCCGCCGGGCCGTGCACCGGCTCCCATCCGGCCGGCACATCGGTGCGCGCCGGCCACAGTGAGTACTGGCCCTCCCGGTTGACCAGCACGTGGTAGCGCGCGTCGGGAACGTCGAACGCGTTGACCGTATCCGTCATGGCCTCATGTCCTCTCATGGTTTGCGGACTGACCGGGCGCATCGGGTTCAGGCGCCCGGCGACAGCCGCCGGAGGCCGCCGGCCTCCGGCGCCGCCTCCTCGGACTGGGCCCGGCGCACCCGGACTTCGGCGGCGAACTTCAGCCACCTGTCGGCGCACAACTGGGCTGCGTGCGCCACGTCGACCGCGCGGTGGGCGGGGACACCCGCCACCAGCTCGCGCCATTTCTCGTCCGGCAGTTGGTGCGAGCCCAGCAGGCGTAACAGCGCCCGGCCGGTCTGCGACATGCGCAGCGACGGATCCCGGCGCATCCGGGCCAGCACGTTCTCGAAGCTCACCCCGGACTGGTCGGGCACGGGCGCGGTCCCCGGATCCGCCGGCCCGGGCGCGGCCGCCGGGGCGCAGTCCTCCTCGGCGGCCCGCAGCTTGGGAGGCACCGGGTCCAGGCCCATGCGCATGCGGTTGCGTACGTCGCGGGCGGTGGCGAGGGCGACCCCGGCCCTGCTGGCGATCTCCCGCAACGACGCGGTGGGGAACTCGGCGATGACCTGGCTCGCGGCGATACGGCCGGACGCGCTGTTGAGCGGGCGGACGCGGCCGTCCCGGCCGACGCGCAGGGACAGGTGGGCCACCGGCACGTCGACGGCGCCGCGCAGCGCCCCGACCGCGCCGGGGGACAGGCCCGTCACGGACGCTATCCGCCGGTCCGACCAGTGCGGGTGACTCTCGATGATGCGCCGCGCGGCCGCGTTGCGGTCCTTCCGGGACAACGGTAGTCCGTGCTTGGCGTTGAGCTCCACGGCGAGCACGAAGACGTCTTCCGCCGCGCCCTCCACGAACCAGCCTTCGATGCGCTGCTCACCGCGCAGACTCGCGGCGCGCACCCGGTGCATACCGTCCACGACCTGCATGGTGGAGCGGTTGACGACGATAGGGGGCAAGGGTGCATCCGACTCGGCAAGTATCCGCGCGTGTTCTTCGATCTCGCCCGCCAGGCGAGGTGAGTCGGCGGGCAACAAGGAACTGATGAGAAAAGAGTGAGTATCGCGGGAGACAAGTTGCTCATGGAGCATTTCGGACACGTAGCCTCTCTTGGCACTTCCGTGAGCACGACAGCAAGAACCTTCCCGGGCGCGCCCATGAACCGGCAGAGAATCCATACCACTGACGAAGTCCCTGAATCCCTCCTCTGCCCTGACGGCATATGCATTCAGCGCGCAACGCCGCCATGTGATCGATGAGCGTGTCAACAAGCCGACCTACGCACCCATCCCGACACGGACCCGCCCGTCCACGTGCCGCCTCCGAGCGCTCCGCCGAGCCTCCGCAGGCTACATCGGGAAGGCAACGCGCGACGGAATGCCGTGAGGTTCGAGATCTTGTTCCGTTTACGAGCGTTTACATGGCTTGATATCGAGAGGCGCCGGAGACGTCAAGCGGGCAGGCAAACGCTTCGGCCAGAACACCCGCACAATCATGAGCCGTCACCGCGAAAAGCGGTACGCGGGGTACGCAGGACAAATTTCTGCCATCCACGACCGACGTTCTTTGTAAAATTCTTGCAATGTTCACGACAGATGAAGATCAGGCTGGGCCACCGGTGCCTCACGGCGCCGCACGTGGCGTACAGCGGGGGCGCGCCCTGCTGGGGAGACCGTGACCGTCGGCTGAGCACCGCTGACGCATGGTCCGTCTGAAGACCTGGCAAATCTTCCGTCACGCGCCTACAGCCCGAACCGCATGACGTCAATCAGCAAAGCATCCATACCCTTGAGCGACTTCGCGAGCCGCGCACCGTTGCCGCTCCGCCACCGCGGTTCGACAGGCATGTCACCACAGCCCGCGAGCGCTACACCGCACTCGCCGAGGGCAGCCGACGCGACCACCACCACGCCCCGGACGAGTGGCCCCTGTACGGCGGGCCGCTCACCGACGCGTACCGCATCGTCGAGGAACTGGACCACGCGCTCGCCCACCACTGACCCCGGGCCCGCAGAAACACAGGCCCTCCACCCCGCCCGGGCCGCCCCTCAGGACGCGCGGTCCCGGCGAGGGACACGCAGGGCTCGTCGGCCCTCCCCCTGGCCACCACAAGGGCCCGCCGCCCCGCTGAGACCGGGAGCGAAGCGGCGTCAGCGGGTGAGTGCAAGCACCCTGGGCGGCGCCGTCTTCAGGGCACGGCTCAGGTCCGGTCGTGTGCCGGCTGATCCAGATGCTCTCCGAGGCGTTCCGGCACGCCAAGCCGCTCGGCGGCCCGGCAGACAGCACCCGCACGCTCGACGCGGTCGGCTGCCCGCCGGACGCACCGGGAGTCGTGCTCGCCGAAGACCCGCAGGCGGTGCTCGACGACATCGCCGAACTGCTGACGCGGCACCGGGTGTGGAACCGCTTCCCGCCCGGCGGCACGGCGGCACGGCACGCGTGAGGAGGCGTCCGCGCTCCCGCCCGGAGAGCGGGAGCGCGGACTCCGGCTGTGCGCCGGCTCAGGGTTCGAGCACGACCTTCACCGCGCCATCCGCCTTCTTCTGGAACATCTCGTACGCGTCGGGCGTGCGCTCCAGCGGCAGGTGGTGGGTGGCGAAGGAGTCGACACCGAGGACGTCCTCGCCCTCCAGCAGCGGCAGGATGTCCGGCACCCAGCGGCGGACGTTGGCCTGGCCGAAGCGGAGCTGGATCTGCTTGTCGAAGACGGTCAGCAGCGGCAGCGGGGCGGCCGCGCCGCCGTAGACGCCGGTCACCGAGACCGTACCGCCGCGGCGCACCATGTCGAGCGCGGTGTACAGCGCGGACATCCGGTCCACGCCTGCCTTGCCCGCCACCTGTTCCGCGAGCTTGCCGGGCAGCAGCCCGCCGATGGTCTGCATCAGCTTGCCGGCCGGACTGCCGTGCGCCTCCGCGCCGACCGCGTCGATGACGGCATCGGGGCCGCGCCCCTGGGTGCGGTCGCGGACCGCGGCGGCCACATCCTTCTCCGCGCGCAGGTCGATCGCCTCGGCGCCGCGCTCACGGACGCGCCGCAGCCGCTCGTCGACGAGGTCCACGCCGATGACCTGCCCGGCTCCCCGGTGCAGCGCGATGCGGCAGCACATGTCGCCGATCGGGCCGAGCCCGATGACCGCGACGCTGCCACCCTCGGGGACACCGGCGTACTCCACCGCCTGCCACGCGGTGGGCAGCACGTCGGACAGGAACAGGTAGCGGTCGTCCGCCGGTCCCTCGGGCACCTTCACGGGGCCGTAGTGCGCCTGCGGCACGCGCAGGTACTCGGCCTGCGCCCCGGGGACGGCACCGTAGAGCTTGGTGTATCCGAAGAGCCGGGCGCCCATGCCGTGCTCGCGCACCTGGGTCGTCTCGCACTGGGTCTGCAGACCTTGCCGGCACATGTGGCAGTCGCCGCAGGCGATCTGGAAGGGCACGACGACGCGGTCTCCCGGAGAGATATGCGTGACCTCGTCGCCGACCTCCTCGACCACGCCCATCGGCTCGTGCCCCAGGATGTCCCCGGGCGTCATGAACGGTGTCAGGATCTCGTACAGGTGCAGATCCGAGCCGCACAGTCCGGACGAGGTGATCCGCACCACCGCGTCGGTGGGGTGCTTCAGCGACGGATCGGGGACCTCCTCGACGCGTACGTCCCGCTTGCCATGCCATACGGCGGCCTTCATCGACTCACCTCCGGGGTCGGTACGTGTGCCACGCCCGGGTACCCGCCCCGATGCTCACGACCCGTGGACGAAGCAGAACGGGTGCCCCGCCGGATCCGCGTACACGCGGAATTCGCGCCTGCCACCGTCGTCGTCCGTGTCCAGCGGCCGGGCGCCCAGCTCCAGGGCGTGCCGCTCCGCCGCCTCGACATCCGTGACCCGCAGGTCGAGGTGCAGTTGCTGCGAGTTCTGGTCGGCGCGCGGCCAGTCCGGCGGGCGCAGGCCGGGTGCGCGCTGGAAGGCGAGCCGGGTCCCGTCCGGCGCGAAGAGGTCGTACCAGTCTTCGCTGTACGCCTTCACCTCGCCCCCGAGCAGCCCGCGGTAGAACTCGGCCAACCGGCGCGGCGCCGGGCAGTCCACCGCGACCAGGCAGAACGTGGCGACGGGCATGGCGACCTCCTCGACGTCGACGAGACACACCCCGAGTGCCCCGCACGGCACGCGCCAACCCCCGGGGCGTACGGAAGCCGGTATCCGAGGGAAAAGAGGGGTGACTGAATGCCGTACCGCGGGTACTCATGCCAGTGACCAGCAGATGTCGTCTCGTATCGAGTAAGAGGAATGGACGACCGCTTCACCGTCCGGCAGTCGGTATTCGACACCGCGGCCGGCGGCGGACCGGGCGGGCTGCCCGGTCGGCTGTGCCGGCTGCTTCGCGGCGATCTCGCCATGGACGCCGTGACGATCTCGCTGCTCGGCCACGGCCCGTACCAGCACGTGTGCTACGCCTCCGACGCCGCTGCGCTGGACCTGGAGGCGCTGCACTTCGCGCCGGGCGAGGGACCGTCCGTACGCGCGACCACCCTGGGCCGCCCCGTCGCCGCCGACCTGCGCCGCCACCGGGGGCTCTGGCCGGCGCTCCGGCCTCCGGGGCGGACACAGCCTCCGGACGCCGGCGCTCTGTACGCCTTCCCGCTGAGGTTCCGCGGCCGCGTCCTCGGGTCGATCGGCCTGATCAGGCACACGCCCGGCGCCCTGTCGGAGGAGGAGTACGAGCGGTGCGCCGCCGCGGCCGACGCCGTGGCCGTCGTGCTGGTGGACGACTTCCACCACCTGGGCGACGACTCCCCGCCGTCCCCGTGAAGACGTCGCCGTGTCCCTACGCGAGCAGCACCGCGTTCCGCACCGACCAGATCGCGGCCAGCCCGAAGAACACCGCGACCAGGGCAGCGGTGCCCGCGCTGAGGGGACAGGCGCCCTCCCAGCTTCCCTCGGTGCTCAGTTCACGGTCCGTGGGGGGCCGCGGCAGACCGTACTCAGTCACCCACCGGGGCGCTACGCGGGAAGGCATCGCGCCGGTTCACGTCCGGCACCCAGCACCGGGTGCGGGCCGACGCCGCGACGCCCGCGAGGCGGCAGGGCTCACCGGCCGGCCGGGCCGCCCGGCCCGGCCGCGGCCCCGGGGCTGGCCTTGTCGACGCGGACTGCGGCAGTCTTGAACATTCGACCCACACGTCCGGTGCGGCCGCGTTCAGTTCGGGGACGCGGGCGGTCTTGGTACGGGTGTGCCAGTGGTGGACGCTGCGGCCGGTGGTCAGCCGCAGCGGGTAGTCGTCGTCCACGTCCTCCTCCGGCGGGACGTAGTCCGCCGCCTTGAGGAACGCGCGGCCCGCGGGATCGCCGGCGGCGTGGGCGCCGGGGCCGTGCCGCGAACCGGTGGCCAGGTCGTGGCCGTAGTCCTCGCAGACGTCGGTCCGCGTCGGGAAGCGGTGGTCGGCGTACAGCCGCTCGGTGCCGCCGGGTGCCTTCGCGCTCACCGGCCACTGGATGCCCTCGGCGCCGCGGAGCCGCTCGTATGTGAGCGCGCAGCGGCGGAAGATGTCCATCGCGTGGGTGGGCGGCGCGTCGTGCGGGATCTTCTCCGCGTCGAGGTTCCATGCTTCGGCGATGCGGCGGACGTGGGCCTCGTTCTCGCGGTCAGCTCGCCCGTCCGCCGCCGTACGTCGGACTCCGCCAGCGGCACGCCCGACCAGGCGCAGACTGCACGGGTGAGGAGTTCGCGGACCTCGTCGTAGAGTACGACGCGACCGGCGGCGGCCCGGTCGGCCGTACGGTCTCGCAGGTGCGCGGCCAGCAGCGCCGACAGGTCGTCCACGCGCTCGGCGGCCTTCAGGGACAGGAGCATCGCCTTGCGGTGACGGTGCGCCCTGCCGTCCGGCCCGGCGCCGCGCCAGGACGGCTGCTCAAGACCCTGTTCGGCGAGGGCGGGGTGCAGCCGGGCCGCCGACCGGGAGGGCTCGACCACCACCCGCCTGTTCTCCCCGGCCATGTCGCGGACCACCGCCGGCACGTCGGGGCCGGCGCAGACACGGCCGTGCGGCAGTCGCCGCCCAGGTCATGGGGGACCGTGCGGAAGCCGGACTTGATGTTGAGCGGTTCGACGGCCGCGAGGCCCCCGGCGTCCGGCCCCGGGCGGTGGTGGTCGCAGGGGTGGACGGGAGGCCCAGCCCGCCGGCGACCGCGATCGTGCCACGGCCGGGTCAGTCCGCGGTTCGGCGGCGGTGGCTGGTGTCGCACCAGGGGTAGGTGCGGCTGCGCCGGCAGGTGCAGACGGCGACGGCGAAGCGGTCGGAGACAGCGACGGTGCCGTCGTCGAGCGTGACCTCCACCGGGCCCTCGACGAGCAGGGGGCCCGTGCGCTGGACGCGCAGCCGGCGCGGGGATTCGTCTCGGGCGCTGTGCACGGATCACCACCAGCCTTTCTGTCCTGTTCAGGCCCGTCGCGGGCGGAGAGCCACACCTCGGGTACCCGAACATTCCGGATGAAACGCCCGGTTTGCATAAAGGTGCCTCACAGAGGGAGACGCAGTGACGAGCGCTCGGCGCGCCACGATCCCAGGACGTGCCCGCTGAACCGGTCCTCGACCAGGCCGGTGGCAGCGATCCCGAACGCCACGTCGGCGGCGAGCTGCGGCTCCGCCTCCAGCAGCCCGGCCACCACCTCGTGCCGTACGACCTGCTCGTGGACGGCGTCGGCCTCCACGTGCTCGCGGTGGAAGTGCTCCGCGGCCGGGCCCGCGCCCAGCCGCTCGATGGCCTGTACGAGTCGGCGGGAGCTTGGGGAGGAGGTGATTTCGACCGTGGCGAAGTGGCCGACCAGCGCACCGCGCAGGCTGCGATGGAGGCCGAGCAGCGACATGAGGTTCACGACGGCAAGCATCTGAGGGCAGGCGGCGTCCAGATAACGCCCGTAGCCGGTGTCGAGCGAAAGGTCCCGCATGAGATCGGCGAACAGCCGGGCGTGTACCCGTTCGCCGCGGCCGGCACCGAACTCGTCGTACTCCACCGCCGCCATGCCCGCCTTGGCCCGCCCGTGCAGGCGCGGGAGCACCCAGGCGTGCGGGTCGGCCTCCTTGAGGTGGTAGAGGGAGCGCTGCACCGCATACTCCCGTAGCTGCCACATCGTGCCGTCGTCCCGCAGGTGGTGCGAGATGGAGTCGCCCTTCACGGGTTCGACCAGCAGCGCCGCGAGGGCGGTGTCGACATCCACGGGCAGCGGCGCGTCCTCTCGCAGCGCCGCCAGGAAGCGGTCCTCCAGCGTACGGCGGAAGGCCAGCAGGGCGGCGTCCCACTCCATCTCGTCGTCTACGCCTGCGAATCCCCGGTAGTGAAGTTCGTAGCAGAGGTAGAGGGCCAGTTGCAGGTCGTCGCCGTACGGGTCGCTGCGCGCAGGGCCGTCCGCGTGGGGCAGCGAGGCCGAGTCGCGTCGCAGGTAGGCGAGCGTCGCCGCGGACAAGTCTCCGCGGCCGACCGGCAGGGTCGGCTCGTATGGCACGGTATGCATGGATTTAGGGTATCCAGCCGGAGTCCGGTCATGCAGGGATCCCGTGGGCGTCCCGGCCCCGCGGTCGTCGTCGTTTCCGCGCGGCCGTCCGCGTCCGGGGATTTCCGGTTCTTCCGTGCACTTCTGGGAACCCGGCTCGTATGGCTAACGCCTCAAGCACGCAGGGAGGCGAGGCAGACATGCCCGAGCATGGCAGGAACAAGACCAGCGCGATACGCGACGACGTGATCGCCAAGGAGATGAGCGGCGAGCTGCGCGCGAACCGGTACACACGCGCGGAGGAGGAGCGCGAGCTGCAGCCACCGGGAGAAGACCAGCCGGAGATGGACCGCGCGCCCGGCACCACGCTCGTCGGTGGCACGCCCCCGGGGATCACCGCGGAGGGCGTCGAGGTGCGCAGCGAGCTGGGCCGGAACCTCGGTCGCGCCGTCTATCCCGCCGACCGCGAAGCGGTGCTGGAGACGCTGCGCAGCAACCACGCCCCGGACCGGCTGATGGAGCTGGCCGGGCGCCTCCCCGACGGGGAGTACGGCAACCTCCAGGCGATCGCCGACGCCCTCGGCCTCGGCGGGGAGGACCGCCGCACGTGAAGTGAGCGGCCCGGAAGGGACACAACGATCATGCTGATGCTCGCGGTGCTGCTGCCGCTTCTCATGCTGGGCGTGGTCGTGGCGCTGGGCCGCTACGAAGAGCACATGCTCTCCCCCGGCGGCGACTTCCGTCCGCAACCGCGGAGGACCGCGGGCGGGCCCAGGAGTCGAGCTGACACCCGGAAGGACGTGGTCCTGCCCCGGTCGGAGCGGGAGGTCCGGGCCCGCCGAGGTGCGGATGGCGGCGCTCATGTTGCGTTCCCTCATGCCCGGCGCGGCGTCGGCGAGATCGGGGCGGACGTGCGCGACGGCATCCTTGACCACCGTGATGTCGAGGTGTCCGACGAACGGCCGCGACCCGCGGACACCGGCTGCAAAGGAGTGACCATGCGTGCGCCACGCCACACGGCAGGCGACGATGGGCCGGACGGCAGGTGCCACGGACGGTCGGCGGGGTACCCGACGAACGGACCGGAATCTGGTGCAGATCCACGACGCGGGCACCGGGCACGTCGGCTTCCGCGCGGAGGTCGACGGCGACAAGCGAAAGGCGGACGGTGCCGTTCGCCAGGCCCTCGCCGAGGGCAGGGCCGTCGTCGAACTGCACGGCCGGGATGCCGCACCGTCGGCGGGCGACCGCCCCCTCGCGCTCCGGCGGACGCAGCGCCCGGGATCGGAAAGGTGTGCAACGAGTATGACGAGTCACTGGATCGAGACGGCGCCCGGTGAGCCCCGGCCTCCCCTGTGCGGCGGGGTCGACGTCGACCTCGCGGTGATCGGCGGCGGCGTGGCGGGGCTCTCCACCGCCTGGGAGGCGGCCGCGGCCGGTCTTTCCGTCGCCGTGGTGGAGGCCGGGCGGATCGCCGCCGGGGTCACCGGGCACACCACGGCAAAGCTGTCGGCGCTGCACGGACAGGCGTACCGGAACGTACGCGCCGCGCGCGGCCGCACCGCTGCCCGGCACTTCGCCGAGTCGCAGACGGACGCGGTCCGCCGCGTCGCCGACCTCTGTGCGGAGCTGGGCATGGACAGCGACCTGGAGCGGGTGCCCGCTTTCACGTACGCGCAGAGCGACGAGACTGTGGACGACGTACGCGCAGAGGCCGAGGCAGCGGCCGAGGCCGGGCTGAACGCGGAGCTGGTCGACAGCGACGGCACGACAGGCCCGCCGTTTCCGGTCACTACCGCCGTCCGGCTCGACGACCAGATCCAGTTCCATCCACGCAAGTACCTGCTGGGTCTGGCGGGCGACCTGGTGGCGAGGGGCGGGCTGCTCTTCGAGAACTCGCGGGTCACCGGCGTCTCGGAAGCCGACCCGTGTGTCCTGACCACGGCGGACGGTACCGAGCTGCGGGCCCGCGACATCGTCGTCGCCACCCACTACCCGACCCTGGACCGGGCGCTGCTTTTCACCCGGCTCAAGCCTCAGCGCGAGCTGGTCGTCACCCGGGTGATTCCCGAGGCCCACGACCCGGGCGGCATGTACATCACGCAGGAGCAGCGCACCCGCTCGGTGCGCACCGCACCGTACGACGCGGGCCGACGGCTGCTGATCGTCACCGGGGAGAAGTTCACCCCCGGCGCCAAGGAGGTCTCCGCGCGGCGGCAGCGGTTGAACCGCTGGGTGGACGAGTACTTCCCCGGCTCGGAGCCCGCAGCGGGCTGGGCCGCCCAGGACAACTGGCCCAGCGACCACGTTCCCTTCGTCGGCCCGCTGCGGCCTGGCGCACGCCACCTGTACGTCGCCACCGGCTTCGCCGGCTGGGGCATCAGCGGCGGAGTGATGGCCGGCCGGCTTCTCACCGGGCTGCTCACCGGCGACGAGCCGGCATGGGCCGGCCTGTACGACCCGCGCCGGCTCCATCCGCTCCGAGAGGCCCCGCAGTTGCTGGGCAACCAGGCACTTGTGGCCCGGCACTTCGCCGGCGACCGGCTCCCTGCCGCCTCGGCGTCCTCCGCCGACGACGTACCGCCAGGCGGCGGCGCCGTGGTCCGCCACGGCACCGGCCACCTCGCCGTTCACCGCGACGCCGACGGCAAGCTGCACCGCGTCCGGGCCCGCTGCACGCACCTGGGCTGCCTGGTGCGCTTCAACGACGACGAGACGGCCTGGGAGTGCCCCTGCCACGGATCGCGCTTCGACGTCGACGGCAACGTGCTGCAGGGGCCTGCGACCCGGCCGCTTCGGGCCGCCGACAGCCGGGAGCCGTAACCGCACCGCACCGGCCCGCCACTTCCCGGCGGCGGGCGGAACCCGAAGGCCGGTCGGCCCTGGCGACGGTCCCGGGAACGCCGCCCGCGGCGCCCCCGGGGACCGGCAGCGCTCCGACCCCACGGCCGTCTTCGTTTCCGCACGGCCGTCGGGGACACCCGTACCGGGTGCGGCGGAAGATCACTGGTGTTCTGGAATTCGTGCACGCTGCGGTGGGTCGCCCGGGGTACGAGCGGGATGACGTTCTGCTCCTGGGTAAGTCGGTGGCGGCGGTCGTGGCCGCGTGGACACTGGCGTCGTGGCTGTTGCCGCCGCAGGTGACCACCTTCGCCCTGTTCACCACGCTGCTGGCATTGCAGGCCACCGCTTACCGGTCGGTGTGGCACTCGGTGCGGTACGTGGCCGCGGTCGGCGTGGGTGTGGTGCCGGCGACCGGCTTCGGCGCCGTCGCCGGCGTGCACGCCTGGAACCTGGCTCTGATGGTGCTGGTCGCGTTCGCCGCCGGCCGGCTGGAGCTGTTCGGGCGCTGCGGCTGCAGGTCCCCGTGACCGCGCTGTTCGCTTTCGCCGCCGGCGCGCCCGGCTCACCGTCGAGGAGGAAGAGATCCGCGGCCGCTTCAACCCCCGGCGCACGCTTGCCGGCGACAGGCCCGCCACCCTGCCCGGCCTGCACCAGGTGGTCACAGCTTTGGAACGGGTCACCGTCCAGGCCGGGTCGATCCGCCGCGGCCTCGCTACGCCGCCCCAAGTGAGCGATATCGGGATCTCGCCGCCGACTTCCCCGGCCTATACGGCGAGCTGCCGGCGGAGACCGCTCAGGCCGTCGCCACCCCCGGCGAGGGGCACGCAGGGCTCGTCGGCCCTCCCCCCTGGCCACCACGGGGGCCCGCCGCCCCGCTGAGACCAAAAGCGAAGCAGCGTCAGCGGGTGAGTGCAAGCACAAACCCAACGTAACCGACGGCGAACAACATGACCACGAGCGCGATCAGGAACAGCGGCCCCTTCGCCCAGCCCTTTGTCGGGTTGTGCGACTCGTCCGGTCCCGCACCGGGCGTGCTGCCCTCGGCAGGCGGAGTCTCACCCGGCGGCACCGACCCACCGGGCTCCAGGCCGGTAGTGCGGTCGGGGTCGGGATCAGGACTAGAAGCAGGCATGGCACCCGGGTACCCGGTCCGGGGGCTCGTGAACAATCCCGCAGGAGCGGCCGGGCCTCCCGGGCGTCTCCAAGCGCGGCGGCGTCATAAGGTGCAGGCCGCACCTCGGTGGACCGGGCTGAAGGCAACAGACATTCCTCGCCCTCACTGCGGCAGACAGTGCACGGACGCCGCCGCTGCGTGAGGGACGTCACGGTCGGGGTGCCCGTAAGGGCCGGGTTGAGGCGAATCGAGCGAGGCCGGGCAGGAGCGTGGCCACTGGGCGCAGCGTCGTCCTCAGGAGGACGGCTCCGGTTCCGGTCGTGCGACGCGTGGCGTGGCCCTAGGCTGGGAGAGTCCGCGTTTGGACAGGCTGGCGGCGGGCAGGCGGACAGACGTGCTTCGGACCAAGAGGCACGCCGCGGGAGCGAATGGTTTGTCAGCCGTCTGCGCTCCGGCCGCGTGGGGTTCCGGAGCGTTGTTGTGTCCGGGGCCGTCACCGCTGGCGCGGCACGGCACTGCCGCCCGTGCTTCCGCGAGATCCAAACGCTTGCGACTCGCCCGAGGGAGGCCCCGTGGCGTACATCCGGGCAAGGACCAGCAAACACCCCCACGACGACGCACCCGACACCTCCGCGCACTTCCGCCGGCTGGCCGGCATGCCGGAAGGGCCGGAGAAGAAGGCGCTACGTCAGGATGTCGTACGCGCCTGGATGCCGATGGCCCAGCGGCTCGCCCGCCAGTTCCGCAACCGCGGCGAAGCGCTGGAAGACCTCGAACAGGTCGCCCACCTCGGCCTGGTCAAGGCCGTCCGGCGATACGACCCGGCACGCGGCAACGCCTTCGAGAGCTACGCCGTGCCGACGATCGTCGGTGAACTCAAGCGCCATTTCCGTGACCACATGTGGGGCGTGCACGTGCCCCGCCGGGTCCAGGAACTGCGCAACCGCGTCCGCAGCGCGAGCATGGCGCTTGCCACCACCGCCGACGACCGCTTCCCGCCGACCGCGGACATCGCCGAAGAGGCCGGCCTGACCGAGGACGAGGTACGCACGGGCCTGGAGGCCCTGGAGAGCTACGCCGCCCTCTCCCTCGACGCCACCCTGACCGACACCGGCGACGGCTACTCGCTCGCCGACACCGTCGCCAGCACCGAACCCGGCTTCGACCAGGCCGTCGACCGCGAAGCCGCACGACCCCACCTGAGCCGGCTGCCGGAACGCGAACGCGAAATCCTCTACCTGCGCTTCTTCTGCGACATGACCCAAAGCAGCATCGCCGACCACCTCGGCATCTCCCAGATGCACGTCTCCCGCCTGATCAGCCGCACCTGCACACACATCCGCGAACGCGTCCAGGCCGACCGGGCCGCAGCCGCGTAGGCCCCCGAAGAAGCGCCCGTCGCCCCCACAGGCCGGGGCCCTCAGGAGTGTGCGCCGCATCCGCTGGCGCGGCGGCGGTTCGTGCCTCACGCGCGCCGGCGCGGGAACGTTCTGGTCCTCCACACGCTGCACTGGGCGGATGAGGTGCGCGAGCCGTCCGAGGTCCTCGACCGTCTGCCCAGCGGCGCCAAGTCCACCGGCAAGGAACTCAGGGCGGCCGAGCAACTGATCGACACCAGGGCCATCGACTTCGCCCCCGAGGACTACCACGACCGCAAAGAGGCGGTGGGCGAGCTGTGTGAGCGACACGGCATCGCGCGTGCCGACCGGCCCCGACCTCGGCCCCTGGGCGGCCTCATCGATGACGTCGGCCCTCGCCGAGCCCTGCCGCCGCCGTACCCCTCGGCGGCAGGGCCCTACCCGGCCCTCGATACTCGCCGGGACGGTCCCCCGCCCCTGACGCCCGCGGTCCGCCGGCCCCGGGGCGGTGGCCGGGCCGGGTGGCTTCCCCGGAGCGATGTTGAGTCGCGCGGATCGGGGAACCCGGAAGTGACGACGGCCCCCGCTGGGGGCCCGGCATCGGGAGGTAGGGGCATGGCGCGGCGGCATAGATTGATCAAGGTGGACCCGGGACGGGTCTGGGACGTGCTTGCCGACGGCTGGCGGTATGCCGAGTGGGTGGTGGGCACGGCGTGGTCCGAGCCTGTACGCGGGCAGTGGCCGGAGGTCGGTGCGGCGATCGGCTACGAGGTGCGCCTCGGCCCGCTGCGATTCGCCAACGAGACCGTCGTCCGCCGCTGCGTAGAGGGCTCCGTGCTGGAGCTGGAGGCGCACGCCGGTGGGCTGGGCACGGCCCGGATCGCGCTGGAGGTACACCCGTGGGGCGAGAACACGCTGGTGACAGTGGACGAGCACCCGCTGCGCGGCACGGCCGGGGCGCTGCACAACGCAGGTGCCGAAGCGCTGATCCAGCTACGCCACCGTACGATGCTCGCGCGCCTGGCCCGCATCTGCGAGGCCGAGCCTGAGGCCCCGGCCGAGGCGGCCTTCGGCCCCGCGCGGTCGAGCGGTGGGTCGCAGACCCGTGTCTGACGCGGTGGTAGTCGGAGCCGGCCCCAACGGGCTGGTGGCAGCCAACGTGCTGGCGGATGCCGGCTGGAGCGTGACGGTGCTGGAGGAGCAGCCCGTGCCCGGCGGGGCGGTGCGTCACGACCGGGGCGTGCACCCGGACTTCGTCAGCGATGTCTTCAGCTCCTTCTACCCGCTCGCCGCCGCGTCCCCGGTGCTGCGCCGGCTCGGGCTGGAGGAGTACGGCCTGCGCTGGAGCCACGCGCCCGGCGTGATGGCCCACCCCCTCACCGACGGCCGGTGCGCCGTGCTCGACCGGAGCGCCGACGTCACCGCCGACTCGCTCGAAGCCTTCGGCCCGGGCGATGGCGCAGCGTGGCGGCACTTGTACGACGTGTGGCAGGACGTCCGCCCGGATGTCCTGGAGGCGCTGTTCACCCCCTTCCCTCCCGTCCGGTCCGCGGTCCGGCTCGGACGCCGGCACGGTGTGGCAGGTGCGCTGCGCCTGGCCCGCACACTGACGCTCCCCGTGCGACGGCTCGGCGAGGAGGAGTTCGCCGGCGAGGGCGGGCGGATCCTGCTGGCGGGCAACGCGCTGCACGCCGATCTCCCGCCCGAGGCGGCGGGCAGTGGCGGGTTCGGCTGGCTGATGGCGATGCTCGGGCAGTCATACGGCTTCCCCGTCCCGGTCGGCGGCTCGGGGGAGCTTGTCCGCGCACTGGTCGCGCGGCTTGAGGTGCGCGGCGGCACGGTGCTGTGTGGTCAGAGCGTGACGGAGGTCGTGGTCCGCGGCGGGCGGGCGGTCGGGGCCCGTACCGCGGACGGCGAGACAGTGGCGGCTTCCCACGCCGTGCTCGCCGACGTGTCGGTGCCCGCGCTGTACGGCGAGCTCGTCGCCGCGGAGCACGTGCCCCGGCAGGTACTGGCGGACGTCCGCCGTTTCCAGTGGGACTTCGGCACGTTCAAGGTGGACTGGGCACTTGACCAGCGGGTGCCCTGGCAGTGTGCCGGTGCTGCGGGCGCGGGCACCGTTCACCTGGCCGACGGCGTGGACGAGCTGACCCGGTTCGCCGCCCAGCTCGCCATGGGCCAGGTGCCCGACCGGCCCTTCCTGCTCTTCGGCCAGATGACGACCGCAGATGCCACCCGCTCCCCCGCCGGCTCCGAGTCCGCCTGGGCGTACACCCACCTTCCGCAACGCATCCGGTCCGACTCGGGCGAGGAGGGCATCCGCGGCACGTGGAGCCGGCACGAACAGGAGGTCATGGCCGACCGGGTCGAGAGGCAGGTCGAGCGCTTCGCGCCGGGCTTCCGTTCCCTCGTACGGGCCCGGCGCGTCCTGGCGCCGCCGACCCTTCAGTCGCTCGACCGCAACCTGCACGGCGGTGCGATCAACGGCGGCACGGCGTCCATGCACCAGCAGCTCTTCTTCAGGCCCGGCCCGGGCACCGGTCGGTCCGAGACCCCGGTGCCCGGGCTGTTCCTCGCCTCCGCCGGCGCCCACCCCGGCGGCGGCGTCCACGGCGCCCCAGGCGCCAACGCAGCGCGCGCCGCGCTGCGTTGCCGGACGCCCAGAGCGCTCACGGCACTACAGCGCTACCTCGCGGGCCGCGACGGCACGCGAGGCAAGGGGCGGCGCGCACAGCAGACACGGCAGCGATGAGGAGGCATCGATGAGGCCGACCTCCGCAGGCAGGCCGGGCGGGCCGCGTGGGCGGAGTCCGCTGGCAGGCCGTACCGTCGTGATCACCGGGGCGGCCCGGGGCGTGGGCGCGGCCCTGGCCCGGGAACTGGCCGGCCGCGGTGCCCGCATCGCCCTGCTGGGCCACGAGGGCACGGCTCTGGACGCCGTGGCGAACACCCTGCCGACACCGTCGCTCGCCCTCGACGTGGACGTCACAGATGCGGACGCGCTACGGGACGCGGCGCGGGCGGTACGGCGCGGGCTGGGCCGGCCGTCGGTCGTCGTCGCCAACGCGGGCATCGCTCAGGCCGGGCCCTTCGAGACGGCGGACCTCCGGTCGTGGCGCCGGGTGATCGACGTGAACCTCACCGGCAGCGCGCACACGGCGCGCGCCTTCCAGCCGGATCTACTGCTCACCCGCGGTTACTACCTGCAGATCGCGTCCACCGCCGCACTCACGGGCATGCCCCTGATGAGTGCCTACTGTGCCGCCAAGGCGGGAGTCGAGACGTTCGCGCACGCCCTGCGCGCCGAGACGGCACACCGCGGGATGGCGGTGGGTATCGCCTATCTCCACTGGATCGGCACCGACTTGATCAATCAGCCTGACCGGGTGCCCGCTCTGCGCGAAGTGCGTGCACTCCTCCCACCCCCCGCACGCCACGTCTCGTCTGCCCATGCCGCTGCGTCCCGTCTCGCGCAGGCCGTCGAGGACCGCCGCACAGCGGTATACGTCCCCTCCTGGACCCGTGTCGTCCAGGTCGGGCGGATCGCATGGCCGGGCATGGTCGCACGCCGGGCACGGCTCCGTTTCAGCGGACCGGGGGGCCGGCGGATCGAGCAGACGGGCCCGCTGGGTCACGGCGGCGCCGCCGACCTGGCCGGTGGCCGGTGACCGGCGCCGCTCCCGTGCTTGCGGCGAGACGTGGATGATTGCCGCAAGAAGCATAGTTTTTTTGCTCTTTTATGGCGTGTGTGGGCGCTCTGTGTAAGGGCACCCGGCACACGGGAGAAAACAGGCACGGCGCCACGCTCCGGCCCGCCGCCACCATCCTTGCGAAGGGAGGAGCCGTGGGGCCAGGAGAAGGAATCCGCACCTCAGACGGTCTCCGAGCCGAGCCCGCCCTACGACTCGGACAAGCAGGAGCAGCCTGGCCCGGACAGAGGCCCTCCTCCGGCGGGCTCGGCGGCGCCTCGGTGGCCCCGCCCCCGCAGGGCACCTCGCCCGTCACCCCGGACACGGCCGCCCCACCGATCCACCCCCCGCGCCACGGCACCCCGCAGCAACCCGGGCGCCCGCAAGGCGACCGCCTCTGAGCGCAGCGCGGTGGCAGAGCGCGCATGCCCGGCGCACCGCGCCTGGGTAAAGAAGCGACGTTCATGGCCGCGCCTGCGGCCATGAACGCGCCAGGCCGGGGAAGGGGAGCACTATGCAGCCTCCCCGGTCTCCCGGTGGGCGCCCCGACGGGCCGCCTACCCACCGCCTTGCCGTGGAAATGGAAAACGCCGTCGATGACAACGAGATCTCTTCTGATCTGCTTGTCCACGTCGCTCGCCGGCTGATCGACCTGAGCGAGGAGAACGCGCAGCTCAAAAAGGCTATCGAGAACCGGCCCGTGATCGACCAGGCACGCGGCATGCTGATCGCCGTGCTCGGGGCGCACGAAGACGAAGCCTGGCACGTACTGCTGGAGACCTCCCAGCACGCCAACGTCCCGCTACGGCACGTGGCAGAAGCCCTCATCGCCTCCGCAGCCGGCCGGCCGATCCCCGAAGACGTCAGGATTCCCCTGCGCAACACCATGAACAAAGTCCGTCGGCACGGGCAAGCCGGCGACACAGACGAGCGCGGCAGGTGAGCGGTCCGCCCACCACGGGCAACGGGTTCGGGGCGGCAAGAGGGCGGACGTGTCCCGCGGGGTCCTCGTGGGCCCTCGCCGCATGGAGCCGGCTGAGCGGGAGGCGGGCCGCAGCGGGCAGGTCGGCCAGTGCGGTGAGCTGTCCGGCCGTTGTGGCCGATGACCGTGCCAGGGTCCTTGGGGTGCACCCAGACCTCCCCGCCGGCCGAAGCGCGCGACCACCTGGCGGCTGACCGGCGCGGCCGAGACGACGCGACGGTTTTTGTCGCTCCTCGAAGGGGTGGTGTACGCCGATGGTGTGGTGCTTCTCCTCCTGATACGGGCGCTGGTCGCCGACACCGGGGGCCTGGCCATGGGGGACGTCACCGACCGGCGAACTTCGTCGGCGCGGTCGTCGACGGCAGCCGTTGCTGTCCCGTCCTGGTCTGCGAGACCGAGACCGGCGGGCATCCGGAGAAATGGCGACGACGGCAGATCAGTACTGGGAGGTTGTCGGCGAGGTGCCCGCAGGAGCGGGTCCTTCTCGGACGAGGGACTCGGGCGCCATGCTGTCGCACGCCTGGGGGATGCCGCAGGCGGCAGCCCGTGGACGGAGAGGGACGCCGTTCGCACGCAGTACCTCACGGACGTTCAGGATCAGGGGGAAGACTTCGTGGTTGCGGTCCTCGCCCTGTTCCTCCCAGGCGCGCTGCTCGGCTTCGACAGCCATGCGGTCCTCAGCGAACACGCGCTCGGTGAACCGTCTGATCAGCGGCCAGGCCAGCTGAAGGGCGCCGGGGATCCGGGGCTTTTCCATCATGAGCAGGCCATAGGCGTGGCAGGTGCGCTGCTCGGCGTCTTCGGGCACGTACGCGGCCCACAGGCGGAAGGCCGGGTGATCGGCGCCCTCCGGGATGAGGTCGAGTGTCTGGTACGGGTATTGGGTGCGGATGGTCATGACGTCGCGCGAGCTTCCGCCCCGGAGGCCCTCACCCGCGAGCAGGCCGGCGACCCGGTTCTGTTTCCCGCCTGTGTGGGTGAATAGGTACCTGGCCTCCACCGACGCCGGCCCGGTCCGGTATCCCAGCAACTGCGGGCGGAGCCTGCCGAGGACGCCCCTGTGGAGGAACTGGTGGTTCATGTCAAGCAGGTTCTCGTGCATGAACGAGTAGTGGCAGCGCACGGTCCGGGAGAAGGTCATGGTCTTGCACCTCGCCGAGCCCAGGGCCGGCACCTCAGGCAAGGCGGTGACCTCCGCCTTCTCCGGATCGCCCGGGAAGATGAATACCAGGCCGTACGCTTCGCGGACCGGATACCCACGCACCCCGCGCGGCGGCCGGCCATCGCCCTTGGACAGGTAGGGGATCTGCGAAATGCGGCCGTCGCCGCGATAGGCCCAGGCGTGATAGCAACAGCGGAGCGTCTCACCCTCCACGACGCCCATGCTCAGCGGCACCTGCCGGTGGGCGCACCGGTCCTCCAGCGCGTGCACGGCACCGCTCACTCCGCGGTAGAGCGCAATACGCTCGCCGGCGAACGACGTTGCGGCCACCCGCAGTGTGCGCACGTCCCCGGACAGCGCGACCGGATACCAGAAATCCGGGTTCACCCCGACACGCCGAAGGTCGACCGTGCCGGAGAGCGGATTGTGGCGCTCCGGGGGCCGACCGCTCCCCACGTCGTCGGCGTCGATCTCGGTCACATCTCTCCCTCGTACACGAACAGCGTCCCCTTCATCCTGCTGCCGCCCCGCCGCCCACGCCCTACCTGATACGGCCGGACGAGCGAGCAGCCCGTGAGCATCGTCTGTTCGATACAGGAATCTGCTTCGCCGTACTGGAGATCTCGTCGCAGTCGGTACGCGCGGCGGCCGCTCGATCCCGTCCCGACTCGCCGTGCCCCATGCGCGGTGACCCGCCGCTCGAACTGCGGATACACGGCCCTCTTGATCGAGGTCACAGCCCTCCGCCCCAGGCGAAGACGTGACGTCACCACCAGCGACGCTGGGCCGAATGCGTGACGGGCGTGCGGACGCCCCACCGACCGGGGTGGAGCGCGAGTACATCCGGGAGACGGCGTCATCCGCCCCGAAGCGCCGAGCAGGGGTGTCGCCGGTGGACCCGCCCGTGCCGCGCTGCAGGCGAGGAGGGTGGGAGTGCAGCCACGCATGGTCGACGCACGAGACCGCCTCAGCGTAGCTCGCAACCGGCGGACCGGTGGACATGGCTGGTCATCGCCGCCCACACCCACCCCGCTCCGGCTCGCTCTGCCCCTCGTCGTCGACCTGCGCCGGCCCTGGGAGCGGAAGTCTGAGCGGACAAGCTCACCCAAGCCCGTGTCCCTCGCGGGTTCCGGAACCTCCGCCGGGAGGTACTCGTTCCGGCGCGTGCACCACGCCGACACGCCCCGACCCCGGACGGGCCGGGCCCCCTGGCCAGGCCTCGGGCACGCCTATCAGCTCGCCGATGTCCTTCAAGGACATCGGCGCCCCACGGCCTGCCCCCCGTCACATCGTGGGAGGACCTCCGGGAGACCAAGCTCACCGAGCTATCCGCCCGACGCGGCAACGCCGCTTGAATGGCCCGGCACTCCCACGACCGCGCCCGCGTCTTCTTCAGCGACTCCACCGCCTGGCAGATCGAAGCCATCACCGACGAGACAGCCGTCCACGCTCTGGACCGGACGCTGACCGCCCTGCCCGTCGACCCCGCACTCGGCACCCCGATCCGCGGCTCCCCCTCCGAACTGCGCGAGTACGCCGACGGCGTCGGGACGTCCGCGTCATCTACTACGTCACCGCCCTGCGCACCGTCATCGTCATCGCCTACATCGAGTACTGACCACGTGCCAGTTGCGTGCCCCTGAAGGAGTGCCCACGCCGCCTGGAGGAAAGTAGCCGGGGAAGGGGCCCCGGCCATCGCGGGGCACGCCTTGAGCACCTGCAGGATCTGACCGACGCCCTGCTGCCACGGCACAGGGCGGCGGCTACGTTCTGCGCGCCGCCGAAGCGGGATCGCCGCCGGTCTTCGGGGGAGCCCAGCGGCCCGCCTCGCAGACCGCGTCCGTTTGGCGGATTACGGCGGTAGCGATCACCGCGCCCGGTCTAGATTGGCGGCAGGGTGGCAGGCTGGCGATCTACGGGGGTGGAAAGGGCTGGTACGGACCTGTGACCTCGCAGATCGACTACAAAGCGCTGTTCATGGCCGCGCCCAGTCCGAACCTGGTGCTGGGCCCTGATCTGGTGATCGTCGATGTCAACGAGGCGTACCTGCAGGCGACCGGCCGGGCCCGGGGAGACCTGATCGGCCAATACATGTTCGACGCCTTCCCCCGCAATCCGACGGACCCGCACGCCACCGGGATGCAGGACCTGGAAGCCTCGCTTCACCGGGCCCTGCGCACGAAAATGCAGGACACCATGGCGCTGACGAAGTACGACATCCCCCGCCCCGACCGGCCAGGGACGTTCGAGGAGCGGTGGTGGTCTCCCATCAACACCCCCGTACTCGGGCCGGACGGACAGGTCGCCTGGATCATCCACCGGGTCGAGGACGTGACCCCGTTCATCCTGGCCCGCGCAGCTCAGCCGGCCGACAACGGCAGCCAGACCCGGGCCCTCAGCGAACGGGAAGCGATGGACGCCGAGCTGTACGTGCGGGCGCGAGAGCTGCAGCGGCTCAACGAGGAACTGCGCCGTGCCCACGCCCGGGAACAGCAGGTCGCCGTGACCTTGCAGGAGACCATGCTCCGCTCACCAGACCTGGCACACCACCAGCACATCACGGTGCGCTACCTACCCGCCGCAGGGTCCCTGAACGTCTGCGGCGACTGGTACGACGTGATCGACCTCCCGGACAACGGCTTCGCCGTCGCCGTCGGCGACGTCGTCGGGCACGGCCTTCAAGCCGCAGCCACCATGGGCATGCTGCGCAGCGCACTGTCCGCCGGGGTCCGGGCACTGCGCGAACCGGGCAAGGCACTGGATCTCCTGGACCTGTACTCCTACGCCGTGGAAGGGGCGCTGGCCACCACCGCCGTCAAGGCCGTCATCGACCCCGCCGGCCGACGGATCACCTACAGCAGCGCCGGCCACCTCCCGCCGATCCTGCTCCACCCCGACGGCACCTGCGACCTGCTGGACAAATCCACCGACCCACCGCTGGGCACACGCCCCAAACACGTCCCCCGCCCCCACGCCAGCCTGCCCTACCGCACCGGCGACACCCTGGTCCTGTACACCGACGGCCTCATCGAGCGACGCGGCGAAGACATCGACGCCGGCCTGCACCGGCTGACAGACACACTCGCCCGCTACAGCACCTTCGGCACCGAACGCCTCGCCGACACCTTGCTCACCCGCCTCGGCGTAGCCAGCGGCGCCCGCGACGACATCGCCCTGATCATCGTCCGCCTGTGAAGGCGCGAATTGTCAATAGGGCTTCACCCGAAGAGATGATTGCCGGTTCCCTCGGGTGTGTCCAATGCCCTGACCGGGAAGGTTCGCCGAGTTGGGGAGCGGTTGGATAGACCGTGATGTTCGTTGACGTCTGCTGGAGGTGTAGGCGGCCGAGCCAGTGCGGGCGCGCGGACTGACCGATCGACGGCCGCCGGGTGAGCCTGCCCAACGTCATCGACACCCGCAGCCTGCGCGCGCATCGCGAGGTGGAGGCGATGCGCGAGGTCTGGGAGCGCGGACGCGGCGCGGAGTGGGCCCCGCGGCCGGAGGTCGCCGCGGCCGCACGGGCCGAGGCCGGCGCCTCCGAGCGCAACCAGAACTGGCTGGTCGAGGTCATGGGTGAGGCCGCACCGCGGTCCGCGCGCTGGTCACGGCGCCGCACGGCATGGTCAGGTCGAAGGCGAACGCCGCGAAAGTGGCGTGGATGGCCGATCCAGGGCGTGCGTACGAGGAGAAAAGTCTTCAGGCCGGCACCGGGCCCCGCTATCGGCCAAGAGGACGAATCCTCAGGGGCCAGCGGCTGGCCGTTGGCCCCTGAGGATGAGGTGGAGCAGAAGGGATGAGCGCCGGTGCGTCGTCCTTGCCCATCTGGGAGGGATCACTCCATGTGTTCAGCGGGCGGGTCCGGAGCGCCTCTCAGCCGTGTCGTGGGAGGCCAGCGCCGTTTTCGCGGAGTCACCCGCGGTGTGACCCCACGTGTCCGGCGGCGCGGGAACGCGCCGCCGAGCCAAGGCGGCAGCGGGCACGTTCCTGCTGGTGGCCGGGCATGCGACGGGTCGCTGTACGCCGCCCCGCTGGCACTTGGGACGGAGTTCTGCCACGGCGGCGGCGCGGGTGCACATCTTCTTGCGCAGCGCGCGGAGCGATGCGAAATTGGTGCCCGCCTAATTCACTGGTGAAAGAGAATCGGCCTGACCGGGGCACACGGCATGCCGGATGGACCGCTCGGGCGAGACGACACGGGGGTGTCCCTTGGAGTTCGGCTGGACCGCTGACCAGCACAGCCGTTATGTGAGGACCCGTCAGGCCGTGCAGAACGAGTTCCCCCCGTGCGGCCGGCCGCGCGAGCCGTTCGACCGTGCCGACTGGCGGGCGCTGGGGAGGCTCAGACTTCTCGGCGCCTGCGTCGGCGAGGAGCACGGGGGCCTCGGACTCGGGGCCCTGGACACCGCCCGCCTGTTCGAGGCGCTGGGCGAGGGATGCGCCGACACCGGGCTCGTCTTCGCTGCCAGCGCCCACCTCTTCGCCTGCGTCGTGCCCATCCGCGACCACGGTCAGGCGTCCCTCGCCGCCCGCTACCTGCCGGGCCTGTGCTCGGGTGAGCTGATCGCGGGAAACGCCATGACCGAGCCCGAGGCGGGCTCGGACGTCTCCCGCCTCGCCGTCACCGCCACCGAGGTGCCCGGCGGCTACCGGTTGCACGGCGTCAAGAGCTTCGTGAGCAACGCCTCGGCCGCCGACATCTTCGTCGCGTACGCCACCACCGACCCGGACTGCGGCCACCTCGGCCAGACGGCGTTCGTGGTGCCCGCCGACGCGGAAGGGGTCACGGTGGGCGAGCCGTTCAACAAGATGGGCCTTCGCTCGACGCCGGCCGGCAGGGTGACGTTCGATGACTGCTTCGTCCCCGCCGATCACGTGCTGGGCGTGCCCGGGATGGGCTCGGCCGTCTTCCAGCACTCGATGGGCTGGGAGCGGGCCTGCCTGTTCGCCGGATACGTCGGGATGATGGCCCGTCTGGTCGAGCGCTGTGTGGCGCACGCCCGGGAACGCCGCCAGTTCGGGCGACGGCTGGCCGACTTCCAGGCCGTCTCCCACCGGATCGTGGACATGGCGGCCCGGCTGGAATCCGCCCGGCTGCTGCTCTACCGGGCCTGCTGGGAGATGGACGAGGGGCAGCCCGCCCGCATGTCCGTGGCGTTATCGAAGCTCGCCGCTTCCGAGGGGGCGGTGGCCTCCGCGCTGGACGCGGTGCGCGTCTTCGGCGCGCGGGGATACCTCGCGGAGGACGGCATTGAGGCCGAGCTGCGGGACGCCGTTCCGAGCGTGCTGTTCTCCGGCACCTCCGAGATCCAGAAGGAACTGGTCGCCAGGGAGCTGGGATTGTGAGGGGCAGCGAGACGACGCCCCCGGGCGAGGCGGTCCTGCTGCACGAGCTGGTGACCAGGGCGGCGCGCCGCTCGCCGGAGGCGTTGGCCGTCCGGGCTCCCGACGGGGAGCTGAGCTACCGCCGGCTCGACGAAGCGGCCGGGCGGTACGCCGACGCGCTCGCCGCGCGGGGGGTCGCGCCGGGCGACCGGGTGGTCCTGTGGGCCGGCAAGAGCCTCCAGCTCGTGGCCGCGATGCAGGGCTGCCTGCGGCTGGGAGCGGTGTACGTCCCGGTGACGGAGTCCAACCCGCCCTCGCGGCTGGCCCTGATCTGCGACGGCTGTACGCCGGCCCTCGTTCTCGCGGACGCCGACGGGGCCCGGCGGGCGGCCGACGCGAGCTTTGGGGCCGCGCCTGTGGTCACCTTCGAGGCGCTGTTGGCCGACGCGCCCGCACACGACGCCGGGGCACCCGCGCCCCTGACCCCCGACGACCCGGCGTACATCCTCTACACCTCCGGCTCGACCGGGGAACCGAAGGGCGTGTGCCTGAGCCACCGCAACGCCCTGGCTTTCGTCGTCTGGGCCGTCGAACTGCTGCGGATCGGCCCGCACGACCGGCTGTCCAACCACGCCCCCTTCAACTTCGACCTGTCGGTCTTCGACCTGTACGCCGCCTTCCACGCGGGCGCCTCGGTGCACCTGATCTCGCAGCAGATGGCCTACGCCCCCGAGCAGTTGGTGCGCTTCCTGCGGGAGCAGGAGCTGACCGTGTGGTACTCGGTGCCGTCGGCGCTCACGCTGATGGTGGCCAAGGGCGGGCTGCTGGAGGAGAAGACGCCGCCCGGGCTTCGGGTGTGCCTCGTCGCGGGCGAGCCGTTCCCGCTGCCGCTGGCGCAGCGACTGCGCCGTCATTGGCCGGGCGTGCAGATCTTCAACTGGTACGGCCCGACTGAGACGAACGTGTGCACCTCCTACGAGGTGACCGGCGCCGACCTGGAGCGCACCACCCCCCTTCCGATCGGGACGATGGCGTCCGGCGACGAGATGGAGCTGGCACCGCTGGAGCGGGACGGCGGCCCCGGAGAGGCGTACGAGCTGCGGATCACCGGGCCGTCCGTGATGCTGGGCTACTGGGGCCGTCCGGCGCAGACCAGGGCATATGCCACCGGGGACCTCGTGCGCCTCGACCCGGAGGGCAACCTGGAGTATCTGGGCCGGCGCGATGAGATGGTGAAGATCCGGGGCCAGCGGGTCGAACTGGGCGAGATCGAGGCCGTGATCGGCTCCCATCCGGACATCGAGGACATCGCCGCCGTCGTCGTCGGCACCGGCCTCGAAGCCGCGCTGCACGCGGTGGCGGTGGCCGTACCGGGCCAGACGCCGACGCTGCTGGGGCTCAAGCTGTGGTCGGCCGAGCGACTGCCGTCCTACATGGTGCTGGACGTGCTGCACCTGGTCGAAGACCTGCCGCGCACGCCGAACGGGAAGAAGGACAAGCGCCGGATAGCGAGCGGCATATCCTCCGGGTGTGACGGATAAGCAAGCGTCCCTCTTCTCAGGCCGGGAGAAGAAGGACGCTGATTCAGCTGTCAGCCTGAATTGATTGGGATTCGGACCGGACGAGGCCGGCCTGATACGCGTAGATCACGGCGTGCACTCGGTTTCTTAGTTTCAGCTTGCCGAGCATGCGCTGCACATGGGACTTCACAGTGCTTTCGCTGACGAACAGTGCGGCCGAGATTTCCGCATTGCTCAGCCCTCGGGCGATCAGTCGAAGTACGTCCGCCTCACGCCGTGTCAGGTGTTCCAGGCAGAACGCTCCCGGGTCCTCCTGGCAGCCGTCCGGTGCCGCGACGGCTTGGTCAATACCGGTTCGTACGATCGTGGGGAGGGCAAGCATGTATCCCGCGGCGACGAGGCGCACTGCCGCGATGATCTCCGCCGGACTGGCCTGGCTGAGCAGCAGGCCACGTGCACCGACCCTCAGCAGACCATGGACACGCTCGTCGAGCTGGTCGATCAGGACCAGGACGGGAGCGATGTCGCTCTTCGTCGCTGACACCAGGCAGCGTACCGTCTCGACGACGTCGAACGAGTGTGGAGGGAGGTCTACGACCACGACATCGGGCTCTGCAGAGGTCATTCCGGCGATCGCGTTTTCCAGGTCGCGTGCGCCTTCGGTTATCTCGAAATCAACATACTTGTCGAAGAGTGACTCATAGCCAGCTCTCGTTACCGTCCGATCATTTACGATCATGACGCGCGTGATCACGCCCTGCGTCATAGTGACGCCCCCCTGGTTGATAGATCACTGCCGGAGCCACCCAGCATATGCCTGCCACGCAGAGAGTAAACTCACAATCACCTGGGATGTGCTAGTTGACAATAAACTGGGATGCGATAGCAGCCAATATGATCAGGGGTGATCAACGCTGAGCCCTGATGGGTGAACGGCGGCAAAGTGGAAGGCGGTGGACAGGCAGGTATCTAAATCCGGATCTACGGATTCCGTTAAAATCCGGAATTCCCGGCTTCGAGTTCTGCCGTAATGTCACCGGTGAGGTAGCGGGCGATGGTTGGTGCGACTGCGGTGACCACGGTGTCCTGGTGAGCGCTGGCCAGCGGCTCGAACTTCAGGACGTACCGGGTCAAAGCCAGCCCGAAGAGTTGGCTGGCGACCAGCGAGGTGCGCAGCGGCAGGTAGGACGGATCGCCGATGTCCTCCCGTTTGTCCAGCACCCGGCGCACGATCTGCGTGGTGAAGAAGTCCCTCAGCAGCAGCCCTTGCCAGCGGTGGGAGGTGCCGCCGCGCAGCATGCCGAGGAACGCCGGCCCGGTTACCGGGCCCTCGCAGGTCTGGAGGAACGTCCTCACGATGCGCGTCGGCACCGCTTCCGGCCCTTCCGCCAGGACCTGCGGAATGAGGAGGGCGGGGTCGATGGGCGGCCGCACGACCGCCAGGAAGAGCTTCTCCTTGGTTCCGAAGTAGTGGTGGACCAGCGCCGCGTCGACCCCGGCGCTGGTCGCGATCTGTTTGATGGAGGTCCCGTCGTAGCCGCGCTGCGAGAACGCCTCACGAGCCGCGGTCAGAATCACGCCGCGAGTGTCCTGGTTTCCAGGTCTGCGACCGGTACGCCCTCTTGCCATGGTCCGTCCATCTTCCCATCCCCCCGTTTCCCACGTTCACCGGCCCGGGACGGGTGGGGGAAGCGCGTCAGCCCGACCGAAACGGCGAGGCTGGGGCCTGTGCCCTAGTGTCTGAGTCGTTAATTTTTGTGCAGTATGCGGCGAGGGTGTCGAGGATCTCGTCGGCGGTCTTGGTCCACACGAACGGCTTGGGGTCCTCGTTCCACTCGTTGATCCAGCCGCGGATGTCGCGTTCCAGCTCGATGACGCTGCGGTGGGCCGAGCGGCGGAGTTTGCGGCGGGTCAGCTCGGCGAACCAGCGCTCGACGAGGTTCAGCCAGGAGGCGGAGGTCGGGGTGAAGTGCAGGTGGAAGCGGGGGTGGCTGAGCAGCCACTTCTTGACCGCTTCGGTCTTGTGGGTGGCGTAGTTGTCCAGGACCAGGTGCAGGTCCAGCTCCTTCGGGACGGCCGCGTTGATGGTCTTCAAAAAGCGCAGGAACTCGGTGTGGCGGTGACGCCGGTAGTGCTGGGCTATGACCGACCCGGAAGCGATGTCCAGGGCGGCGAACAGGCTGGTGGTGCCGTGCCGGACATAGTCCTGTGTCATCCTCGCCGGCGTCGTCGGCGCCAGGGGCAGCACTGGCTGGGTGCGGTCCAGGGCCTGGATCTGCGACTTCTCATCCACGGCCAGGACCAGGGCGTTCTCCGGCGGGCAGAGGTAGATCCCGACGACATCGCGGACCTTGGTGACGAACTCCGGGTCCGTGGACGGCTTCCACGTCTGCACCGTGTGGGGCTGTGAGCCCGAACGCCCGCCAGATCCTCGAGACCGCGGACTGCGACATGCCGGTGGCCTCGGCCATCGACCGCGTCGACCAACGCGAATCCCCCGACGAAGGCTTCTCGTCCAGAGTCTTGGTCACCAGTGCCTCGACCTGCTCGTCCGTGATCCTCCGCGGCGGCCCCGGACGCGGCCTGTCCGTCAGACCCTCCAGCCGGTCCTTGACGAACCTCGCCCGCCACTTGCGCACCGTCTCCCGCGAAATCCCCAGGTCATCCGCGACCTGCGCGTTCGACAAGCCCTCCGCACACGCCAACACAATCCGGGACCTCAGCACCAGAGCCTGAGAAGCCGTCTGCTTCCTCAACCAGCGCCGCAACACACGGAGTTCATCATCGGACAGCACCACCGGCAACGGCTTCGGACCAGGCATCACCACACCCTACAACCGCCCGCGAACTCACGACTCAGACACTAGGGTGTGCGCCTGCGCAGGGTGCCGGCGGCGAGCGCGAGGGCGAGGACCACGGCGCCGACGACGATGCCGAAGCCCCGCCACATCACGGCGGTGGGATCGTCCTGGAGGCCGACCTCCTGAAGCGCCTCGACGCCGTGGGAGAGGGGCAGCGCGTTGCTCACGACTTCCAGCCACCCGGCCATCTGGTCGCGCGGCACGAACAGCCCGCACAGCAGGATCTGCGGAATCACCACGACCGGGAGGAACTGTACCGCCTGGAACTCGGTGCGTGCGAAGGCGCTGCACAGCAGCCCGAGTCCGACGCCGAGCAGTCCGTTGGCCACCGCGATCAGCACGACGAACCAGGGGCTGCCAACCGTGTCCAGGTCGAGGAACAGGTACGCGACGGTGGCACCGACGGTTGCCTGCACGGCCGCGGCCAGGCCGAAGGCCAGCCCGTAGGCGAAGAGGAGGTCGAGCTTGCCCACCGGGGTGGTGAACAGCCGTTCCAGGGTGCCCGAGGTGCGCTCACGCAGCATCGCGATGCTGGTGACGAGGAACATCAGCAGGAACGGGAAGAGCCCCAGCACGATGACGACGACCTCGTCGAACATCCCTCCGTCCTCGAACATGAAGTACAGCAGGGTCATCAGCAGCACGGGGGCGCCGATGAGGAGTCCGACGGACCGGCGGTCGTGCCGCAGCTGACGCAGGATGCGGCCGGTGGTGCCGGCCATGATCGCGACGGACACTCAGGCCACCTCCTTCCCGCGCTCGCCCTCGGCGTCCTGCGCGCGCACCAGCCGCAGGAACGCCTGGTCGAGGTCGTCCGTGCCCGTCCGGGACTTGATCTCCTCGGGGCCTCCCTCGGCGACGATCGACCCTTCCCGGATGAGGATCAGCCCGTCGCAGCGGTTAGCCTCGTCCATGATGTGGCTGGACACCACCAGCGTGGCGCCCCGGCCGGCCAGATCACGGAAGCGTTCCCACAACTCCTCGCGCAGCACCGGGTCCTGGCCCACGGTCGGCTCGTCGAGCACCAGCACCTCGGGCTCGGTGACCAGGGCGCAGGCGAGCGAGGCCCGGCTGTGCTGGCCGCCCGAGAGAGTGCGGACCACCTGCCCGGCCTGCTCGGCGAGGCCGACCTCGCGTATCACGCTCTCCGCCTCCCTCGCGCCGAGGCCGTGGAGGCTGGCGAAGTACCGCACGTTCTCCCGTACCGTTAAGTCGGTGTACACGCTGGGTGACTGCGTGAAGTAGCCGACCTTCCGCCGGAGTTCGGCCGAGCCGGCGGGCTTCCCCAGGACAGTCACGGTGCCGGAGCTGACGATCTGCACGCCCACGATGGCGCGGAAGAGCGTGGTCTTGCCGCTGCCGCTCGGCCCGAGCAGCCCGGTGATGACGCCGCGCGGCACGTCGGTGCTGATGGCGTGCAGCACCTCGCGCGCGCCGCGCACGACTGTGAGGTCGCGGACCTCGATGGCGGTCTCCATGTTGCCCTTCTTGTGACTCAGAGTGACTCGGCTGGAAGGAATTCAATGCTAAGTGAATTCCGACGACAGGGCCAGAGACCTGACGTCATCACTGGACTCCGGTGCGGTGCCGGACGCGCCAGACAGGATCTTCCAGGCAGGGAGGCTCCAACTGCCCCGGCGGTGCAGCGACCGGTCCAACAGGAGGACCGCGCCCTAGTTCTTTGTGACGAAGCCTCCTTCGCAGGGGGGCGACCGCGGCAGTCCGGCCGGGGACCAATTCATCACCGGGACCGAAGAACTCCAAGATGTGGATTGCTAACCTCGGTTTGCCATGAAAACAGTCCAGGCGAAGTCCGGGGCAGACCTATGACACAGCAGAATCGGCTATCCGGCGGATACGAGGAAGTGCTGAAGGAGCTTACCGTCTACGTGGAGGAGCGTTTTCTTCCGGCGGGCGAGAGCGGTATCGAACCCACCGCGCCACTCCTCGAACTGGGCATCCTCACCTCACTCAACACCACTGAGCTGATCAGCCACATCCAGTCTCACTACGGGGTCTTCGTGCCTCCGGAAAAGATCGTCGGATCGAACTTCAAGAACCTGGATGTCATCACCAGGTTCGTTCTCTCCATACGAGAAGAGTCATCAGGCCAGTCCTGTCCGATCAAGTGATCCGACAAGGCCGTCAAACGAGAGGAACGGGTTTCCATGCCGGAGGTCGACTACGACATCGGGATCATCGGCGGCGGGCCGGCGGGGTCAACTGCGGCCTCCTACCTTGCCCGCGCCGGGCTGTCCGTGGCGGTGTTCGAGGCTGAGAACTTCCCCAGGGAACACGTCGGTGAGTCCCTTGTCCCGGCGACGACTCCCGTGCTGCGCGACATCGGCGCGATCGACCTGATCGACAAGGCTGGATTTCCCCGGAAGTTCGGCGCAGCCTGGACCTCGGCCGCCTCAGACGACATCCCGAAGCTGGGATTCCAGGGGCTCTCCCACGGCTTGGGGGCGGCCGAGATCGAGTTCAACGAGCGCGACCAGCCCGGAGTGCTTCAAGATTACACCTACCACGTCGACCGGGGAAAGTTCGACCTGCTTCTTCTCCACCACGCCATGGCGCAGGGCGCCAAGGTCTTCGAGGGGATGCGCGTCCGCCGCGTCGACTTCTCCGGCGACCAGCCGGTCATTCATCTGCCGCTGGGGAAGAAGGACGCCACCGTCACGGTGAACATGGTGGTGGACGCCAGCGGCCGGGGCACCTTCCTCGGCCGGCAGGAGAAGATCAAGGTTCCGGATCCCGTATTCAATCAGTACGCGATCCACACGTGGTTCGACGACCTCGACCGCACGGCCCTCGCCCACGACAAGGAAAAGGCCGACTACATCTTCATCCACTTCCTTCCCATCACCGACACCTGGGTCTGGCAGATCCCCATCACGGATAGCATCACCAGCGTCGGCGTGGTGACGCAGAAGAAGCACGTGCGCGCCGCGAAGGGCGACCTCGATGGGTTCTTCTGGGACTGCCTGGGAAGCCGGCCGGCGCTCCGCAAGGCCCTGGAGCAGGCCACACAGGTCCGGCCGCTGAAGACCGAGGGCGACTACAGCTACGGCATGAAGGAGATCGTCGGCGACGGCTTCGTCCTCGTCGGTGACGCCGCGCGCTTCGTCGACCCGATCTTCTCCAGTGGGGTGAGCGTCGCGCTCAACAGCGCCCGACTGGCGTGCAAGGACATCATCGCCGCGGCCGAGGCGGGCGACTTCAGCAAGCCCAGGTTCGCCACGTACGAGCAGACGCTGCGTCGCGGCGTGCGGAACTGGTACGAGTTCATCTCCATCTACTACCGCCTCAACATCCTGTTCACGGCATTCGTGCAGGACCCGAGGTACCGGCTCGACGTGCTGAAGATGCTGCAGGGCGACGTCTACGACGACCAGGAGCCCAAGGCGCTGACGGCCATGCGGGAGTTCGTCAGCGTCGTCGAGAACAACCCCGACCACCTGTGGCACCAGCACCTGGGGAACCTGTCCGCGCCGAGCATGGCCGCGATGTTGTGAGGGGGCGCCAGCAGTCCACCAAGGCACCGGCGGGCGGCCGCACCGACGATGACGCGATCGCCATCGTCGGTGCGGGATGCCGATTCCCCGGCGGCATCTCCGGTCCTGACGACTTCTGGCGGGCCCTCACCTCCGGCACCGACGTCATCACCGAGGTTCCGCCGACCCGGTGGGACGTCGACCGGTACTACAGCCCCGACGCCGGAACCACCGGCAGGATGTACTCGCGCTGGGGCGGATTCATCGAGGGCGAGACCCGTTTCGACACAGCCTTCTTCGGTATCTCGCCCCGGGAGAGCCGCCAGATCGACCCCCAGCACCGCATGATGCTCGAAGTCGCCTGGGAGGCCCTGGAGAACGCCGGCCTCGTTCCGGAGGAACTGGCAGGCAGCCGCACCGCCGTCTACGTCGGCGGTCTGGGGATGGACTACACACTGCTCCACTCCCGGCAGGCAGGCATGGGCGGGATCGACCCGTGGTACGCCTTGGGCAAGGAGCCCAGCTTCCACTCCGGCCGGCTGTCCTACCTGCTCCAGTTCCACGGCCCGAGTCTGTCGCTGAGCACCGCGTGCTCCTCCTCACTCGTCGCCGTGCACCTCGCGCGCCAGAGCCTGCTGGCCGGTGAGTGCGACGCCGCGCTGGCCGGCGGGGTGAACCTGCTGCTGTCCCCGGACCTGAACGTCTTCATGTGCCAGATCGGCGCCATGTCCAAGGACGGCAGATGCAAGACGTTCGACGCTTCGGCCGACGGCATCGTGCGCGGCGACGGTGCCGTCGTCCTGGTCCTCAAACGTCTGTCCGACGCTCTCGCAGAGGGCGACGACGTGATCGCCGTCATCCGCGGCTCCGCCGTCAATCACGACGGCGCCAGCGCCGGCCTCACCGCGCCCAACGGCGCGGCCCAACAGGCGTTGTTGCGCCAGGCGCTCGCCGTCGCCGGTCTCGAACCTCGCCAGGTGGGATACGTCGAGGCCCACGGCACCGGCACGCCTCTCGGCGATCCGATCGAGATGTCCGCGCTCGCCTCCGTGCTGGGCGAGGGCCGGTCCGGGCATGACCCCTTGCTCGTCGGCTCGGTGAAGACCAACTTCGGACACACCGACGGAGCGGCCGGCGCCGCCGGGCTGCTCAAAGCGGCCCTGTCGGTGCGCCACGGCCAGATCCCGCCGCACCTCCACCTGCGCAACCCGAGCCCGGCGATCCCCTGGGACCGCTGGCCGGTGCGCGTGCCCGTGGAGCTCACCGACTTTCCCGGCGACCCCCGGAACCGGGTGGCCGGAGCCAGCGCGTTCGGCCTCAGCGGCACCAACGCCCACGTGGTGGTCGAGTCGCCGCCGCAGCCCGAGCCGGCCCGGGCGGGCCGCGAGGAAGACCCCTTCCGCGAGGGCGGATCCTTCCTGCTGCCTGTGTCGGCCCGCTCCGGTGAGGCGTTGCGCCAGCTCGCCGCCCAGCACCGGGACCGGCTGCGAGGGCCGGCCGCCGGCACGGACGCCGAGGTCGCGGCGTACGTGCACACCGCCGCTGTGCGCCGCTCCCACCACGCGCGGCACCGCCTGGCGGTGACCGGCCGGACAACCGGGGAACTGGCCGCCGGACTCACCTCCTTTCTTGAGGACGAGCCCGCCCCGGGCGTGGCGCACGGCGGCCGCGACGACCCGGACTCCCCGGTTCCCGGCGTGTGCTTCCTCTTCTCCGGCCAAGGCAGCCAGTGGCCCGGCATGGGGAGAGAGCTGTTGGCGCGGGAGGCGGCGTTCGGCGCCGCGCTGCGCGAGTGCGATGATGTCGTGCGCGAACTCGCCGGATGGTCGGTCATCGACGAGCTCCTCCGTGACGAGCCGGACTCCCGGCTCGCGGACACCGAGATCGCCCAGCCCGTGATCTTCTCCGTCCAGGCCGCCGCCGCCGTGCTGTGGCGGTCCTGGGGGATCGTGCCCACGGCCGTCGTCGGCCACAGCATGGGCGAGATCGCCGCCGCCCACGTCGCCGGAGCGCTGACGCTGCCGGATGCGGCCCGCGTCATCGTGCACCGCGGCCGGTTGCTGGCACCGTCCGCCGGTCAGGGGCTGATGGCCGCCGTGGCGCTGGGCGAGGCCGACGTCGTCGGGCTGCTCGAACCCTACGGCGACCGGCTGGCGTTGGCCGCCGTGAACAGCCCCGGCTCCGTGGTGGTGTCCGGAGTCCCCGCGGCGGTCGAGGAGTTCCGCGAGGAACTGGATCGCCGCGGGGTGACGACCCGGCTGCTGCCGGGCACGCACCCCTTCCACAGCCCTCAGATGGCGGACCACGCGTCTCAGCTCGCCGCCGAACTCGCCGGCCTGCCCTGGCGCACGCCCGGCATCCCCGTGCTGACGACCACCGGGAACACACCGCCCGGCCCCGTGCCCTTCGACGCGGAGCAGTGGGGGCGCAACGTCCGTCAGCCGGTCCGCTTCGCCGAGGCCATCGCCGAGGCCATCGACTCCGGCCATCGGCTGTTCGTCGAGCTGGGGCCGCACCCTGTCCTCGCCCAGCCCGTCACCCAGTGCCTGCGCGCGGCCGGCGTCGAGGGCGCGGTCGTGCCGACGCTGCGCCGTGACACGGACGACGTGCTCACCGCCAAGGGCGCGCTGGCCACCCTCTACACGCACGGAGTCCCGCCCGACTGGACGTCGGCGAGCGGCGGCGCGGGCCGCAGCCGCGCACTGCCGACGTACCCCTGGCAGGGAGAACCCCTGTGGTTCGAGCGCGCCGACGGCGCGACCGAGGCTGCCACCGAGGCCGACACAGTCCCCGCCGCCGGCCTGCCCCGGGCCACCGGACTCCGGGGTGAGCTGCGACTGTACGACGCCGAGGGCCGGCTCGTCGCGGAGACCGAACCCCTGCGGCTGCTCACCCCCGGCACCGCGAACAGCGAGCCGCCGGCCACCATCCCTGCCCCGGCCGCGCCCGCGACCGATGGGGCCACCACCGGCCTGACCGACACGGTGGCAGCGGCGGTGGCCGGCGTCCTGGGCCTCGGCAGCGGCGCCGTACGACGGCGCGAGGGCTTCGCCTCCCTGGGCATGGACAGCCTCGGCTCGGTGGAGCTGGCCAGGTCGCTGGAGCGGTCGCTGGGAGTCGCACTGCCGCGCACCGTCGCCTTCGACCACCCGAGCGTCGAACGGCTGGCGGCGCACCTCTCCACGCTCGTACCCGGGGCGCACGACCGGGCCTCCACCCCCGTGCGCCCGCGGGCCACGGCAGCCACGACCGGCCCCGAGCCCATCGCGGTGATCGGCGTGGGCTGCCGGCTCCCGGGCGGCGTACGAGGCCCCGAGGACTACTGGCGGCTGCTGACCGAAGGCATCGACGCCGTGGGACCGGCGCCCGAGGACCGCCTGGCGGGGCCCGAAGTGTGGCGAGGCGGCTTCCTCGCCGACGATGTGGCCGGCTTCGACGCCTCCTTCTTCCGCATCTCCCCGGTCGAAGCCCGCGCCATGGACCCCCAGCAGCGGTTCTTCCTGGAGGTCGCCTGGGAAGCGCTGGAGCACGCCGGCACCCCGGCCCGCGACCTCGCCGGCACCCGGACGGGCGTGTTTCTCGGCATGAACTCCTACGACTACGGGCAGCTGATCACCCATCACCCCGACAACCTGGATATCTACTACGGGATCGGGAACTCCTTCTCCGCGGCGGCGGGGCGGCTGTCCTACCTGCTGGGACTCAACGGCCCCAGCCTCGCCGTCGACACGGCCTGCTCCTCCTCGCTCGTCGCCGTGCACCTGGCGGTGCGCAGCCTCCGCTCGGGCGAGAGCGACATGGCCGTGGCCGCCGGTGTCAACCTCGTCCTCAGCTCCACGATCCATCGGGTCAGCGCGGCGGGCGGAGCCCTTGCGCCGGACGGCCGCTGCAAGACCTTCGACGCCTCCGCCGACGGCTACAGCCGAGGCGAGGGCTGCGGGGCCGTGATCCTCAAGCCCCTGTCGCGCGCCGAGGCCGACGGCGACGAGGTGATGGCGGTGATCCTCGGCTCGGCGATCAACCAGGACGGCGCCAGCAGCGGTCTGACGGTGCCCAACGGCCCGGCCCAGGAAGCGCTGATCCGCGCGGCCCTGGCGGACGGCCGCGTCGCCGCGGACGAGGTCGGCTACGTGGAGGCGCACGGCACCGGCACACCGCTCGGCGACCCGATCGAGTTGCGCGCCCTGGGAGCCGTGCTGGGGCGGCGCGACGGCGCGGACAACTGCCTGGTCGGATCGGTGAAGACGAACCTGGGCCACCTGGAGGCCGCCTCCGGCATCGCCGGTCTGATCAAGACCGTGCTCGCGCTGCGGCACCGGGCCATCCCCCGGCATCTGCACTTCCGCGAGCCGAACCCCGACATTCCCTGGCAGGAGCTGCCGCTGCGCGTTCCCACCGAGCTGGTGCCCTGGACCAGCCGCGGCCCCCGGACCGCGGGAGTGAGCGCGTTCGGCTTCAGCGGCACCAACGCCCACGTGGTGCTCGCCGAGGCGCCCCGGCCGCGTGGGCAGGGCGATGCCGACAGCGCCCCGGCCGTGCCGGCGTTCGTGCTGCCGCTGTCGGCCGCGACCGCCACGGCCCTGCCCGACCAGGCCCGCGCCTACCACGCAGCTCTCGCCACCGGCACCGGCATCGCCGAGGAGGACCTCTCCGGCGCCGAAGACCGGCCGGCCGGCGATGGTCTCGCCCGGCTGTGCGCGACGGCGGCGTTGCGGCGTAGCCACCTGGACCATCGTCTCGTCGTCGTCGGGCGGGACCGGCACGAGCTGGCCGACCGGCTGGCGGCGTTCGCCGACGACCCCGGGGGCCGGCACGGGCCGGGCATCGTGGTGGGCAGGGCGGACCGCGACCGGGCGCGCGGACCGGTCTTCGTCTTCTCCGGCCACGGCTCCCACTGGGCCGGCATGGCCCAGGACCTCGCGAGCAACGACCCGGTGTGCCGCGCCGCCCTGAGCCGCTGCGACCAGGCGCTGGCACCTCACATCGACTGGTCCGTGCGAGAGGTGCTGGAGTCCGGGCGGGAGCCCGCCCTGGAGTCCGACCAGCAGATCCTCGTCTTCGCTCTGCAGTACGCCCTGAGCGAGATGTGGCGCACGGCGGGCGTGACCCCCGGGGCCGTCGTCGGGCACAGCATGGGCGAGGTGTCGGCCGCCCTCTGCGCGGGTGCCCTCACACTGGAGCAGGCCGCCGAGATCATGGTCCGCCGCAGCGAACTGCTCAAGCAGCTGGCCAACCAGGGCGGCATGGCCGTCGTCGGCATGGACGCTACGCGCACCGAGGAGGCCATCCGCGGCTACGGGGAGCAGCTCAGCGTCGCGGTGATCAACAGCCGCAGCTCCACCGTGGTCGCGGGCACCCACGAGGCGCTGGCCGACTTCGGCGCGCGCATGAAGGAGAGCAAGGTCTTCTTCAAGGCGGTCAGGGCCGGCGGACCGGGGCACAGCGCGCTGGTGGAGCCGTTGCGTCACCAGCTGGAAAGCGAGCTGGCCGGGCTCACCCCGGCCGCGCCGAGGCTGCTGATGTACTCCACCGCCGATTCCCGCCCCGTCGAGGGCGCGACCCTCGACGCCGCCTACTGGGGGCGGAACATGCGCCTTCCCGTGCGCTTCGCCGACGCGGTACGCCACCTGGTGGCCGAGGGCTACGACACCTTCGTCGAGCTCTCCCCGCACCCCCTCCAACTGGCCCCTGTCGAGCAGGAGCTGAGTGCTGCGGGCGTCGAGGGTCTGCTCGTGCCCTCGCTGCTGCGGAAGACCGACTCCCGGCTGGCGCTGCTGAGCGCGTTCGGCACGCTCCACGCCGGGGGGCAGTTGGTCGACTGGCGGTGGCTGTACCCCGCCACGGTGCGTCCCACGGCCACGCCCCCGTACGTGTGGCAGCACAAGCGCTACTGGATGCGCAACACGGCCGCGCCCGCCTCGTCCGGGACCCCGCTCCGCTGGGCGGGCGGCCCCGGCCACCCGCTGATCGCCCAGGACGTCCGGCTGCTGGGGCCCGGCGCCGCCCGCGTCCTCCAGGCGGCCATCCCTCCGGAACTCGCCGCGAGCTGCGGCTCTCAGCCGGTGGCCCCCGGGCACCAGGCCGTGCGCCTGCCCGGCGCCCTGTGGCTGGAGATGGCCCTGGCGGCGGCGGACGAGGGCAGCGGGGGCGGGCCGGTGACGCTGGAGAACGTCGAACTCTCCCACGCTCCCGTCGTAGAGCCCGGCACCACCAGCCTTGCCCAGCTCTCGCTGACCCCCGCCGCGGACGGCACCTCCGCCTTCACGGTGCGGGCGACGGCCGGGGCGGCGGCAGAGCCGGACCACGACGAACGCCCCGGCGGTGACCGCAAGACTGCCACCGGCCGTATCCGGCCGGCCGCCGCCCAGGGCACTGTGGACGGCGACCGCCCCGGACCGAGCGCCGACCGCGCCCGCGGCGAGGTGCCCGCGGCGGTGCAGGACTGGTTCCGGGCGTTCCAGGGCAGCGGGGTGGCGCCGGTCCCCGAGTCGGCGTGGTCGGCGCCCGGGCAGGGCACCGGCAACGCGCCCGAGTTCGTGATCGCCGTCCGCTGCCGCCCTGCCGCCCTGCGCTGGCACCTGCCGCCCGAACTGCTCGACCTCGCCCTCAGGCTGCCCGTCCTGGCGGGCGCCCCGGACGCGGCCGGCTGGGTGCCCCGGCACCTACGGTCCCTTACGGTGTACGGCGCCCCCGGCGAGCGCGTACGGATCGGGGCCCGGGTCACGCGGGACGACCAGCACGGGATGCTCGCCGACGTGTGGATCACCGACGAGACCGGCCACCCGGTCGCCGACGCCCGCGGCGTGCGGCTGGCCCCGCCTCCGGGGCGCGTGCTCGCCGAGGAGGAGCGCGACCGCGTGGCCGACCGGCTCTACCACACGGCCTGGCGCGAGCGGTCCCTGGCACCGTCGCCGCCCGGCAGCGATGGCACCGATCCCCAGGACGTCCGGGCGGCCCACCCGCGCGACGGCGAACTGCTCGTGCTGGCCGACCGCACGGGTGTCGCCGCCACCCTGGCGCGGCGGCTCGACGAACGCGGCCTGCCCTACCGGCTCCTGCCCGCGACCGGCACCGACGGGCCGGTGGCGGACGACGCGCGCCGCGCCGAGGCGGCCTGGCGGGACCTGGCGAAGGGGCCGGGCTGCCGCGCCGTGATCCACCTGTGGCCGCTCGACCTGCCCACCGGCACGCCTGGGGAGCGGGAGGCCGACGCGGCGGCGCGGGTCTGCGCCGGGATGCACCCCCTCGCCGCCGCCGGCACGTCACCGGTCTGGCACGTCACACGCGGCGCGGTGGCGGTCGACGCGACGGACCGGCCCGCGCCGCTGCACGCCGCCGTGCGGCAGACGGCCACCGTGATCGGCGTCCGCCGCCCCGGTGCCTGGGGTGGCACCCTGGACCTCGACCCGGTCCGTCCGGGTGCCGACGCCGGGACCGGCACCGACGACGCTGACGCGATCCTGGCCGAGGTGCTGTCCGGCGACGGCGAGGACCACGTAGCGCTGCGCGGCGGAACGCGGCTGGTGGCGCGCGTCACCCGTGGCACCGCACCACCCCCGGTGCTCGATCCGGTCCGGCTGGACGCCGGGCGCACCTACCTCGTGGCGGGCGCCGAGCACCGACTTGCCGTCCACGTCCGCGACTGGCTCTGCGCGCGCGGTGCGAGGGAGGTGCTGATGGTGAGCGCCCGGGCCGACGCCGCCCACGTGCGTGATGTTCTCGACAAGGCCGCCGACAGCGGACGTCCGGTGGCGGGGCTGGTCTGGCTGGGCGCCGAGTGGGAGCCGTGGAGCGGCGGCGAGCCGGATGCCGAGGCGCTGTCGCGCGCGCTCCACGACCGGGCCAGGGGAGCCTGGGTGTGGCACGAGGCGTGCGCGGACGCCGGGGCGGAACTCGACCTCTTCGTGGCGTTCGGCTCGGCGGCCTCGCACTGGGGGGCGCTCGGCGCCGAGGTCCAGGCGCCGGTGGACGGGATGCTCACGGCCCTCGCCGGTCGGCGCCGCGCGCTCGGCCGCCCGGTGACCGCCATCGCCTGGACGCCATGGGACGGGCTGGACCTGCTGAGTGCCGACGCCCGGGCGCGGCTGGTACGCGGCGGCCTTGAGCCGCTCGATCCCGCCGCCGCCACCGAGCTGCTGGACGCCTCCGTGGACCTCGGTTTCCACGATGTCCTCGCCGCGTCCGCGGACTGGAGCCTGCTGCTTCCCCTCTACCGGCAGACCATGCGGTGGCCGCTGTTCGACGAGATGGACGCCTCGGCGTCCCCGGCCCGGGCCGGGGACGGGGAACTGGTCGCGCACCTGTCGACGCTGTCGCCCACCGCCCGCGCGGAGCGGCTGCTGGAGTGCGTGCTGGACGAGGTGATCGTGGTGCTCGGGATGGACGGCGGCGATGAACCGGACACCCGGCAGGGCTTCTTCGAGATGGGCGTGAACTCCGTGACGGCGCTGGAGCTGAAGGTCAGGCTGGAACGCCGCCTCGGCGTCCCGCTTCCCGCCACCCTCGTGTTCGAGTACCCCACCTGTGAGGCGGTCGCGGACTACCTGGCGGCCGGGTTGCCGGGCGGCCAGGAGCGGCCGGCCGCACCGGAGCCCGCACCCGGGCGCGCGCCGGAGCCCGCCGCCGCTCCGCCCGCCGCCACCACCGCACCCGATGACGAAGACCTGCTGGCACGGCTGGCACGGGAGACCGAGGCGGTCGAGGCCCTGATCCGGCAGAGGCCGTGAGGACCCGCACCGGACCAGGCCCGTGCCGTGCGCGACGGCACCCGCAGCTAGGAAGCACTGTCGCGTGGCCATCGCGCAGCCGTCGAGAATCGCATCCACTTCCGGAGGAGTCGATGACCACAGTTCAGACCGCCGAAGCGGCCGGAGTGGGCACGTCCGCGCAGACCCTGCCCGGGCTTCTCCACCACCGTGCCGTGACCCGGCCCGATCAGGTCGCGTACGTCTTCCTCGCCAACGGAGAGGAACCGGCGGAGACCGTGACGTACGCCGAACTCCACGCGGCGGCGGCCGAACGGGCCGGCCTGCTCGCCCGGACGACGGAACGGGGCTCGCCCGTGGTCCTGCTGTACCCGTCGGGGCTGGAGTTCATCCGCACCCTCCTCGGCTGCATGTACGCGGGAGTGCCCGCCGCGCCCGTGCAGGTCCCCCGGCGCGTGACCGGCGTGGAGCGCATGCGCAGGATCGCGGACGACGCGGGCACCGGCATCGTCCTCACCACCGCCGCGGTGCGCGACGACCTGATGACACGCTTCGGGGACGTGCCCGCGATGAAGGGCCTCACCATCGTCGCCACCGACGTCTCTCCGCCCGCCGGGGCGGACCCGGCGCCCCGCCCCCTGCCCGTCGACATCGCGCTCCTGCAGTACACCTCCGGTTCCACCGGTGATCCCAAGGGGGTGATGGTCAGCCACGCCAACTTCCTCGGCAACGCCCGCGAGATCGACGTCCTGTGGCCCTGCCGGCCGGACGGCGCCGTCGTCTCCTGGCTGCCGTTCTTCCACGACATGGGCATGGTGAAGGGCATCGTGCTGCCGCTGTGGGCCGGGATTCCCTCGTACGTGATGGCCCCGGAGGCGTTCGTCCGTGACCCGCTGCGCTGGCTGCGGGCCATCTCCCGGTTCCGGGGCACGCACTCGGCGGGCCCCAACTTCGCGTTCGAGCTGTGCGTCCGCGCGGCGCGGGCGGGCCGGGACCTCAGCGGCATCGACCTGTCGTCGTGGCGGCTGGCAGGCAACGGCGCCGAGCGGGTACGGGAGCCCACGGTCCGCGCGTTCGCGGAGGCGTTCGGCCCCCTCGGCTTCGATCCGCGCGCCATGTGCCCCTGCTACGGCCTGGCCGAGAACACCCTGAAGGCCACGGGGAGCCGCCCGGACCAGGAGCCCTTCGTGCTGCGGGTGCGTGCCGGAGCCCTGACCGAGAACCGGGTGGAGATGGTGATCGGCGAAGGGGAGCCCGGCAACGTCGTGGATCTGGTGAGCACGGGGATACCCGTCCAGGGGACCCGGGTGCGCATCGTGGACCCGGACACCGGACACCTGTGCCCCCACGGTCGCGTCGGGGAGATATGGCTCAGCGGCCCGTCCGTGGCCCAGGGCTACTGGCGCCGGCCCGCCGAGACCGGCACGGTGTTCCACGCCTGGATCGCGGGCGCGGAACACGAGGGCCCCCACCTGCGAACCGGGGATCTGGGCTTCCTCCACGACGGGGAACTGTACGTCGCCGGGCGCCAGAAGGACCTCGTTGTCTACCAGGGACGGAACTTCTATCCCCAGGACATCGAACTCTCCGTCGAGCGATGCGACCCCGGGCTGCACCCCAACTCCTGCGCCGCCTTCGCGGTGGACGACGGTGAGGCCGAGAGGCTGGTCGTCGTTGTCGAGGCCAGCGGCAGGACGCTGCGCGTGACCGGAGCAGGGACGCTGCGCGCGCGTGTCAGGGCCGCCGTCCACGAGGGGCAGCGGCTCGCAGTGGACGACGTGGTGGTGGTGCGGCGCGGCTCACTGCCCGTGACGTCCAGCGGCAAGGTGCAGCGGCGGCTGTGCCGCCAGCTGTACCTGGACGGCCGGTTGACCCCGGCGAAGTAGCCCCAGGCAGTCACACCCCTTCACGGACTTACGGGAGACGCACGTGGCGACAACCACAACCGGGCGTACCGCGCGGCAGTTGGCAGAACTCGGTCAGCGCAGGGAGGCGCTCTCCGCCCAGTCGGCGGGAGCGGCCCGCGACAAGCAGCACGCCCGGGGGAAACTGACCGCTCGCGAACGCATCGACCTGCTCCTCGACCCGGGCACTTTCGTCGAACTCGACGCGCTGGCCAGACACCGCTGCCACGACTTCGGAATGGAGCAGAACCGTCCCTACGGCGACGGCGTGGTGACCGGCTCCGGGATGATCGACGGCCGCAAGGTCTGTGTCTTCGCCCAGGACGCGACCGTGCTCGGCGGCAGCCTCGGCGAGGTGTTCGGCGAGAAGGTCATCAAGGTGTTGGACCTGGCCATCGAGACGGGCTGCCCCATCATCTGCATCAACGACTCGGGCGGGGCGCGTATCCAGGAGGGGGTCGTGGCCCTTGCCTACTACGCGAAGTTCGCCAAGCGACACGTGGACGCCTCGGGCGTCATCCCGCAGATCTCGCTCATGATGGGGTCGTGCGCCGGGGGCGCGGTGTACGCCTCGGCGGTGACCGACATCATCATCATGGTCGAAGGCACCTCGCACATGTTCGTGACCGGCCCCGAGGTCCTCCAGACCGTCACCGGGCAACGCGTCGACCGGGAGGAGTTGGGCGGCGCGCGGCTCCACAACGCGGTCACGGGGTCGGCTCACCACCTCGCCCAGGAAGAGAAGGACGCGCTGGAGTACGCCCGGCAGGTGCTGAGCTACCTGCCGTCGAACAACATGACCGAGCCTCCCAGATTCCCGGCCGATGCCCCGTCCGCCCCCACCCAGGAGGACCTCGACCTGGACACGCTCGTCCCGGACAATGTCAACCAGCCCTACGACATGTTCCGCGTGCTGCACACCGTGCTGGACGACAGCGAGCTGCTGGAGATCCAGCCGCTGTACGCTCCCAACATCATCTGCGGCTTCGGGCGGATCGAGGGCCAGTCGGTGGGGGTCGTGGCGAACCAGCCCTCACACCTGGCCGGCGCGCTCGACCTGGAGGCCAGCGAGAAGGCGGCCCGCTTCATCCGCATGTGTGACGCCTTCCACATCCCGATCGTCACGTTCGCCGACGTACCCGGGTACCTGCCCTCGCAGGACCAGGAGCGTAACGGCATCATCCGGCGGGGGGCCAAGCTGGGGTGCGCCTACGCCGAGGCCACAACGCCGATGGTCACCGTGATCACCCGCAAGGCGTACGGCGGCGGCTACGCGGTGATGGGCTCCAAACACCTCGGCGTGGACGTCAGCCTGGCCTGGCCGACCGCCGAGATCGCCGTCATGGGTGGCGACAGCGCGGTCAGCGTTCTCTACCGGCGCGCGATCGAGGAGTCCGACGACCCGGAGCAGGCCCGCACGACGATCCGGGAGGAGTACGAACGCACACTGTGCCACCCGTACATCGCGGCGGAACGCGGCTACGTGGACGCGGTCATCATGCCCCACGAGACCAGGCGGCAGGTGGCCCTGGCTCTGGAGATGATGCGGGACAAGCGCAAGACGCGGCTACCGCGCAAGCACGGGAACCTGCCGCTGTGACCGACGTCGCGCTCATCCACGTCTCCGGCGAGCCCACGCCCGAGGAGGTGGCCGCCGTCGTGCTCGCCCTGGCGGCCGTGGCCCGCACCGCCGGGGTCGGCGCCGGCCCTGTGGTGGACGACAGGCATCGGCGCCGATGGAGCCGCCGGGGCGAGCTGATGACCGGTCAGCCGACGCTTCGCGGCGTCGGGGTGTGGCGCGATAGTGCCTGGTAAACGGGGAGAAGAGGGAGTCATCGTGCGCAAGGTGCTCATCGCCAACCGTGGCGAAATCGCCGTTCGCATAGCCCGGGCATGCCGGGACGCGGGTCTCGCCAGCGTCGCCGTGTACGCGGAGCCGGACCGCGACGCCGTGCACGTCCGTGTCGCGGACGAGGCGTTCGCGCTGGGCGGTGACACGCCGGCGGCCAGCTATCTGGAAATGGAGAAGGTGCTGAAGGCGGCGGCTGACTCGGGCGCCGACGCCATCCACCCCGGCTACGGATTCCTGTCGGAGAACGCCGACTTCGCCCAGGCGGTGAGCGACGCGGGCCTGACCTGGATCGGGCCGCCGCCGGATGCGATCCGCGCGCTGGGCGACAAGGTGGCCGCCCGGCGCATCGCGCAGCGGGCCGGGGCGCCGCTGGTGGCCGGCACCAGGGAGCCGGTGGGCGGGTCCGGTGAGGTGGTGGCGTTCGCCGAGGAGAACGGCCTGCCGATCGCGATCAAGGCGGCGTTCGGCGGCGGCGGGCGCGGCCTGAAGGTGGCCTGGACGCTGGCGGAGATCCCCGAGCTGTTCGACTCGGCGGTGCGCGAGGCCCAGGCGTCCTTCGGGCGCGGCGAGTGCTTCGTGGAGCGGTACCTGGACCGGCCGCGGCACGTGGAGACTCAGTGCCTGGCCGACCGGCACGGGAACGTGGTGGTGGTCTCCACCCGCGACTGCTCGCTGCAGCGGCGGCACCAGAAGCTGGTCGAGGAGGCCCCCGCGCCGTACCTGACGCCGGAGCAGAACGCCGAGCTGTACCGTGCCTCCAAGGCGATCCTGAAGGAGGCCGGCTACGTCGGTGCCGGCACCTGCGAGTTCCTGGTGGGGCAGGACGGCACGATCTCCTTCCTGGAGGTCAACACCCGCCTGCAGGTGGAGCACCCGGTGACGGAGGAGGTCACCGGCATCGACCTGGTGGGGGAGATGTTCCGGATCGTGGCGGGCGAGGAACTCGGGTACGACGACCCGCCGGTGCGCGGGCACTCCTTCGAGTTCCGGATCAACGGCGAGGACCCCGGGCGCAACTTCCTGCCGGCGCCCGGCACCGTGACCACCTTCGCGCCGCCGACCGGCCCCGGCGTGCGGCTGGACGCGGGCGTGGAGAGCGGCTCGGTGATCGGCCCGGCATGGGACTCGCTGCTGGCGAAGCTGATCGTGACCGGCGCGGACCGGACGCAGGCGCTGCGGCGGGCGGCGCGGGCGCTGCACGAGTTCCGGGTGGAGGGGATGGCGACGGCGCTGCCGTTCCACCGCGCCGTGGTGACAGAATCGGCGTTCGCGCCCGAGGTCAGCGGCCGGGAGGGCGAACCGTTCGACGTCCACACCCGGTGGATCGAGACGGAGTTCGCGAACGCCATCGAGCCGTTCGGCGGCACGGGCAGGGGGGCCGGAGCCGAGGGCGAGGAGGTCGTGACGCGTGAGACGGTCGTGGTCGAGGTCGGCGGCAAGCGGGTCGAGGTCTCGCTGCCTGCCACGCTGGCGATGCCTCTGGCACGCGCCGGCCTCACAGGTGGCGCGGCACCCGCACGACGCCGTCGCACCACCCGACGCGGCGCGGCGGCCCCTCCGGGCGACACCCTGACCTCACCCATGCAGGGCACCGTCGTCAAGGTCGCCGTGGTCGAAGGCCGAGAGGTCACGGAGGGCGAGCTGGTCGTGGTCCTCGAAGCCATGAAGATGGAGCAGCCGATCTACGCCCACCGCACCGGTACGGTCGCCAACCTGAAGGCCGAAGCCGGCGGCTCCCTCTCCTCCGGCGCCGTCATCTGCCAGATCAAGGAGTGAGATCGCCCCCTGCCCCGTTCCCTTCAGCCACCCGGTGGCGGGGACGGAGGGACGTCAACCGCCACAGGAACGCGCGTATCTCCGCCACGAACGCCGGCTGGTGCAGCGGCATGTGCCCGCCCGGGACGGTCGTCATGGTGAAGCCGGCGTTCGTCTCCCCGGCCCATGCGCGCAGCCCCACCGGATCCGCGAGGGGGTCGTCGTCGCCCGCCGCCGCCCAGACGGGGCAGTCCAGCGGCCCCACCCCGGGCCGCTCGTAGTCCTCGGCGATCTTCAGATCCGCGCGGATCGCCGGCAGGAACAGGTCCGTGACCTCGGGCGTGTTGAGCAGCTCCCGGGGAACGCCGCCCAGGGTGTACAGATGTCGCAGCAGCTCGTCGGCGGGGAGCCGGTGGACGGGAGCCACCGGGTGCGGCAGGGCCGGTCCGTTGCGGCCGGAGACCAGCAGCGCGCGCGGACCCGCCGGGCCGGCCAGCGCGTGGGCCGCCTCGAAGGCGAGCAGGGCGCCGAGGCTGTGGCCGAACAGCGCGTAGCGGCCTGGCTGTTCCCCGCGTATCCGATCGGCGATGTCCTTGACGAGGGTGTCCTTGTCCGCCAGCAACGCCTCCGCCCTGCGTTCGCCGTGGCCGGGCAGTTCCAGGGGGCGGACCCGAGCCGTGCCGGACAGGTCAGGAATCCACGACAGGTAGGCCGCGGCTCTGCCCCCCGCGTACGGCAGGCAGTACAGCGTCAAGCCAGACTGCTTCACGGGAAACTCCCTCGGATTTCTTGGCAGGGCCCATCCGCCTGGATCCTAAAGGCGCGGCCTGCTCCGCGCACCGGCCGGCCCGAGGCGCCGCGCCGATTTCCGCTATGAGTACCGGTCGGTATAGGCCGCAGGTGCCAGGGTGGCAAAAAGGATGAGACACAGTTCATCCATCGGACCGAAGACGGGTGTTGCGGGCCTGACTACTGTCAGGGGGGAACACGGACTCAACAACATTCTCCCAGGCCGCACGTCGCTCCAGGAGCGCCCATGGCAGACATGAAAGATGGCGGTACGCTTTCCGCCGACGAGAAGCTGACGGAAGAGGCCGACACCCTCTTGGCGCAGCTACTGCTCAGCCCGGAGGGTCACAAGGACCCGTATCCGCTCTACGCGGAATTGCGGGAGAAGGCGCCCGTTTACAAGAGCCAGATGGGCTTTTGGATCGTCACCCCCTACGAGCTGGTGAACGAGGTGCTACGGAACCAGAAGGTCGGCCGGGACGCGGAGCTCTTCATGGGCGGCCGGTTCGGCGGTGAGTGGAACGAGCACGCCTCCCTGCGCCGCATGGCCTCCGGTCTGCTCTGGTACAACCCTCCCGAGCACACCAGGCTGCGCCAGGCGGTCAACCACGCCTTCACGCCGCGCCGCGTGGAGGCCATGGACCAGACCATGAGGGACCTGGTCGACGAGTACCTGGAGCCGCTGGCCACCGCCGGCGGCGGCGACCTCCTCAACGAGTTCGCCTTCCCCCTGCCGCTGGCGACCGTCACCACCCTGCTCGGCGTGCCCCGCGACGAGGCACCGGCGCTGCGCGAGCCCATGCAGGCGTTCCAGAGGACGTTCGAGATCGGCCTGACGGCCGACGAACTCCTCGACGCCGACGAGGGCATGGAGTTCACGCAGAAGTACTTCGCCGAGCTCATCGCCAAGAAGCGCGCCGACCCGCAGGACGACCTGATCTCCGCACTCGTCGAACTCGAAGAGGCCGGCCAGCTGAGCGCTGACGAGCTGATGACCTTCTGCAACATGCTCGTCTCCGCGGGATTCGAGACCTCGACCAACACCATCACCGGCATGGTGCTCCAGCTGACCCGCCACCCGGATCAGATGGAACTGGTGCGGGAGAACCGTGACCTGGTCCACAACACCGTGGAAGAGGTACTCCGCTACGACCCTCCGATCCAGATCAACGCTCGCATGACGTTCGAGCCGCTGGAGCTGGGCGGCGCCATGATTCAGCCGCACGAGACGATCATCGCGATCCTGGGCAGCGCCAACCGCGACCCGGAGCAGTTCCCCGACCCGGACCGCTTCGACATCACGCGGCCGAACATCGCTCACCTCTCCTTCGGCGCCGGAATCCATCACTGCGTGGGATGGGCCATGGCTCACAAGCAGATCGGCATCGCGCTCAACGCCATGCTCGACCGCTTCTCCTCGATCGAGGTCATCGAGGAGCCCGTCCACCAGCCGCGCGTGACGATGCGAGGTTTCGAGTCACTCAAGGTCGCCCTGACCACCAAGTGACCCTACCGCCGGAATTTACACCGAAGAGGAGCACTTTCTTGTCCAAGGTACAGTTCCTGACCCCGGAGTTCTTCACGGAGGTGGAGAAGCGGGGGCAGTTGCTTCCGGAACGCGAGAAGATCAACATCACCGTGCAGTACGTCATCCGGGACACACCCGTGGGCGACGAGGTTCGGTATTACTTCCGCATCGTGCGCGGGCGCATCGAGGAGGCCCGGCTGGGAGACGCCGACATTCCCACCTTCACGATTTCCGCCGCCTACAAGAACAGCGTCCGCGTGCAGCAGGGAAAGCTGCACCCGTCTGCCGGGTTCATGACGGGCAGGCTGCGGGCCAGCGGGAACATCGGGAAGCTGATGTCGATGCTGCCGCTCATGCAGTCCGGCGAATTCCAGGGCCTGATGGCGGAGCTACGGACCATCACCGAGTACTGAGAGGGCTTCATGACGTCATTGGTACCCACCGTCGGCACCCCGGACTATCGCGAGGAGCTGGCAAGGGCCCTCGGCACCATCTCGGTGCTCCGGAACGCGCTGGAGGAACGGCAGCGGGCCGCCAGGGAACCGGTGGCGATCGTCGGTGCCGGATGCCGCTTCCCGGGGCGGGTGTCCGACCCGGAGAGCATGTGGCGCCTGCTGACCGACGGCGTTGACGCCATCAGTCCCTTCCCCGCGGAGCGAGGGGACGCGGCACCGTACTACGACCCCAACCCCGAGGCCGCCGCAAAGGCATACGTGCTCGATGCAGGCTATCTGCCGGACGTCACCGGATTCGACGCCCAGCTCTTCGGCATCTCACCGCCCGAGGCGGCGGGCATGGATCCGCAGCAGCGACTCGCGCTGGAGGTCGCCTGGGAAGCGCTGGAACGGGCCGGCATCCCCCCCGGCTCCCTCGGCGGCAGCCGCACCGGCGTCTACATGGGCGCGAGCACCAACGACTACGTGCGGCTGCGCCAGGAGTTCGGCACACCCGAGTCCATCGACCCCTACCAGCTCCTGGGCGAGTCCAGCTTCATCGCGGGACGCATCGCCCACACCTTCGACCTGCGCGGGCCGGTTCAGGTCATCGACACCGCCTGCTCCTCCTCGCTCGTCGCGGTCCACCAGGCGGCTTCGGCGCTGCGCTCCGGGGACATCGACCTGGCCCTGGCCGGCGGCGTCAACGTCATCCTCTCCCCCTACGGCTTCGTCCTGGTGAGCAAGGCCAGGGCGGTGTCGCCGGACGGGCGCTGCAAGACCTTCGACGCCTCCGCCGACGGCTACGCCCGGGGCGAGGGCTGCGGCGTCGTGGTCCTCAAGAGGCTGTCGGACGCCGAGCGCGACGGCGACGACATCCTGGCCGTCATCCGCGGCACCGCCGTCAACCACGACGGGCGCGCCAGCGGCATCTCCGTCCCCAGCGGCCCAGCCCAGCAGGACGTCATCCGCGACGCCCTGCGGGACGCCGGCGTCGCACCCGGCCGGATCGGGTACGTCGAGGCCCACGGCACCGGGACACCGCTGGGAGACCCCATCGAACTCCGTGCCCTGGACACGGTTCTGGCGGACAGCGGCTCCCCCGCCGGGGCCGACCCCGTGTACATCGGCTCGGTGAAAACGAACATCGGCCACTTGGAGGCCGCCGCGGGTATCGCCGGCCTCATCAAGGTACTGCTGGCCGTCCGTCACGGCCGAGTCCCGCCCAGCCTGCACTTCACCCGCCCCAACCCCAACGTCGACTGGCGCGCCATGCGGCTCAGGGTGGCCACCGAGCTCACCGACTGGCCGTCGCGCCAGGGGCCGCGCGTCGCCGGGCTCAGCTCCTTCGGCGCCAGCGGCACCAACGCCCACCTGGTGATCGAGCAGGCCCCGGCCCGCGAGGGCGGCGAGGTCCACGAGGTCCACCAGCGCCACCAGGACGAGCCGGCCCAGGAACCCGCCCCGGCCACGGACGCCCGCCCGGCCCATCTGCTCCCGCTGTCCGCCCACTCCGAGGTCGCCCTGCGCGACCTGGCCGACCGGTGGGCCGCCTTCATCAAGGGCCGGCCCGAGGTCCCGCCCGAGACGCTGACACGCGCCGCCACCCTCCACCGTGACCACCACCGTGTGCGGACCGCCCTCGTCGCCGGCGACACCGCCGGGCTCGCCCGGGGGCTCGGAGAGCTGGCTCAGGGCGTCGGCGGACAGCGGGCCCGCCGTGCCCTGCCCGGACACCGTGCCAAGGTGGCGTTCCTGTTCACGGGGCAGGGAGCCCAGTACACCGGCATGGGCCTGGAACTCCACCGCGGCGAACCGGTGTTCCGCAAGGCGCTGGAGAGCTGCGCCGAGCTGCTGGGCACCCGCCCCGAGGAGCTGCTGTCTTCGCCGCACTCGGCCGAGGACACCGCCTGGGCGCAGCCCGCGCTCTTCGCCGTGGAGTACGCCCTCGCCCAGCTGTGGCTGTCCTGGGGCATCAAGCCGGCCGCCGTGATGGGCCACAGCGTCGGCGAGTATGTGGCGGCCTGCGTGTCCGGCGTCCTGTCGCTGGAGGATGCCGTCCGCCTGATCGCGTTGCGTGGCAGGCTCATGGCGTCGGTGACCACGCCGGGCGCCATGGTGGCCGTGCCGCTGAGCGAGGAAGCGGCCGCGCAGGTCATCCACGCCGCCGAGGGGCGCGCCGACCGCGTGTCGATCGCCGCGGTCAACGGCCCCGAGTCGACGGTGCTGTCGGGCGCGGCCGACGCCGTAGACGAGATTGTGACGGAACTCACCGAGCGGGGTGTCGCCCCCAGGCGGCTGAAGGTCTCCCACGCCTTCCACTCACCGCTGCTCGACGCCGTGCTGGGCGAGCTGAACCAGGCGACGGCCACCACGCCCCACGCCGCGCCGGCCATCCCCTTGGTGTCGAACCTCACCGGAGAACTCGCGACGTCCGAGACCCTGGCCGCGCCCGGCTACTGGTCCCGCCACGCCAGGGAGGCCGTCCGCTTCGCCCCCGGCATGCGTGCCCTGTACGACAGCGGCGTCACCGCGTTCGTCGAGGCCGGCCCGGGCCGGACCCTGCTCGGCCTGGGCGCCACCGCGCTGGGTGACCCCGATCTGATGTGGGTGCCGTCGATCCGCCAGGGCCGCCCGGAAGTGGCCGGGATGCTGACGGGCCTGGGCCGCCTCTACGAGCACGGCGCCGCCGTGGACTGGCCCGCGCTCCACGGCACGGGCCCGGCCTCCTGCGCCGACCTGCCCACCTACCCGTTCCAGCACGAGGCGTACGACGTCGTCGTGGACCGGAGCGGCGGGCCCCGGCCGGGCCGGGCCGCCGCTCCGGCCGGCGATTCCGTGCGCTTCGAGATCCGCTGGGAGGCCACCCGACCGGCAACGGCACCGGCGTCGGGCGACCCCGCCCCGGGCCGGACGCTTCTGCTGGCCGACGGATCAGGGCTGGCGGGCCGGCTCGCAGAGAGGCTGACCCGGCTGGGCGGCGAGTGCCATCTCGCGGTGCCCGCCGACACTCCGGACGCCGCCCAGGCCGGCGCCACCGGAACCGTCCACCGTGTTCCGCCGGGTGACGGGAAAGCGCTGCGTGCACTGCTGCGCTCGCTCGGCCCGCTGGACCGCGTCATCCACCTCTGGGCGCTGGACGTGCCGCCCGCCGGCCAGGCGACCGCACGAGATCTGGAGAACGCCCAGCGGCTGGGCGCCGAGAGCGTGCTGCACCTCGTCCAGGAGATCACCGACGGCTCCGCCGGAACGTCGCGGCTGTGGCTGGTCACCCGGGGAGCGCGCAGCACGGCCGCGGCCGACCGCCCCGAGGGACTGGCCGCCGCCCCCCTGGACGGCCTCGGCAAGGTCATCGCGCTGGAGCACAGCGAGCTGTGGGGCGGAAGCGTCGATCTCGACCCGGCCGGGGGCGACGCGGAGCATGAGGCGGACCGCCTCACCGCCGAGATCCTCAGCCCCGGCCACGACGACGCGGTGGCTCTGCGCAGCGGTGCTCGGCTGGTCCCGCGCCTCGTCCCGGCCGCGGCCTCGCCCACGCCCACCCCGCCGGTGGTCCGCGAGGACGCCTCCTACCTCATCACGGGCGGCCTGGGCGGCCTGGGGCTCACCATCGCGGACTGGCTTACCGGCCTCGGCGCACGCCACCTCGTGCTGACCGGCCGCGCCGGGCTGCCCGACCGCGCCACCTGGGAGGACCCCGGGCTGCCGACCGCGGTGCGCGACCGCGTCGAGTGCGTCCGCGCCCTGGAGCGGCGCGGCGTCACGGTGACCGCCGTCGCCGCCGACGTCTGCGACGCCGCCGCCATGACCGACGTCCTGCGGGGCATCGAGGAGACCGGAAGGACGCTGCGCGGCGTGATCCACGCCGCGGGTACGGCCGGCGCCGCCCTGCTGCGGGAGCTCACCCCCGCCGGGCTGCACGACGTGATGCGCTCCAAGGTCACCGGGGCCTGGACGCTGCACCGCCTTCTCGGCGACGCCCCTCTCGACTTCTTCGTCGGCATGTCGTCGATCGCCTCGGTGTGGGGCTCGGCGGACCTCGGCGCGTACGCCGCGGCCAACCAGTTCCTCGACGCTCTGGCCGCCTACCGCCGAAGCCAGGGGCTGGCCGGCCTGAGCGTCAACTGGGGCCCGTGGCACGTCGCCAGCGGACTGGGCGGCGACGAACTGCTCCGGCGGCTGGAGGCGAACGGGCTGCGCACCCTGGCCCCCGACGTGGCGCTGGGGCACCTCGCGGACCTGCTGGCGCAGGGCACGACGCAGGCCGTGGTCTGCGACGCGGTGTGGCCGACGCTCAAACCCCTGCTGGAATCCCGGCGGCCGCGTCCGCTGCTGGACAGGATCAGCGACGACCTCGCCGACGCTGGCGACGGCGGTCGGTACCTGGCCGGGCTGCTGGCCGCCGAGCCGGACGAGCGCGAGCGGTCGCTGGGCCACTACCTCCGCGAACGACTGGCCGAGCAGCTGGGCGTACCGGCGGAGGAGTTCACGCAGGACGCCAGCCTCGTCGAGCTGGGCTTGGACTCGCTCGGCGTCGTACAGCTGCTGAACCGCTTCCGCGGCGATCTGGGAGTCCGCCTGGACGCCAGGGTCTTCTTCGAGGAGCCCGCGCCCCGGTGGCCACGCTTGCTGGCCACCGAGATCGCCCGGCAGCACAAGAGCGACACGGCCACCGACGCGCCAGGGGAGACTCGCCATGACGCCGCCTGACACAGCCAACGCCATCGAAACCCATGCTGATGCCGGCGTTGACGTCGCCATCATCGGCACCAGCATCACCGCGGGCATGCTGGCCGCGGCCCTGGCGCGGGGCGGCGTGAGCGTCCTGGTGCTCGGCCCGGACGGCCCCGTCCGTCCGCACTCGGGGGAACTGAGCGTCCCCGGTACGTCCTTCTTCTACGAGCTGATCGCCGAACGCTTCCAGGTTCCCGAGATCAGGGCCCTCGCCGTCGCCCAGCGGGTCCGCGAGGAGGTCTCCGAGGGCAGCGGCGCACAGCGCACCTTCGGCTTCGCCCACCACACGGCCGGCCGGCCGCACGAACGGACACAGGCCCTGCAGTTCAATGTGCCGTCCGAGCACGGCGACAGCGTGTACTACCGGCCGGAGGTCGACGCCTGGACGCTGGCCATCGCGGAGCGCTGCGGCGCGCGGGTCCACGGCTCGGACCGGGTGGTGAAGGTCGCCGACGAGGGTGACCGGGTCCGGCTGGTGCTGGCGTCAGGGGAGGAACGCCGGGCCCGCTGCGTCGTCGCCACCGACGGGCCGGAACCCGCGGTGGTCGAGGCTCTGGGGGTCACCGGGGAGCCCGGTCGGGCGCCGACCCGGATCATCGGCGCGCACGCGCGCGACGTGCGGCCGTACGACGACGTCGTCCGCTGCCTGGATCGCTCACGCCCCTGGTACCAGGGCACCCTGCACCACCTCTTCGACGGGGGGTGGCTTCGCGTCACGCCGCTGCGCAATCACGACAACCAGCCGGAGCCCGGAGCGTTGACCAGTGTGGAGCTGTGCCTCGACGCCCGGCGTCATCCGGCGGGTGACGGCGACTGGGCGGAGTTCATGTCGCACGTGGCGCGCTTTCCCTCCATAGCCAGCCAGTTCGAGTCGGCCTCGCCGGTGCGCGAGTGGCATGCGGAGAACGTTCCCTGGCAGGCATCGGCCATGGCCGCGGACCGGATGCTCCTGCTGGACCGGGCCGCCGCGGACAGCGCACCGCTGCTGGGCCACGATCTGTACACCTCGGCACAGGTGGTCTTCACCGCCGCGAACGACCTGCTGGAGATGGTGCGGGACGGGGACTTCACCGCCGCGCGGTACGCCTACCTCGAACGGCTCCAGCGGGGGATCGCCCGCCGGCAGAGCCGTCTGACCGCCATGGCCTTCGCCGCCTCCACGGACTTCATGCTGTGGAACGCCGTCTCCCGGGTCTGGCTCCTGGGCACGATGGTGGACGCGCTGACCGTCAAGCGGGGCACCAAGTACCTGCGCGCCGGGGACCGCCGGACCGCGGACGAGGACCTGCGCAGCCGGGAGCCCGAGGCCGGGCGGTCACACCAGCCCCTCGCGCTCTACGACGCGCTGCTGGACCGGACCGCCGCGGAGTGCGAGGCCGCCCGCGATGGCCGGCTGACACCGGCCCAGGCCGCCGCCCGGATCTTCGAGCACATTCGCGCGGAGTCCTTCATTCCGCCGGTCTATGGCTTCGGGAACCCCTGGGACCGGGAGTACGCCCTCAGGTTCCGCAACCGGCTGCGTACGCTGCGCTGGGTCAGGAAGGCCCCGCCAGAGGTCCGGCGCCTGGTGCTGTCGTACGGCGTCCGCGGCAAGGGAAAGCCCCGCGACTGAGGGGGGCCGAGCGGGTCTCAGGAGGCGGGCCGCGCAGTCCGGCCGCCCGCTGGCGCCGCGAGCCGGCCGAGTTCCCGGAGCCGGTCCAGCGGGAGATCTACGACGCCCCGCAGCTCCGGGTCGAGTATCGCAGCCGTGCCTGCTGGGTCTACGACGGGGTCTCGATCAACGCGATGCGCCGGCCCGCCCGGCAGCGCGAGACGGTCCGCTTCGAGGCGATCTACAAGCACCACCTGCTTCTTCGCCGGCCCGCGGTCCGGCGCGTCCCACGTCTGGACAGAGCGCGGGGCCGACGGCTGTTCTACTCGGTCGGCATGGTGATCACCGAGCAGGTTCACAGCCACGTCCTCAACATCCCGGCACCGGCCCGGACCCCGGCCATCGAAGGGGACGGCGAGATCCGGGACGGCCCCCGGGGCCGCCGAACTCACCGGCGACCTCATCGCGGGCCGGCCGAAGGGCATGCGGCTGATCGCCATGCGGAGAACGGCCCCGTCCCGGAGCCCAGTTGAGGATCAACGACGCGTACGGCATGCGGATCACGTGCTTTGCCACCAACACCGCCGACCGGACCACCGCCGAACTCGAACTCGAACTCCGCCACCGACTGCGAGCCCGGGCCGAGGGCCGCATCGGGCCGCCCGCGCGACCGGACTGCGCAACCTCCCCCTGCACCACACCGCCCAGAGCGGGGTCTGAATGGAGATCGTCCAGATCACGCTCGACCTGCTGGCCTGGATGCCCATACCTGCCCTGACGGCAAGGCCGGACTCCGGGAGCCCCGGCGCCTGCGGCTGCGCCTGTTCACCGCGGCCGGACGGTTCGTCACCACCGGCCGTCGGCGGATTCTCCGCCTCGCCCGGCACTGGCCCTGGACCGGCCACATCACCGCAGCCCTTGACCGGCTCACCCAACTGCCCGACCCTGGCTGACCAGCGGATTCCGCATCCCTCCGACAGCACCCCCACACCCGGAGCAGTGGAACCCGCCGCCCGATCGAGACGACCCTCGAGCCATCGGCCTGCCCACCCTCAGCCCACGGCACGAAAACCGTCCACCGACTCCATCGGCGGACCGCCACGAAACATCGAGGTGGGCCTTGGGCATGAGCGACTTCGTGAGGTGTTCACGGTGGCCGGGATCCGCGAGGATCAGTTACCGCCGGGTGGTGCAGCCGGTATCGGCCGAGGCGACTCGGCCGGTGACCAGGAAGTCAACGGTGCCGAAGCAGATCGCCCAGGGCGGGGCGCAGCACACGGTATCGAGCGGGGCCTGGGGCGTCCGGAGCGACGACCGCGCCGCCTCTCTCGGCCGGCCACACCTCAAGCCGTGCCAGGCCGCCCGCGAGGCCGGTGCCGACCGCCTGGAGCACCGCCTCCTTCCGCGCCCGGCACCGGTAGAAGCGACTTCGGCGCTCCGGCTCGCCGGCACCGCCGGTGACGTAGGAACGCTCCGCCGGCGTCAGGCAGGAGCCGACCATCGAGTTGAACGCCCTGATGGCTCTGACCTGTTCGATCTCCGCACCCACCCGCCGTCCCTCGGGATCGATCGCCAGCAGCCAGGCGGAGCGACTGCGCGATTGACTGAAGCGGAGCGCGGCGGCGGGGGCCAGGACGCAGGGCGGGCCGTGCCGGAGGTCGCCGCAGCCGGGGCAGGGTTTCGCGGCCGAGGCGGAGGGATGTCGGCGCGCACCCGAGGACGTCCGCGAGGGCTCGGCGTACGGCGGCGTGGGCGCAGACGTAGCGGTCGCACCCGGCTGGGTCCAGGAAAACGCCGCGCCCGGTCGCGTTCCTCACGCGACAGCACCGTCCAGTCGGTCTTCGACGGCCTCCCCGCGACACCGCGCCAGAGCAGGAGCGGGCCGATCCGGCCAGGTGCCGGGGTCACGCGGGCGGTTTCGCGAGTGCGGCCGACTCGGTGGCGCTCCCGACGGGCTCCGTGGGGGCCGCGGGCTCCGTGGGAGCCGCGGGTTGCGCGGGCGCAACGGTCCGGGTGATCTCCAGCCGGTGCAGCACCGGTCCCGCCATGGCCGTGGTGAACAGCGCCATGACCACCATCATGGTGAACATCTCGGTGTTGATGATGCCCAGTTGGTGCCCGACGTCGAGAATGATGATCTCGGTGAGCCCGCGGGTGTTCATCAGCGTCGCAAACGCCCCGGCCTCCCTCCACGACATTCCCGCCACCCGCGCCGGCACCAACGTCCCGGCGTACTTGCCGAGGACGGCGACGAAGAGGATGAACCCGAGGTAGGCCGCCCCGCCGAAGCCGAGCGTGGTCACATCCACCGACATCCCAGTGACGATGAAGAAGACGGGCAGCATCAGTGTCATGGTGCCGGTGAAAGGTATCTCCAGGCGCCCGTGCAGGTCGTGCCGGCTGTCGCCGCCGCGCGGCATGACGAGGCCGAAGGCGAATGCCCCGAAGATGGCGTGAATCCCGATCCAGGAGGTCAGCCACGCGGAGAGGTAAACCCCGGAGGCGGTCAGGACGAGCAGGCTGGTCCCGTGCGAGGCACCGCCGTAGCGGTCGGCGACGTACTTCAGCAGTGGCCGCACCCCGACGGCCATCACCAGCGCGTACGCCGCCGTGAGGCCGATGACGAAGAAGAAGTCGCCGGTGCCGCCCGACCCGGCGACCGCGATCACGATCGCCAGTAACGCCCAGGCCAGCACATCCCCGATGGCGGCACAGACCATCGCCGTCGACCCCACACGCGTCCTGCCGAGCCCGCCGTCCTGGATGATCCTGGCCAGCACGGGGAAAGCGGTGATGGCGAAGGCCGTGCTCACGAACAGGACGAAGGCGACGGTGTGCTGTCCGCTCCCGGCATAGGGTCCGGCGAGCACGAGAGCCGCTCCGGCTCCGATCACCAGGGGCACGGACATGGAAAGCAGCGCCAGCGTGCCGATCGACCGGCTGCGGCCGCGCAGCCGGCCGAGGTCCATCTCCCAGCCGGCCATGAACATGAACAGCAACAGGCCCACGTGGGCGACGGCGGAAAGCATGGGCAGGGCGCCACCGGGGAAGATCCGCTCGGGCAGGTTCCCGGGCAGGAGGCCGAGGAGGCTCGGCCCGAGCATGATGCCGGTGGCGATCTCGGCTACGACCGGCGGCTGGCGGAACCTCCTGCTCATCCTGGCGACCACATGGCCTGCGAGCAGCACGATGGCCACGTCGGCCATCGTCACGACTTCCAGCGGGAGGTCATCCGCTGCCATCCGTCCTCCAGACATCCGTCCCGGTGCGGTCTCCCATAGACCCTGGGGGAGGATTCTGCCCGCGATCCCGAAACGGGCACATTGGCAATGAGACGGAATCCCGTTCTCACATATCAGCATTCATGAGGGCTCCGGCGGTGCGGCACACGGCAGAAGTGATGAATTCTCGCCCCGCGCCTTCTCGGTGGCGCCAGGGCATGGCAAACTTTCTTCCCGGTCGCCGTCGGTGCCTTTCTGTTGTTGACAAGCCCAAGTACCCGTCGGCACCCACTGTGCGTCGGCCGCGTACGAGCACGCCATACTGGAACTTCTGAAGAACTACGGGGCGGGGAACTTCGTGGATTCGCCCGGAGCGAGGACCAGGACGGACGCCGTCGTCGACGCTCTTCTCGCCGACTGATGCGCCTCCGTGCCGATTCCATCGGCTCGCCGGATAAAGGCAACGACAACCAGTCACCCGCACAGGGCGACTGCAGGTCGTCGCGTCGCCAAGCGCCGGGGTGAGCGGGCACACCACGGGCACCCGCGGTTCTCGTGACGGCACCGACGGACGCAGCCGACGCCGGTGCGATGCCGGTGCCGGCATCCGGGCGGATCAGCTCGTCGACCCGGTGGGCGCACAGGCGCCACCGCATGCTGCGTGGCAGCCTCCTCCTCGCCGCAACCCGGCGAACGCAGCTCCACGCTCTGCCACGGCCAACGCGGCCGCGTCGCACTCGCCCGCGCTCTGCGCAGCGGTCTGCTGTCGGACTTTCTCGTGCGGGTTCGCCCCGTGTGCCAGACGCCGTGAACGTGTTCGTGCGCCCCGACCCGAGGCGCGGTCGGCGCCCCCTTCAGCACGCAGGCGGGGTGCGGGGCATGGACCGGTTGAGGGTCTGGGATGCGATGCGGTGGAAGCCGCGGATGTGCCGGTCGACTTCGTCGGCGGCCCGGTCGGCGTCACCTTGCGCGATGGCCTCGTAAAGCGAGCGGTGCTGGCGGCGCAGCGCGTTCAGCACGGCGTCCGCATCGGCCAACTGCTCGAAAGCGTGGAGGAGAGTGTGCCGGATCGCCCCGCGGATCGCGGTGGTGAGGGCGGTCACGAGCCGGTTGTCCGCCGCCTCGGCCAGCGCCATGTGAAAGTCGGTGTCCAGGTCGTTGAACCGGTCCAGCGGCAGGGTCTCGTCGTCCATGCGGTCGAGGAGTTCGCGCATGCGGGCGAGATCGCTCTCCGTTGCCTGCGAGGCGGCCAGGGAGGCGCTCGCCCGCTCCAGCGCGACGCGGGCCTCCGTGATCTCGTCCAGGTCGAAGTTCGACAGCGCGACATGGACGCGAAGCAGCCTGGAGAGGCCGGTCGTCGGAGTGCCGGCGATGACGCTGCCGGAGTCGCGACCGGTGCCGACCCGAGGCCGGTGCAGGACACCGTGTGCCTCCAGCACACGGAGCGCCTCGCGCACGGCCGCCCTGCTCACCCCGAGCATCGAGGCGAGGTCCCGCTCGGGCGGGAGGCGGTCGCCGATGCGCAGATCGCCGGAGAGGATCTTCTCCTCCACGCGGTCGACGACCTGCTCCCACGCGCGAGAACGGACCAGTGGCTGCCAGCCGGTGGCCTCGGGCACTGCCTCCCCCTCCCTCGGAAGAAGCCAAAGGCGGCCGTCACCCGCCCTATTGACACCTGATGAGGGCAATCCTACGGTCCCACCGATGCTTGGTCCGACCAAGGTCACCCACGAGCCGCGCGACCGAACCGGGACGTGAGCCGGGAACCGGTCGAACGGCTGTCGCCCCCGCAAGGGAGGTAGCCATGGAGAACAGTCCCCCGCCCCACAGTTCTGCCCGGTGGATGACCGGCACCTGGATCGCCACCGGCGGCGCCGGAAGGCGCACCCCGTGCTGACCGATAACCTCGCCGTTCTGAGCCTCCTTGCCCTGGCCCCGGTCCTCCTCGTGGGGGTACTGCTCGTCGGGCTGCGCTGGCCCGCCACCCATGCCATGCCCGCCGGCTACGTCCTCGTCGTCGTGATCGCCATGGTGGCCTGGGAGGTCGGGGCCACCGAGGTGGTCGCCTCCTCGGTCCAGGGGCTGATCATCGCCCTCACCCTGCTGTACATCGTCTTCGGTGCCCTGTTGCTCCTGGCGACGCTCGACGCCAGCGGGGCCCTGCGGACGATCCGTTCCGCGTTCACCCGGATCAGCCCCGACCGCCGGGTGCAGGCGATCATCGTGGGCTGGCTGTTCGGCAGTTTCATCGAGGGCGCCTCCGGGTTCGGTACGCCCGCGGCGGTGGTGGCCCCGTTGCTGCTTGCCCTGGGTTTCCCGGCGATGGCCGCCGTGATGGTGGGGCTGATCATCCAGAGCACGCCGGTGAGCTTCGGGGCCGTGGGCACGCCGATGCTCGTCGGTGTCAACGACGGGCTGAGCGGTTCCCCGGCCGTTGAGGCCCACCTGGAGCGTGAGGGTACCGTCCTGGCCGATTACGTGCCGGAGGTCGCCGTCCAGGTCGCGCTACTGCACGCGATCATCGGTACTCTTGTGCCGCTGTTCGTCGTCTGCCTGCTGACCCGCTACTTCGGTACCCGCCGCAGCTTCGGGGAGGGCCTGGCGATCGCGCCTTTCGCGTTGTTCGCCGCGCTCGCCATGACCGTTCCCTATGTGGCGGTCGCGGTGCTGTTCGGTCCGGAGTTCCCCTCGCTCCTCGGCGGGCTCGTCGGCCTGTTCATCGTCATGATCGCGACCCGGCGCGGCTTCCTGCAACCCGCACGGCCCTGGGACTTCCCTCCGCGGGAGCGCTGGCTGCCCGAGTGGACGGGCACCGTGCAGCCCGACATGCGCGAGGCCACCGCAACGGACATGCCCGTGGCCAAAGCATGGCTGCCCTATCTGGTGGTGGCCTCGCTGCTCGTGCTCACCCGGCTTCCCCAATTGCCGCTCAAGGAATGGCTGTCGGGGATGTCGATCGAGTGGAACGGCGTCCTCGGCACGGGGGTCTCCCAGGCAGTGGAGCCGCTCTTCCTACCGGGGTTCATGTTCCTGGCGACCATCGGGTTCACCTACCTGGTGTTCCGCATGAAGCGCCGCGAGATCGCTGAGTCGTGGCGAGTGGCGGGTCGCCAGATCGTCGCCGCGGGGGTGGCGCTCCTGTTCGCCGTTCCTCTCGTCCGGGTGTTCATCAACTCCGGCCCCGACTTCAACACCACGGGGCTGGACAGCATGCCCCTGACCCTCGCCACCGGAGCGGCGGACCTCGCCGGCTCGGCCTGGCCGATGTTCGCGCCCTGGGTCGGCGCGCTCGGCGCATTCGTGGCGGGCAGCAACACGGTGAGCAACCTGATGTTCTCGCTCTTCCAGTTCTCGACGGCAGAGCAGATCGACGTCAGTCCGACGGTTGTTGTGGCCACGCAAGCGGTCGGCGGCGCGGCAGGGAACATGGTCACGGTCCACAATGTCGTCGCCGCGTGTGCCACCGTAGGGCTCATCGGCAAAGAGGGCCACCTCATCCGCAAGACGGTCGTGCCGATGATCTACTACTGCGTCGCCGCGGGCATGCTCTCCTATGTCTTCATCCACGGCGTCGGCCTCAACGCGGGAACTCTCGGCCTCGCCCTGCTGCTCGCCGTGCTCACCGCGCTGGCCATGCGCGCCCGGCGACACGCGACTGCCGACGGACTCGCGGACAGCTGATGCCGATCAGTGGGCGACGCACGCTCAGGAGGCGTTCGCGGAGCCGGGGCTGGTGGAGTCGTGGTCGACGCCCCCTGCGGCCGGCGGTGCCGGAGTACCGGCGCCGGACTCCAGCCGAGGTAGCACCTACCGAGGTGCAGCCGCGAACCTGACGGCCAGCCAGTTGCCGACGGCCAACGGATGCCCCCACCGAAGCCGAGACCTGCCCCACCGGCTCCAGCACCACCAGTTACGCCTACGACGCGGACGCAACCAAACCCAGGCCGGCGCCCGACCCTACGCCCCGCACGACTGCGGGCCCAGAACGTGGAAGACCAGCCTGGGGCCGCCACCGACGGGGCCGGTACCGCATCGGCCCGTACCGCACCGCCCGTGAGGCGCTTGTCGAAGCCGGTGATGATCGTCTCCCCCTGGACGGTCATCGGCTTCGCGTGAATGTCCCATTCAACCGGTTCCCCCCTGTTGACCGGGACTTGCGGGCGGGGGCAGACTGACTGACCTACCGCTATTGAAATAAACTTCACTGGACGAACATGACGTGAGTGCGGGGAAGTGAGGGGACATGGCCGAGGTCCGGACGCTGCGGGATGCGGTCGGCGAGTTGATCCACGACGGCGACACCGTCGCGATGGAGGGCTTCACCCACCTCATCCCCTTCGCCGCCGCCCACGAGGTCATCCGGCAGGGCATCACCGACCTCACCCTCGTGCGCATGACCCCGGACGTGATTTACGACCAGCTGATCGGCGCCGGGCTCGTCCGCAAGCTCATGTTCTCCTGGGGAGGGAACCCCGGGGTCGGCTCGCTGCACCGGTTCCGGGACGCGGTCGAGAACGGCTGGCCGCGGCCGCTCGAGCTGGACGAGCACAGCCACGCCGGGATGGCGAACCGCTACGTCGCAGGAGCGTCGGGGCTGCCGTTCGCGGTACTGCGCGGCTACGCGGGGACGGGGCTGCCGGACCGCACCGGGACCGTCTCGACCGTGCGGTGCCCCTTCACCGGTGAGGAGCTGGCGGCCGTCGCCGCCGTCAATCCGGACGTGACCGTGATCCACGCCCAGCAGGCAGATCGAGACGGCAACGTCCAGATGTGGGGGCTCATCGGGGTGCAGAAGGAGGCGGCGCTGGCCGCACGGTGCGTGCTGGTCACCGTCGAGGAGATCGTCGACAGGCTCGAACCCAGACCCGGTGCCGTGGTGCTGCCGGGCTGGACGGTGACCGCCGTCGCCGAGATGCCGGACGGCGCCCACCCCTCGTACGCCGCGGGTTACTCGCAGCGCGACAACGACAGCTACCGGGACTGGGACCGCATCGCGCGCGACCGCGACGCCTTCACCGCCTGGCTGGACACGCACGTACGGGAGAGAGCCGTCCGATGAGCGGCTGGACGAGCGACGAGCTGATGACCGTCAACGCCGCGCGCGCCCTCGCGGACGCCAGGACCTGCTTCGTCGGCATCGGCCTGCCGAGCGCCGCGGCGAACCTCGCCCGGCGGACCGCCCGTCCGGACCTGGTGCTCATCTACGAGTCCGGCACGATCGGATCGAGGCCGACCCGGCTGCCGCTGTCCATCGGCGACGGCGAGCTCGCCGACACCGCCGACGCCGTGGTGTCGGTGCCGGAGATGTTCAACTACTGGCTCCAGGGCGGACGGATCGACGTCGGCTTCCTCGGCGCCGCCCAGCTCGACCGGTACGCGAACATCAACACCACCGTCGTCGACCGCGGCCCGGGCCGGCCGCAGGGCCGGCTGCCCGGCGCGGGCGGGGCGCCGGAGATCGCCGCGAGCTGCGGCGAGGTCCTCATCGTGCTGCGGCACTCGCCCCGCAGCTTCGTCGAGCGGCTGGACTTCGTCACCTCCGTGGGCCACGGCTCGGGGCCGGGGGACCGCCGCCGGCTCGGGCTGCGCGGCAAGGGCCCCACCGCCGTCATCACCGACCTGGGCGTGCTGCGCCCCGACCCGGCCACCGCCGAGCTGGTCCTGACCGAGCTGCACCCCGGCGTGACCGCGGAGCAGGTGCGGGCGGCCACCGGGTGGGAGCTGAGGACCGCCGACACCGTCGGCACCACGGTGCCGCCCACGGCACAGGAGCTGAGCGCGCTGCGGGCGCTCAAGACCGCGGGGAGGGCAGCGGCATGAAGACCGACGGCCTCAACGACGTCGACATCGTCGGCGCCGTCCGCACCCCGGCCGTCACGTGCGGCGGCGCCCTGTCCGGCATCCGCCCGGACGACCTCGCCGCCCGGGCCGTACGGGCCCCGGTCGACCGGACGCCGCGGCTCGGCCCTGTCGATGCCGTGGGGAAGGCACCGGCGCGGGCCGGGCGGGACTTCGGCCATCGCCTCCGGCGCCCGGCTCGCCGTTGCGGTCGCCCACCGGCTCGCCGCCGGCACCGGGCTCGCCGTCCTGTGCACCGGCGTCGGCCAGGGCCTCGCCCTCGTCCCGGAAAGGCAGGTGACCGCACATGACGGAACCGTTGACCCAGGCCGACATCGGCGCCGAGATCGCGCAGGCGCACGACGCCTACGCCAAGGCCGTGGCCGGCGGCGCCCCCGTCCGGCACCACCCCGACCGCGGCTACGCTCCGTACCGCAGCGGCGCCTTGCGGCACCCCCGGCACCCGCTCGTCGGCCTGGACGATCCGGAGGCCGTCGAGCTGTCCGGGCCGGTGTTCGGCGTCACCGACGTCACCGAGCTGGACAGCGACCTGACCCGGCAGCACCAGGGTGCGCCGCTCGGCGAGCGCATCACCGTCACCGGCCGCGTCCTCGACCGGGCGGGCCGTCCCGTACGCCACCAGCTCGTGGAGCTCTGGCAGGCCAACGCCTCCGGCCGCTACGCGCACCAGCGCGACCAGCACCCCGCCCCGCTGGACCCGAACTTCACCGGCGTCGGCCGCTGTCTGACCGACGACCGCGGCGAGTACGCGTTCACCACCGTCAGGCCCGGCGCCTATCCGTGGCGTAACCACACCAACGCCTGGCGGCCCGCCCACATCCACTTCTCGCTCTTCGGAACCGCGTTCAGCCAGCGCCTGGTCACCCAGATGTACTTCCCGGGAGATCCGCTCTTCCCGCACGACCCGATCCTGCAGTCCGTCACCGACGACGCGGCCCGCGAGCGCCTGGTCGCCGCGTACGACCACGAGCTGTCCACGCCGGAGTGGTCCCTCGGCTACCGCTGGGACATCGTCCTGGACGGCCCCGCCGCCACCTGGATCGAGGAAGGCCGCTGATGTCCCTCCCCCCGACCCCGTCGCAGACCGTCGGCCCCTTCCACGGCTACGCCCTCCCCTTCGCGGGCGGCGGCGACCTCGCCCCCGCGGGACATCCCGACGCCATCGCCGTCCACGGCTGCGTCCGCGACGGCACCGGGGCCCCCGTGCCCGACGCCTTGGTGGAGATCTGGCAGCCCGCCCCCGACGGCTCACGGCGCGGGGCGCCGGGGTCGCTGCGCCGGGACCAGGTCACCGGTGCCGTCATCGGCCGCGACGGCGTGCGCTTCACCGGTTTCGGGCGCATACCGACGGACGCCGACGGGCACTACGCCGCCCGCACGCTGCCGCCGGGCGGAGTCCCGTACCTCTCGGTCGCGGTCTTCGCCCGCGGCCTGCTGCACCACCTCTACACCCGGATGTACCTCGACGACGCGGCCGACGGACTGCTGTCCTCGCTCCCGCCGGACCGACGCGCGACGCTGATCGCGGCCCGGGAGCCGAACCGTACGTACCGCTTCGACATCCGCCTGCAGGGCGAAGGGGAGACGGTGTTCCTTGACCTCTCCTGACCACGCGGCGACACCACCCGGCGCCGGCGCGAGCCGCGCCGGCCACGCGGGTGCCACGGTCCACCGGCGCCCTGCCGGGTCGCCCCTGCGACCCGGACCGCCCTCGGTAGCGCCGACCCGCGTCCCCCGTCCGGAGGTTCCCCATGACTCCGCCGCCACGTCCCCGGCTGCTGCACCACCGCGTCGACGGTCCTGCCGCCGCTCCCCCGCTTATCCTCGGGCCCTCCCTGGGCACCTCGCTCGCCGTCTGGGACCCGCAGTTCCCCGCACTCGCACGCGGCCACCGCGTCGTCCGGTGGGATCTGCCGGGCCATGGCGTCCGTCCCGACGGCCCGCTGCCCGGGGCCGGGCGGGAGGCGGCGACCCGCGTCGGGACGGGCGCGGTGCCCCGGACCGGGTCGACAGCGGCCATTGTCGCCGGGACGGCCGCAGCCGCCGAGCCGGGCGCAGGTGCCGCGCAGGGTGCGGGCGGCGTCGGTGAACTCGCCGGTCTGGTGCTCGAGCTCGCCGACCACCTGGGCATCGACCGCTTCCGGTACGCCGGAATCTCCCTCGGCGGCGCCGTCGGTGCGTGGCTCGCCGTGCACCACCCCGACCGGGTCGACAGCCTCGCCCTGGTCTGCTCCTCCGCCCGCTTCGGCGACCCCGGCCCGTGGCTCGAACGGGCCGCGCTCGTCCGGGAGAAGGGGACGGAGCCGGTGGCCGGGGCCGCGCCCGGCCGGTGGTTCACACCCGCGTTCGCCGGGGAGCCGGCGGCCCGCGCCCTCGTCGGCGACCTGCGCCGCGCGGACCCGTACGCGTACGCCGCCCTCTGCGAGGCGCTGGCCGGCTACGACCTCCGCGCGGACCTGCCGCGGATCACCGCGCCCACCCTCGTCGTCGCCGGCCGCGACGACCCGGCCACCCCGCCCGCGCGCGCCCGCGAGCTGGCCGACGGCATCCCGGGCGCGGGCCTGACCGAGGTGGCGCACGCCGCCCACCTCGCGAACGTCGAACGGCCAGGCCCCGTACTGGCCGCGCTGCTCGCCCACTTCACCGGGCTGGGGACGCCCGCAGAGAGCGACACGGAGCGGCGTGCGGCCGGCACGGCCGTCCGGCGCTCCGTCCTCGGCGACGCCCACGTCGACCGGGCCGCCGCCCGCACGACCGGCTTCACCGCCGACTTCCAGGACTTCATCACCCGCTACGCGTGGGGCGAGATCTGGACGCGTCCGGGCCTGAGCCGCGCGACCCGCAGTTGCATCACGCTCACCGCGCTGGTGGCCGGCGGCCACCTCGAGGAGCTGGCGATGCATGTGCGGGCCGCGCTGCGCAACGGCCTCACACCCGACGAGATCCAGGAAGTCCTGCTCCAGTCGGCGGTCTACTGCGGGGTGCCCGCCGCCAACGCCGCGTTCGCCGTCGCCGACCGAACGCTGGCGCAGCCCGGACAGCCCGGACAGCAGCCCGGACAGCCCGGCACTTCCGGAGAGCCCGATGAGCCCGATGAGCCCGAAGGGGGGGTCACCTGATGCACATCACCGTCGGCATCGTCGGCGGCGGCCCGGCCGGTCTGCTCCTGGCCCGGTTGCTGCGCAGGGCCGGCGTCGACTGCGTGGTCCTGGAGAGCCGCGACCGCGCGTACGCCGAGCAGCGCCAGCGTGCGGGCATCCTCGAGCAGAGCACGGTGGACGCGCTGCGGTCCTGCGGGGCCGGCGAGCGGCTGGACCGCGAGGGGCTCGTCCACGACGGCATCGAGCTGCGCTTCGACCGCCGCTCGCACCGGATCGACTTCCCGTCGCTGACCGGCGGGCGCCGGGTGTGGGTGTATGCGCAGACCGAGGTGGTCAAGGACCTCATCGCCCTGCAGCTCGAGGACGGCGCGCCGCTGTTCTTCGAGGCCGAGGTGCGGGCGGTCGAGGGCGCGGACACCGACCGGCCGACGATCCGCTACCTGCACCGGGGCCGGGAGCAGGCCCTGACCTGTGACTACGTGGTCGGCTGCGACGGCTTCCACGGGGTGGCCAGGTCGGCGTTCCCGGACGGGGTGCAGCGTGTGTACGAGCGGACGTACCCGTACTCCTGGCTCGGCATACTGGCGGACGTCGCCCCGTCCTGCGACGAGCTGATCTACGCGCACTCGCCGCGCGGCTTCGCGCTGCACAGCATGCGCTCCCCCTTCGTCAGCCGCCTCTACCTGCAGGTGCCGAACGGCGCAGAGCCCGCCGACTGGCCGGACGAGCGGATCTGGGACGAGCTCGACGCGCGGTTCGCCGTCGACGGCGACTGGAGGCTCGCCCGCGGCCCGGTCACGGCGAAGTCGGTGCTTCCGATGCGCAGCCACGTCCTGGAGCCCATGCGGCACGGCCGGGTGTTCCTCGCGGGCGACGCGGCCCATATCGTGCCGCCGACCGGGGCCAAGGGCCTGAACCTGGCGGCGGCGGACGTCATCGTGCTGGCGCGGGCCTTCGCCCGCCTCCACGAGAGCGGTTCCGCCGACCTGCTCGACGCCTACTCGGACACGTGTCTGCGCCGGGTGTGGCGCGCCGAGCACTTCTCGTACTTCATGACCACGACCCTGCACGCCGACCCGGAGCAGAGCCCTTTCGACAGCCGGCTGCAGCTCTCCCAGTTGGACCGCATCGCGACGTCCCCGCATGCGGCCGCCGAACTCGCCGAGAACTACGCGGGGTTGCCGCTGGGATGAGTGCTCCGCGCCGGGTGTCAGCCCAGCTCGACGATCTCGCAGGTGCGGTCCGCGATCTCCCGGGCGGGGCCCTCGTAGCGGCTGCGCAGCCGGTGCACGACGTCCTGGGCACGGGCGGCCGGCCAGTCCGCCGGCAGGTGCTGCACCGGCAGCCGCGGATCCATCCGCACCAGTTGCAGCCACTCGGTGAGCAGGCGCAGGTAGCGGGCCAAGTCGTCGGGCGCGTCGGGGAACGGGTCCGGAATGTCCCAGCGCAGCAGGAAGTCGCTGTAGCCGGCGACGAGCCCGTCCAGGTCGAAGGCCTGCCGTACCATCTGCCCGACGTCGGTGGGCGGCTGGGCGGCGCCGGAGAAGACCTTGACCCGGCCCGCCAGCTCCGGGCTGCTGACGATGCGGCTGACGTCCACACCGGACGGGGCGATCCACATGCCGTTCCCGAGGGTGCCGAAGCCGGCCCAGACCAGCCGGGCGCGCAGGTCGTGCCGCTGCCGCTGCCAGGACTCGGGGAGCGAGAAGGCCAGGACGGTCCAGGTGCCGTCCCAGTCGGCGTTGACCGCGCCGCGCTGCCACACCCGCGTCTCCCCGTCGCGCAGGATCTCCGCCGAGCGCTCGGTGAGGCCGAAGTACATCCGGCGGCCCCGGCGGTGCCGGGCGAGCAGGTCACGGCGGACCATGCGCGTGAGCGTCGAGCGGAGGGCGTGCTCGCCCACGCCGAGGCGGGCGAAGACGTCGATGAAGCTGCCCGAGAAGACGGCGATATCGCGTCCGAGCACGTAGTTGCCGAGGAACGTCAGCATCACCGACTGCGGGCGCAGGCCCGCGGACGTGCCTGCGCGACTGGTCAGAGGGCCCTCGTCCACACCAGGGTTCACCGATTCTGCTCCCATGCGGTCAGCGTAATGACAGCGCGCGGCGGGACGGCCCGACGGGCCGCGAACCGCGGCTGATTGATATTGGGCAAAATATTGACGGCAGTCAAGTTTGCGCCTATCTTCGCACTGCATTCCCGGCACAGCAGCCGGCGACCTCGTGGGTCCTGCCTGACCGCTCCACTCATCCCGCCGGCCCGGGACATCCGTCAGCGGCCCGGGCGCGGCAATCTCCGGAGGTTCACATGCGCAGACTCCTGCCCCTGCTCGCCGCGGTCGCCCTGCTCACCACCGCCTGCGGCGACGACGCCGGCTCGGACGGCGAAGGGCCGATCCACATCGGCTTCATCGAATCGCTCACCGGCAACTACGCCCCGCTGGGCACCGAGGCGGCGAAGACGGTGGAGCTGGCGATCGACCAGATCAACAAGGAGGGCGGGATCGGGGGGCGCAAGATCGAGCTGACCACGCTCGACGACAAGACCGCCCCCGACCAGGCCGTCGTGCACTTCAACAAGCTCAAGGAGGACGGGGTCGACGCCATCATCGGCTCGACCTTCTCCAACTGCGCACTGGCGGTCGAGCCGCTGGCCGAGCGGGAGCAGATCCCGTACATCTCACTCGCACCCGCCGACGAGCAGGTCGACCCGATCCAGCCGCACACCTTCGTCGTGCCGGCGACCTCCTCGAAGTACGCCGAGTCGATGCTGCGGTACTTCGAGGCGGAGGGGATCACCAAGATCGCCGTGGCGTATGACACCAAGTCGGCGTACGCGGTGGCCGGGTACGAGGGGATGGAGAAGTTCGCGTCCGAGTACGGCGTCGAGCTGGTGCGGACCGAGCGGTACGAGACCAACGCCTCCGACTTCAGCCCGGTGTTCACCCACGTCCGCAACTCGGACGCAGAGGCGCTGGCCGTGTGGGCGAGCGGCGCCCCCGGGGTGACGCTCGCCAAGCAGTACGCCGCCGCCGGGCTCGGCATTCCGCTGGTGATGACCGCGTCCCAGGCCAGCAAGCTGTGGCTGGAGCCCGTCGGCGACGCGGCCGAGGACGTGTACGTGCAGAGCGCCGTCGGGGTGGTGGGCGACGAGCTCCCGGACGGCAAGCTCAAGGACGTCATCGACAAGATGGCCGACCCGTTCGAGAAGAAGTACGGCTACGAGCCGCCGCAGTTCGCCATGGACGGGTACGCGGGCGCGCAGCTCATCGCCGCCGCGTTCGAGAAGGCGGGCGGCACGGACAAGGCGGAGGTCCGGGACGCGCTGGAGTCGATGGACCTGGTCACGCCGACGGGCCGGTACACGTACAGCGCCGAGGACCACTCCGGCCTGGATGTCGTCAACATCTCCATGAACCAGGTGCGGGACGGCAAGCTGGTCCCCACCGAGTGGGGCCGCCAGCAACTGGCCGAGGCCGCGGAAGCCGCGGGATGACGGCCGCGGCGATGCTTCACGTCGAGGATCTCGGCCGCGCCTTCGGCGGAGTGTACGCCGTGCAGGACGTGAACCTGTCCGTGGCCGAGGGCGAGACCCGCGCGGTGATCGGCCCCAACGGGGCAGGCAAGTCGACCCTGTTCAACCTCGTCAGCGGCCATCTGACGGCGGACCACGGGACCGTGCACTACAGCGCCGGCGGCGGCCTGCGCCGTATCGACCGGCTGTCCGCGCACGCCCGGGCCCGCCAGGGCATCGCGATCGTCTTCCAGGGCGCGCGGCTGTTCCACGGGATGACCGCGCTGGAGAACGTCATGGTGGGCGCGCACGCCCGGACCCGGCACGGCTTCGTCTCCGCCGCGCTGCGGCTGCCCCGGCACCACCGCGAGGAGGCGGCCATCAGGGCCGACGCCGAGGCGGCGCTCGACCGGGTGGGCCTGGCGGACTGGGCGGACCGCTCGGCGGACGTGCTGCCGCTGGGGCAGCAGCGCGCCCTGCAGGTGGCCCGGGCCCTGTGCGCGCGGCCGCGGCTGCTGCTGCTCGACGAACCGGCCTCGGGCCTGCGCGCCGCCGAACGCGAGGCGCTGGCCCGGCTGATCGAGAGCCTGCGCACGGAAGGACTGACGATGATGCTCATCGAACACGACGTGGCGTTCGTGGCCCGGCTGGCGGACCGGGTCACCGTGCTCGACCTCGGCCGGGAGATCGCGGAGGGCACTCCCGGGGAGATCCGCGACGACGACGCGGTCCTCGCGGCCTACCTGGGACAGGAGACCGCCGTATGACGGCCTTCGCACGGGACGTCCTCCCGGGCGGAGCGTTCCCGCCCGGCGCCCCCGGCTCCCGCGCCGCCGGAGGGGTGGTGGTCGCGGTCGACGACGTCGTCATCCGCTACGGCACCGCGACCGCCGTGGACCGGGTCAGCCTGTCCGTCGCCGCCGGCGAGGCGGTCGCCCTGGTCGGCCCGAACGGAGCAGGCAAGTCCTCCCTGGTCAACGCGGTGATGGGCCTGATCCGGCCGGCGGCCGGAAGCGTAACGGTCCGCGGGCGGGCGGCGCTGGTGCCGGAGGGCCGCCAGATGTTCCCCGACCTCGACGTCGAGGACAACCTGCGGCTCGGCGCGTGGCCGCTGCGCTCCCGGGGCGCCAAGGCGCGCGACACCTCCCGGGTGTACGAGGTGCTGCCGGACCTGGCGGGGATCCGCCGCCGCAAGGCGGGCACGCTGTCGGGCGGCGAGCAGCAGATGGTCGCCTTCGGCCGGGCGTTGATGGCCGACCCCGAGGTGCTCGTGGTCGACGAGCTCTCCCTCGGCCTCGCGCCGAAGATCACCCGTGCGCTCGCGGACCACCTGCGGGACCTCAACGCCACCCGCGGCCTCGCCGTCCTGCTGATCGAGCAGAACGCCCGGCTGGCCCTGGACCTGTGCACCCGCGCCTACGTCCTGGAGACGGGCCGCATCCGCATCGAGGGCACGTCCGCGGAGCTGGCGGAGAGCACCGAGGTCTCCGCCGCCTACCTCGGCGGCCCCGCGGGGCAGCCGGGGGCGGAAGGAGACCAGGAGTGAGCGAGTTCGTGCAGTACCTCATCTCCGGGCTCGCCGTGGGCTGCGGCTTCGCGCTGCTCGGCAGCGGCCTGGTGACGATCCACCGGGTGACGCGGGTGGTGAACTTCGCCCAGGGCATGTTCGCCGTGGTCGCCGGTCTGACCGCCGGATCGCTGCTGTCGGCGGGCCTGCCGCACGGGGTGGCCGAGGTCGTCGCCGTGCTCGCGGCGAGCGGGGCGGGACTGCTCGTCGGCATCGCCGCCATCGGACGGCGCGGCACCAGCCCGCAGTCGGCGCTGATCGTCACCCTCGGGATCGGGTTCCTGGCCTACGCCGTCGAGATCATGATCTGGGGTGAGGACCCGCGTTCGTTTCCCGGGCTCGGCGGAGCGGTGGAGATCGGCGGCGCGTATCTGCAGAAGCAGTACTTCCTGGTGATCGGGGCCGCGGCGGTCGGATTCGCCGCGCTGGGGCTCTTCTTCACCCGCACCCACCTCGGCAAGGCGCTCGGCGCCTGCGCCTCCAACCCGTACGCGGCACGCGCCGTGGGCATCGACGTCACCCGCATGGGACTCGTCGCCTTCGCCCTCGGCGGTGCGCTCGGCGGCGTGGCCGGCGTGCTGATCACGCCGCTGCAGTCCCTCTCGTACGACAGCGACGTCCTGCTGATCACCAACGGGTTCGCGGCCGCGATCCTCGGCGGCCTGATCCGGCTGGGCCCGGCCCTGGCCGGCGGACTGGCCCTCGGGGTCGCGGAGTCGATGGTCGCCGGCTACTACAAGGCCTCTTACCAGAGCGTCGTGGCCCTGGCCCTGATGCTCGCGGTCATGATCTGGCGGGCCTCGCAGCACACCGCTCTGCACGAGGAGGCAGCCCGATGAAGGAGGCGAAGGAGACGAAGGTGACACAGCCGGCGCAGGCGGCGAAGGCGGCGGGGGCGCGGACGAAGCCCTCGTGGATCGACGCGTCCGACCTCGCCCGCCGACTGCGGCGGCCCCGCACCCTGGCCGTCCTCGCCGTGTGCGTGACGGCCCTGCTGCTGCCGCAGGTGCTGGCGGGCTCCGACGTCCCGGTCTACGTCACGCTGCTGCTGTCGGCCATCGTGGTCACCGGCCTGTCGATGCTCATGGGCTACGCGGGGCAGGTCTCCCTCGGGCACGCGGCCTTCTACCTCGTCGGCGCCTACACGGCCGCCCTGATCGCCACGCACGACCAGCCCACCTGGCTCGGGCTGGCCGCCGCGCCCTTCGCGTCGGCCGTCGTGGCCGCGGTGATCGGCGTCCCGCTGCTGCGCCTGCGCGGCCACCAACTGGCGTTCGCGACGCTCGCGATACAGCTCATCCTGCTCAACGTGGTGGGCCAGCAGGAGTGGACGGGCGGCGACATCGGCCTGCAGGGCGTGCCCCGTCTCACCCTCGCCGGCTACGAGTTCGCGACCGCGGCCTCGTACGCCTATCTGGCACTCGCCGCGCTGGCGGTGGCCGTGGTCATCACCCGCAACGTGGTCGCCTCCCGCCCGGGCCGCGGGCTGCGGGCGCTGGCGACCAGCGAGGTGGCCGCCGAGTCCGCCGGGGTGCCGGTGGTGACCTACAAGCTGGCGGTGTTCAGCCTCTCGGCCGGCTTCGCGGGTCTCGCGGGCGGGATCTACGCCTTCTACACCGGATATGTGGCTCCCGGCTCCTTCCCCGTGCTGCTCTCCTTCGAGTTCGTGGTGATGGCCGTGATCGGCGGCCTGGGCACCATCTGGGGGGCGCTCGCCGGCGCGACCGCGATCACGCTGCTCCTGCAGGAGCTCAACGAGCTCGGCACCGCCGAGGGCATGCCCAGCTCCGCGCCCGCCGTGCTGTCGTACGCCGTGTACGGGCTGCTGCTCGTCCTGGTCGTGCTGTTCCTGCCGCGCGGCCTGGTGCCGAGCGCGACGGCCTGGTGGGAGCGGCGCCGCGCACGCCGCCACACCGACGCCGACGCCGAAGGCGAGGGCGGAGGCGGGGGCGGGGGCGACGGGGACGGCGGGACCTGAGCGGTCCCGCGGGCGGGTAGTTCGAGGCGGGTTCGTGCAGACGCGGGCCGTGTTCATTACGGTGTCCCCGAGATCCAGCAGGGGAGAGTCCATGCCGCCGACCCGCACCGTGCCGACGCCCGGCACCGGGGTGCCACCCGAGGCCGTCACCCCGCTGATGCGCGGGATCGCCGTGGTGCGCAGGCTCACCGACGCCGGCGGGGCCCTCAGCCTCAGCGACCTCGAACGCGCCACGGGACTGGCCCGCTCCACCGTCGACCGGGTGACGGGCACGCTGGCCCGGATGGGCTACCTACGGCTGGACGGCCGCGACGCCTCTCTGGCGCCGGGCCTGATGGCCCTGGGCAACGCCTACCTGGCCGCCCTCCGGCTCCCCGAGCTGCTCGGCCGGCACGCCGAGGCGCTGGCCGACGAACTCGACGAGTCGGTCTCCCTCGCGGTCTCCGACGGCGACGGCATCCGCTTCATCCAGCAGGCGACCCGGCGCCGCGCCATGTCCCTGAGCTTCCGCATCGGCGACCTGCTGCCCGCGGAACGCACCGCGCCGGGCGCGTTGTTCGCCGCCGGCTGGAGCAGTGCGCAGTGGAAGCGGTGGGCCGCGCACCGGGCCGCCGACCCCGAGGGGCTCGGCTTTCCCAGTCTGCCGCCGCGCGACCGGCCGGAGAACGAGCCCCGCGGCCGTGCCGTCGCGGGCTTCGAGGAGCGCGTGGCGCAGGCCCGGGAGCGGGGCTGGGCGGTGGACGACCAGCTGATCGAACCCGGGCTGATCGCCCTCGCCGCGCCCGTGCACGACGCGGAGGGCCGGGTGGCCTGCGCGGTCAGCGTGGTGAGCCACACCAGCCGGCACAGCGCCGCGTCCCTGCCCGACGCGCTGCTGCCCCGGCTGCGTACGGCCGTGGAGGCGATGGAGCAGGCCCTGCTCCGCGACTCGCCCGCCCCGGCGCCCTCCGGGCCTGCCGGGCTCGCCGCCTGGACCGGTGCCTCCAAGCAGCAACTGGGCCGGGAGTTCGTCGAGTCGCTGGCCCGCGGGCTGACCGTGCTGACGGCGTTCGGCGAGGGGCGCGGGACGCTGACGCTCACCGCCGTCGCCGAGGCCACCGGTCTTGCCCGGGCCACCGCCCGGCGGGCACTGATCACCCTGGAGCACCTCGGGTACGTCGCCTCTGACGCGGGGACCTTCCGGCTCACCCCGCAGGTCCTCGCCCTCGGCTTCCCCCCGCTCTCCCGGACGACGCTCTCCCAGATCGCCGCGCCGCATCTCGCCGCGCTCGCGCAGCGGGTGCACGACTCCACGTCGCTGGCCGTGCTCGCCGCTGACGACGTCCAATACACGGCACGCGTGGCCACGGGCCGCATCATGAGCGTCAACATCACCATCGGCACCCGCTTCCCCGCCTACGCGACCTCCATGGGCCGGGTGCTGCTGGCCGGCCTCCCGCCCGCGGAGCGCGCCGCGCGGCTGGCACGCACGGAACTGCGGCCGCTGACTCCGCGCACCCTCACCGGGCGCCCGGAGCTCGCGGCGCTCCTGGACCGCGTCCACCGCGAGGGGTACGCCCTCGTCGACGAGGAGTTGGAGGAGGGCCTGCGCTCGATCGCGGTCCCGGTCCGCGACCGGGGCGGAGTGGTCGTGGCGGCGCTGAACGTCGCGATGCACAGCAGCCGCCGCAGCGTCGGTGAGTGCGTCACCGGTCTCCTGCCGGAGCTGCGCGCCACGGCCGCCGGAATCGAGGCGGACCTGCACGTCGCCGGACGTTTCACCCGCATCCCCGCCGTCTGAGCCGGGCCGCCCGGGCCCCTTGACATTCCCCCGGTCCGGGAGCACTCTGACCGCCCACGCATCCGTGAATATCAATTCACCTGACGAACGCGCCTGAGAGTGGACTCCGGCATGCGCACCCTCGGCAAAGGACCCCGCGTCATGGCCATCACCCGCGAACTGCTCATCGACGGCAAGGACTCTCCCGCCGCCTCGGGCCGTACCGCCGAGGACCTCAACCCCTACACCGGCGAGGTGTACGCCACCGTGGCCGCCGCAGGACCCGAGGACGTCGCCCGGGCCGTGGCCGCGGCGGACGCGGCCTTCCCCGAGTGGGCCGCGGTCAGTCCCTTCGCCCGCCGGACACTCTTCCTCAGGGCCGCCGACCTGCTCGACAGCAAGGGCGACCAGGTCGCCGAGGTCATGGCACACGAGGCCGGGGGCACCCGCCCGTGGGCGTACTTCAATGTGGCCCTCGCCGCCAACATGCTGCGCGAGGCCGCCGCCGCGGTCACCGCGCCGCGCGGCGAGGTGCTCAGCGCCCAGGAAGAGGGCGCGCTGGGCATGGCGGTACGTGAACCGATGGGCGTGGTCGCCGCCTTCGCGCCCTGGAACGCCCCCGTCATCCTCGGCGTGCGCGCCGTGGCCGCGCCGCTCGCGGCCGGCAACACCGTCGTGGTGAAGCCGAGCGAGGACGCGCCCATCGCCTGCGGGCTGCTCGTCGCCGACGTCCTGCGCGAGGCCGGGCTGCCCGACGGGGTGCTGAACGTCGTCACCAACGCGCCCGCGGACGCGGCCGGGATCGCCGAGGCGCTGATCTCCGACCCCCGGGTCCGCGCCGTCAACTTCACCGGGTCCACCGGTGTGGGCCGCATCATCGGCACCCACGCCGCCACCCACCTCAAGCCCGCGCTGCTGGAGCTGGGCGGCAAGAACTCGATCATCGTGCTCGACGACGCCGACGTGGGTCACGCGGTCGACGCCGCCGCCTTCGGCGTCTTCATGAACTCCGGCCAGATCTGTATGTCCGGGGACCGCGTCCTGGTCCACGAGAGCCTCGCCGACGAGTTCACCGAGAGGTTCACCGCCAAGGTCGCCACACTGCGGGCGGGCGACCCCCGGCTCCCGGACACGGTGGTCGGCCCTCTGGTCAGCCAGGGCTCCGCCCGGCGGATGGCCGGGCTGGTCCAGGACGCGGTGGCCAAGGGGGCCACGGTGCTCGCGGGCGGCGGGGAGCCGGCGGGCGCGGTGTACCCGCCTACGGTGCTCACCGGCGTCACCGAGGACGCCGAGCTGTACCACGCGGAGTCCTTCGGCCCGGTCTGCGCCGTCGGCACCTTCGCCGACGACGACGCGGCCGTGGCCCTGGCCAACGACACGGAGAACGGCCTGAGCTGCGGTGTCATCACCGAGAACGCCACCCACGGGCTGGCCGTGGCGCGCCGTGTCCGCACCGGCATCGTGCACGTGGGCGACCAGTCCGTCGCCGACGAGCCGCAGGCGCCGTTCGGCGGGGTCGGCGCCTCGGGCTACGGTCGCTTCGGCGGCCGGTGGGGCATCGAGTCCTTCTCCCACACCCGCTGGGTCACGGTCGCCACCCAGCACCCGCGCTACCCGTTCTGAGCCGGTGTCCACGCGGCGCCCCGGCGGGGCCGGCCGCTCAGGCGTAGAAGCGGGAGATGCTCTGCAGCACACACGCGGGCTTCGCCGCGCCCTCGATCTCCACGGTGCCGTCGACCGTGATCTGCACCCCGCCGCCGGGCACGTCCTCGGCGCCGGCGAGCCGGGCCGCGAGGCGGATGCGCGCGCCGACCGGGACCGGGGCGGGGAAGCGGACCCTGTTCAGGCCATAGTTGACCTTCGTGGTGACGCCGTCCACCTCCAGGAGTCCGGTGAAGAGCGGGATGAACAGGGACAGCGTCAGATGGCCGTGGGCGACGGGCCGGCCGAACGGGCCGGCCGCGGCCCGCTCGGGGTCGGTGTGGATCCACTGGTGGTCGTCGGTGGCGTCGGCGAAGGTGTCGATGCGGTCCTGGGTGACCTCGATCCACGAGCTGACGCCCAGGTCGCTGCCGGCCAGCATCTTCAGCTCGTCCAGGCCGTTGACGGTGATGCTCATCGGGAACTCCCTGCTGCAGAGGTGAGGGCGGGTCAGGGTGTGCCGTACAGGCTGCGTACGCGGGCCTTGAGGAGCTTGCCGGAGGCGGTGCGCGGCAGCTCGGCGGCCATCACCGCCGACTTCGGGATCTTGTACTTGGCGAGCCGCCCGGAGAGCGATCCGAGCACCTCGTCAGGGTCGAGCTCGGCGCCCTCGCGGGCGACGACGACCGCGCGGCCGACCTCGCCCCACTTGTCGTCCGGCACCCCGATGACGGCGCATTCCACGACGTCGGGGTGGGCGAGCAGGGCGTCCTCGACCTCGGCGGGGTAGATGTTCTCGCCACCCGAGATGATCATGTCCTTGAGGCGGTCGACGACGGTGACATAGCCGTCGGCGTCGACGCGCGCGGCGTCCCCGGAGCGGAACCAGCCGTCGGCGAACGCCGCGGCGCTCTCCTCCGGCAGTCCCCAGTAGCCGGGCATGACGTGCGGCCCGCGCACCAGGATCTCGCCCGCCTCGCCGACGTCCACCGGCGTGCGGTCGGGGCGGACGACGCGGACATCGCTGAAGAAGTGCGGCACGCCGGCCGAGCCGGCCTTGGCCGTGGCGTGCTCGGCGTCGAGGAAGAGGACGCCGGGGGCGGCCTCGGTCATCCCGTAGCCCTGCAGGAAGGTCAGGCCGCGGCTCTGGTAGGTGGCGATCAGCCGGGTGGGGACGGGGGATCCGCCGCAGGTCAGGATGCGCAGCGAGGACAGGTCGGCACCGGCCCACCGGCGGTGGTGGGCGATCCGGTCGAACATGGCCGGCACCCCGAACATGAAGGTGACCCGGTGCCGTTCGATCAGCTCAAGGGTGTCCCCCGGGTCGAAGTCCTCCACGACGAGGCAGGTGCCGCCCTTGAGCAGCACGGGAAGGGCCAGCATGTTGAGCCCGGCGATGTGGAACAGGGGCGCGGACGCGAGGGCGACCTCGCCCGCGGTCAGGTCGTGGTCGATCAGGACGTTGACGGCGTTCCAGGTGAGGTTGCCGTGGGTGAGCACGGCTCCCTTGGGGCGGCCAGTCGTCCCCGAGGTGTACATGATGATCGCGGTGTCGTCGAGGGCGACCGGCTCGTCGACCGGCTCGGTGACCATGGCGGCGAGCAGTTCCTCGTACGCGCTGCCGCCGACGGCGACGCGCGCGGGCGTCCCCTGCACGTCGTCCCCTCCGGCGCCCGTGGCGTCGGTCGCCAGGGCCGTGTGCGAGGGGGCGTGCAGCAGCAGCCGGGCACCCGAGTCGGCGAGCTGGTACGCGATCTCGGGCGCGGCCAGCCGGGTGTTGAGCGGGACGAAGACCGCGCCCAGCAGGCCGGCGGCGAACAGCGCCTCCAGGAAGGAGGGGTGGTTGGGGCCGAGGTAGGCGACCCGGTCGCCGCGCCGGACACCGTGCGCGCGCAGGGCGTGAGCGAGGCGGGTGGTGCGTTCGTGGAGCCCGGCGTAGCTGACGGCGGCTGCGGCGTGACCGGCCGCGTCATCACGGTGACGCAGATCGGTGCGGTTGCGCAGGGTGGTGTGGTGGAGCAGGGCGGTGCGGTGGGGGGTCTTGCGGGCCCGGCGTGCGGGCCATGACCCCAGTCCCTCGTTGCGCATCGTTGCGCCCCTTTGCGGCTCGACGGGGTTACGAGCGGGTGAGCCCGAGCAGCCGGGCTGCGTTCTCCTTCAGAATCGCCGGCCTGACCTCGTCCTTGATGGGCAGCTCGGCGAAGTCGGCGAGCCACCTGTCGGGGGTGAGCACGGGGTAGTCGGAGCCGAACAGCACCTTGTCCTTCAGCAGGCTGTTGGCGTACTTGACCAGCAGCGGCGGGAAGTACTTCGGCGACCAGCCGGAGAGGTCGATGTGGACCCCGGGCTTGTGGGTGGCCACGGCCAGGGCCTCGTCCTGCCAGGGGAATGACGGGTGCGCCAGGATGATCTTCAGATGCGGGAAGTCGGCCGCCACGTCGTCCACGCGCATCGGGTCGGAGTACTTCAGGCGGATCCCGCCACCGCCGGGGACGCCCGCGCCGATGCCGGTCTGCCCGGTGTGGAACAGGGCGATGGCGCCGGTCTCCTCGATCACCTCGTACAGCCCGTAGGCGAGGCGGTCGTCGGGGTAGAACCCCTGGATGCTGGGGTGGAACTTGAAGCCGCGCACCCCGTACTCCTCGACCAGGCGGCGCGCCTGCCGCACGCCCGCCCGGCCGCGGAAGGGGTCGATGCTCGCGAAGGGGATGAGTACGTCCGGGTTGGCGGCGGCGGCCTCGGCGACCTCCTCGTTGGGGACGGGCGCGGTGCCGGTGGCGGACTCGGCGTCGACGGTGAAGACGACCGCGGCCATGTTCCGCTCGCGGTAGTACGCGGCGGTCTCCTCCAGGGTGGGTTTGCGCTTGCCCCGGACCTTGAAATAGGCGCTGGAGGCCTCGTGCAGGCCCTCGTCGAGGGAGGCGCGCCCCTTCGAGGACACCTCGGCGTGCGTGTGGACGTCGATCGCGGCGAGGCCGTCGACGTCGATGGCTGTCATCTCGGGGATCTCGGTTATCTCGGTCATCACGCCTCCGGGAAGACCGGGGCGGGGATGCCCACCGACTGCGGCTCGCGGCCGACCGAGGTGTGCCAGGCGGCGGCGATGGCCTCCGGCGTCCAGCCCCCGTCGGCGTACGCGACGGCGGTCTCCTGCGGGTGCGACCACAGGGCGAGCCGGTCGCCCCCGATGCCGATGCACTGTCCGGTGAGGTCGCGGGCGGCGTCGGAGGCGAGGAACGGCAGGAGCGCCGCGCAGTCCTCCGGGGTGCCGAAGCCCTCGCCCTTGCGCAGGAATCCGGGCAGCGGCTCGCCGCGGTGCATCGCCTGGACGTAGGGGGCGAAGGCCGGGATGTTCTCGGTCATCGCGGTGGCGGCCACCGGGACGATCGCGTTCACGGTGATGCGCGAGCGGGCCAGCTCCATGGACCAGGTGCGGGCCATGGCGGCGATGCCGGCCTTGACGGCGGCGTAGTTGGTCTGCCCGAAGTTGCCACGCTGGCCCGCCGGGGAGCCGACGAGCACCAGACTGCCGCCCTCGCCCTGCTCGCGCATGCGCACCACGGCGGCGCGGGCACAGGTGAAGGTGCCCCGCAGGTGGGTGCTGACGACGGCGTCGAAGTCGTCGTCGGTCATCTTCCACAGCACCCTGTCGCGCAGGATGCCGGCGTTGGTGACCATGACGTCGAGCCGCCCGAACTCCGCCACGGCGCGGCCGACCAGGCGCTCGGCGGCCTCCGCGGTGCCGACGGCGACGGCCTCGGCGACGGCGCTGCCCCCGGACACCCGCAGGGACTTCGCGGCCTCCTCGGCGACGCCGGTGTCGATGTCGTTGACGACGACGGACGCCCCGGCCCGGGCCAGCGCGGCGGCGTAGGCCAGCCCGAGGCCGCGGCCGCTGCCGGTCACGACCGCGACCTTGCCGGTCAGGTCCAGGCCGGTCAGTTCCGGGCCGGTGGGTTCCGGGCGGGCGGGTTCTGGGGCGGTGGCGGAGGGCTCGGTCACAAGAGCGGATCCCTTCTCGTAACAGACAGCGAAGCTAAGTCCAATAATTGTTCTCGTCAATAGTTGTCGAAACCCAGCATGTGTTCCATGCTGGGACGGTCCCGCCCGACGTCCCGCGCGCAACGGACCCGAACCCGGAGCACGACATCGCTGACGAAGACGCGCCCTGGATGCGCGGCCTGCACACCGACACCGGCTACCTCCTCTACCGGCTCGGGCTGCGCTCCGGCCGCCTGTTCAACGCCACCCTCGAGGAGTCCGGGCTGCGGCTGCGGCACTACGCGCTGCTGCGCTACCTGGCCTCGGCGGAGGGCGCCCCGCAGCGGGAGCTGAGCGAGCGCCTCGGCTACGACCCGAGCGCGATCGTGAACCTCGTGGACGATCTGGAGCGGCTGGGCCTCGTCGTCCGCAGGCCGTCGCCGGACGACCGCCGCAGCCGCATCGTCGTCCTCACCGACCGCGGCCGGGACACGCTGCGCGACACCGACAAGGGCGGGCGCCGGGTCACCGACGAGCTGCTCGCCCCGCTGCACCCCGACGAGCGGGCAGCCCTGCACGCACTGCTGCTGCGTATCGCGGAACCCGGACCGGACTGACGGACCCCGCCGATGCCTGCCCCCGCAGGACAGCCGCCGCCGGGACGCAGCCCGGGCACCGCGCGCACACCCTCCCGGTCCTCCCGGTCGGCGGCGGACCGGCTGCTCGCCGTCCTGGGCGCGTTCGACCACGCCCACCCGGCGCTGTCCCTCACGGAGATCGCACAGCGCGCCGACCTCTCGCTGGCCACCGCCCACCGGCTGGTGGGGACCCTGGCCGCGTGGGGCGCGCTGGAACGGGACGAGAGGGGCAGCTACCACATCGGGCTGCGGCTGTGGGAGCTCGCGGCGCTGGCCCCGCGTGGCCCGGCGCTGCGCGAAGCCGCGCTGCCCTACCTGGAGGACCTCTACGAGTCGACCCACGAGAACGTGCATCTCGCCGTCCGCGACGGCCTGGACGTCGTGTACCTGGAGCGGATCTCCGGGCGCGCCGCCGTCGGCGTACGCAGCCGGGTCGGCGCGCGCTGGCCGCTGCACGCGACGGGCGTGGGCCTCGTCCTCCTCGCGCACAGCCCCGCGGCCGTCCAGGAGCAGGTCTGCGCGCGCCCGCTGGCGGCCTTCACGCCCTACACCCTGTCCGACCCCGGCAGCCTGCGCCGTGCCCTGGCCGAGGTGCGGCGCACCGGCTGCGCCGTGAGCGACCGTCAGATCACCGACGACGCGCTGTCCGTGGCCGCCCCCGTGCGCGGCCCGCGCGGCGCCGTGGTGGCGTCGGTGTCCCTCGTCGTGCACGCCGCCGGTGCGCAGCCCCCGGCGCTGATCCCGGCCGTGCGGCTGGCCGGGCGCGGCATCTCCCGGGCGCTGGGATGGCGGCCGGGCGCCGCTCCCGGCTGACCGCCGGCGCGGCTCAGCAACGGCCGCCGCCCTTCTCCCGGCCGATCTCCCGGCCGACCGCCGGCCCGGCCGGCCGGTACGGCACGTACGCCGCGCCGTCCAGGTCCAGATCAGGCGCGGCCCGGTAGCGGACGCGCACCTGCGGGGCGTGCGTGGAGCCGGCGAGCAGGCGGGCGTAGTCGACGCCCTCACGCCAGGAGGTGTGCCGCTCGGGCTCGTACGAGGAACCCGCCGGGGCGTGACCCTCGGCGCGGAGGTGGTCACGCACGGCCGGGTTCGGCGCGTTCTGGGCGACGGTGGGGCCGAAGCCGTGGCGGCCGGCGTGCGGAAGAGGCGCACGGGCACGGCGAGTTGCTCCGTTCTCCAGGAGGAGCGGGCACGGACGGTGCGGCACCTCAATGCCCGACCCGCGAAATGTAAGGCGAAATTCTGACTGCCGTCAATGATTCGCCCAACATTGGCCACAGGCTTCCACCGGGCGGAAGAGCCGTTGCCCGTCCCCGGACCCCGTCCCGACTCTGGTCCCACCCCACGGCGCGGCGGAGCGGGAGCAGTTCCGCCCGGCAGCGAGAGGAGAACCATGCCCCCGTTCGCGAGGAACCAGTGGTACGTCACGGCCTACGGCCACGAGGTCGGCCGGGAGCTGATCGCCCGGACGGTCCTCGGCGAGCCGATCGCCCTCTACCGGACCGAGGACGAAGCGGCCGAGGTCGTCGCCCTGGCCGACCGCTGCGTGCACCGCCGCTTCCCGTTGTCGCAGGGCCGCTTGGACGGCGACACGGTGGTGTGCGGCTACCACGGCTTCACGTACGACAGCACCGGCGCCTGCGTCTTCGTCCCGGGGCAGAAGCGCGTTCCGCGCACCGCCCGCGTCCGCTCCTACCCCGTCGTCGAGCAGGACTCCTTCGTCTGGGTCTGGATCGGTGACCCCGCGGTCGCCGACCCGCGGACCATCCCGCGGGCCGCGCACCTGGCGGACCCGGGGTGGATCTCGGTCAGCGGCATGGAGACCATCGGCTGCGACTACGGACTGCTCGTCGACAACCTGCTGGATCTCTCCCACGAGACGTACCTGCACGGCGGCTACATCGGCACCCCCGAGGTCGCCGAGACCCCGATCGCCACGGAGGTCGACGAGGGCGCCGGCATCGTCCGCGTCAGCCGGCACATGGACGACGCCGCGTGCCCGCCGTTCTACGCGCGCTCCACCGGCCTTGAGGGCCGCATCACCCGCTGGCAGGACATCGAGTACCACGCCCCCTGCCTGTACCTGCTGCACAGCCGCGTCGCGCCCGTCGGCGTCCTGCCGGAGCCCGACGGCAGCGATCCGCACGCCTTCCACACCGAGATCACCTACGCCATCACGCCCTCGGCGCCCGGCACGGTCTACGACTTCTGGGCCGTCTCCCGGGACTTCGCACGCGACGACCCGGAGGTCACCGCCTTCCTGCGGGACTCCAACCACACCGTGGTGATGCAGGACGTCGACGCGCTCAATGTCCTCCAGGAGGCCCTGGACCGCGAACAGGACGGCTACCAGGAGCTGAGCATCAACATCGACACCGGCGGCCTCGCGGCCCGGCGCATCCTGGCCCGGCTCGCCGAGGAGGGCGAGAAGCCGGTGGAGCGCGTCTCGTGAGCGGCGGCCCCACGGCCAGGGTGTACCGCGTGGACTGGCGGCCGGGCACGGACCTGCTGCACGGCGTCTGCCACTGCGGAGCCGAGCACACCACGCAGGACCCCGTGGCGATGTGGGAGTGGATGCTCGCCCACCCGGTCGGACATCCGGCCGGACACCCGCCCGGACACCCGGAATGACGGGGGGCACCCACGACCTCGACCTCGTCGTCGACGGCAGGCACGTGGCCGCCGACGGGGTGCTCGCCCTCACGCTCCGCCGCCCGGCGGGCGGGGAGCTGCCCGCTTGGGAGCCGGGGGCGCACGTGGACCTCCTCCTGGACGGCGGGCTCGTCCGGCAGTACTCGCTGTGCTCGGACCCCGCGGACCGCAGGACCTGGCGGATCGCGGTGCTGCGCGAGGCGGCCGGGCGGGGCGGCTCCGCGCAGGTGCACGACCGGCTGCACAAGGGCACGGAGGTCCGGGCCCGCGGCCCGCGCAACACCTTCGCGCTCCGCCCGGCCGCGCGCTACCGGTTCATCGCCGGCGGCATCGGCATCACCCCGATCCTGCCGATGGTCGCCGCCGCCGACGCGGCGGGCGCGGACTGGTCGCTGCTCTACGGCGGCCGCACCCGCGCCTCGATGGCCTTCACCGGCGAACTGGCCCGCTACGGCGACCGGGTCGGCATCGCCCCGCAGGACGAGTCGGGCCTCCTCGACCTCGCGCCGTACCTGGCCGGGGCCGGGCCGGACACGCTCGTCTACTGCTGCGGCCCCGCGCCGCTGCTGGACGCCGTGGCACAGCGGTGCGGCGGCCGGCCGCCGGCGACGCTGCACATGGAGCGCTTCCAGCCGCGCACGGCGCCACGCGAGGGCACCGACCACGCCTTCGAGGTGGTGCTCGCACACTCCGGCAGGACGCTCACCGTGCCGGCGGACGCGTCCGTCCTCGACACCGTACGGGCGGCGGGCGTCGAAGTCCTCTACTCCTGCACCGAGGGCACCTGCGGCACGTGTGAGACGGACGTCCTCGAGGGCACGCCGGACCACCGCGACTCGCTGCTGAGCGAGGAGGAGCGGGAGGCGGGAGAGTCGATGATGATCTGCGTGTCCCGCTGCCGTGGGCCCCGGCTGGTACTGGGCCTCTGAAGGCCCCGTCGCTGGAGCCGATCACCACCGCGTCGCTGTTCGAGCACCACGGTGTGTGGTTGAGCCCAGCGCCAACTCCCCGGCCAGGGGCGGTGAAGAACAAAGCACCCGTTCCTCACTCCAGATGAGAGCCGGGTGCCGATTACGCCTGCCCGCAAACCGGTGATCGTGGGGCAATTGTGTGTCCGAGGGGCGAGTTGACCACTACACCCACGCCCTCACCCGGGGTACATCATTGCCGTTGAAGTGATCGGGCCCCTCCCCTGCAGACCCATCCTGCTTCGGTCTGACCTGTCGGAACGGCGACTCGTCTACACCTGATCGTCTGGTTCAGGCGGTCGGATCTGGAGCAGGTTGGAGATGCCGCCCTGGTTCACACAGTCCTGCGCGAGGTCGTGCACGTGCCAGTGATAGTCCAGATCTGGTTCGCCGGCGTTCACTGTGGTCTCGACCGGTGTGTAGCGGCGCAGCGGAGTCGAGACGTCGTGATAGAGGAAGCCGAAGGTGTCCACCGTCAGGATCGATAGCGGGTCCTCACCGTTCCAGTCGATCCGGACACGCACCTCGTACTCCGCGTTGCCGGTGGCACCAGCGGTGGTGCGGACCAGCGCCATCAGATCTGCGATGGCGCACTCGATGGCCGAAGACTCGACCTGCCAGCCCTCGAAATAGCCGTCCCTGTTTCTGTGCCCGCCAACCGCGGCCGCGAGGGTCACCGAGCCGTCGTGATGGATGGCGACCCACGACTCCTTCCAGACTGCACGCTCACCCGTTGCTGTGTTGACGGCAACCCACCGGCGCAGTCCGGGGCGGGGGTTGAGTCGATCCACGCTCTCCAGCGGATGGATACCTCCGCGTCCTGCGTAGACCAGGGCCAACTCCGCGGTCTCCTCCAAGACGAGGCGTGCCTCGTCGCGGGACAGTCGGCCCGCAAGGCGGGGGATGCGGGGGTGAGCAGCAGCGATCAACCATGCGCGCCTGTCGGCATCGCGGCCGGCAGCAGCCTCGGCAACCAGCGTGTCCAGAGCCTCGGTTGCGTGGCGGCGTTCGTCGAACCGGGCGCGGTACATGGCTTCGATCTGGCGCTCTTTCATCCACACCGTGTCGGAGTCGTTGCGCACTGGTGCACCGAAATACTCGTGCTTGTAGATCAGATGAGGTCCATCGACGCTCGACGGAACCTCCACCACCACTGCCCGGTTGCCCACGGATTTGAGACGGTGCACGCGCAGATCGAAGACCGGCGGCGAGATGGCGGTGATCGCAGCGCTACGCATGGCGCGCTCATGGCCCTCTTCGAATTCGCCGACATCGACACGCTTCGTCGCCGCCTTCTGCTTCTCATGGACGCCGTAGACGATCACACCGCCGCCGCTGTTCGCCATCGCCGCAACATCCTTGGGAAAATCCGTCTGAGATATCCCCTTCGCCGGGGGCAGCTCGGACTTCCAATCCAGGTCCGTGGCCTCCGTTACGCCGGCTGCCACCGCGGCATCGAGGAGTTCATCGGTTATCGGGCCAGGTGTCATGCCGAGCGCACGGTGAAGCGCAGTGAAGCTCATCCAACGATGATATGCGCACCCGTTCTCGCAAGGCGCCGCAGCTCGCCACGACGTAGGGACCCGCCACCCATCCACCGCGCCGACCCATCGCCGTATACGGAGAGCGCTTCCAGCTCGGTTCCGAGCTCGGATGGTCGATCGTTTTCAAGGGACCCTGCACTCTGGCCTGGCGGAGGAAGCTCGCATTGGCCCTGGGTAACGGCCCCGGCGACCACAGGCTGTAAGTGCGGTGATGGACTCCGCGCTCACTCCTCGAAGAGGTCAGCCTGCGTCCAATGTGCCGGGGCGGGTTCGCCGGAGTAGAGCAGCCCTTCCAGGTGTGCCGCATCTTCGTCGTCGAGGTCGAGGAAGAGGCGCAGGGTCGTGCCGAGAAGCTCTGCGTAGGGAAGCAGTGATCGGGCGCCTGGAGGGCTCGCCGTGCGAGTTGTGAAGTTGCAGCGCAACGGGGTCCTGGTCGGGGTCAGGGCGAGTGCCTCGACCACTCCCTCTTCCTGGCCGAACGCCGCGCTGATCCCGTCGAGTTGCGGGTCGTGAGTCACGTCCTCACCGGGCGCGTCGTAGCCGATGCTGCGGTTGGTCATCAGCATGCGGATGGACGTCAGGGCGATGGAGAAGCGACTGGCCCGATCGCGAACCTGGGCGAGCAGGGGTGCCGGGTGTTCCTCGGGGAAGTCCAGTTCTTTCCGGCTGGCAGCCAGATAGGCGGTGAAGCCGGGCCCGCACAGCCCCAGGCGCCCGTTATCGACGACCCAACGCCAATCGGTGCCCGAGTCGGGGGAACGGCGGCGATCGTCGACGATCATGCACACATGGCCCTTCCAGATCTGGATGGCGCTGCGCATCAGATGCTGGAGGTTCGGCGTGTCACGTACGTCCGTGCCCAGTAGTGTCTTGGCGGTCACGAGCGGGCGGATACGTCGCCAGAAGTCTTCGTCGGGAATCTCTCGCGAGCCGAGCAGGAGACTGAGTGAGGTCTCATCCAGGGTCGAGCGGACAGGTGCGTCGCCCGGGAAGTCCAGAAGGGAGCGACCGCTGCCTTGCCACATGGCGGCCATAAAGGTGGCCATCCGCCGCGAGACGGTCGGCACAGTGCGCCGCGTAACCTCGGACAGAGCTTCCCGGGTGGGGTCGGTCCTTCCTGCGCGCGCCGCCTCCACGCCGCTCCCGACAGCGGTCAGGAAGTGCTCCACTCGGTCTTGACTCATGATTCCCCGGCCGCCTTCGACAATCGCGTCGGAGGCGAGAGCGGTCGGGGAACGTGCCAGGGTGTGCGCCGGCAAGGCACCGAGCCCAGAAGGATCAAGGATGAGTGTGTCACGCTCCTCCGCCACCGCTTCCAGACGGGCTTGCGAGTGATCAACATCCACTTGCGCCAGCGGCACCACCAGGGGCTGCTGCTCGCGCTCCAGGAGCATCACATCTGATGCAAGCAGATCCGGGTCCGCCGACGCGCGGAGGTAAATGCGCCGTTCTCCCTTGCGTGTCCCCGAGTTCCACGTCATCAACAAGTCGGGCACATAGGAGTGGTTGAAGAAGTCCGTTCGGATGATCCTGGCTTGGGGGTGAATGAGCAGCAGCCGCCTCTGGATGACGTCCTTGACGCGCTCGACAGCCTGGCGGGGATCAGGGTGATCAAGCGCGCTGTCGATCTCGGGCGCAACAGGCGTCACCATGAGGTCCCTCCCTGGCTGCTGTAGAACTGCGCGACGACACCTCGCCAGTCATCCAGCGGGACGAGCCTCTCCTGCTTCTCGGACAGCACCACCAGCCAGAGCCGCTTGGACAGATCCTCGACCACCTCGTTCTTGATCAGCTCTGCGGCTTCGACTCGGTCAGCGGTGCCTAACGCCCGCTGCGCCTCAAGGAAGACCGCTTCGCGGATGACCTCGGGGGTGGTGAGCTGGTCCCAGTCGTTCGCGCGGAACGGCGCCCAACTGATCCACATGAAGTGATCACCCAGCATGTACTCCTGGCTGAGCGCCACATAGCACTTCGCCAGGAAGCTCTTGTACTCCGTCCCCTGATCGCTTGCGTTCTTGCGCCACTTGACCTCGGCGCAGAACATCTCGCCGTGCCACTCCCCTCCGCGCATGACGCCGCCCAAGTCGAAGGAGAACTGCTTCCGGTTGCCATGGGGCCAGCACAGAGTCAGCTTGCTGGCCCACACCCCCTCGGTGTTGGGGTAGGACTGCGATACCCGCATCGTCCCTTCGAGCCATTGCTTGGCTCGCCGTACGGCCTCTGCACCGACCAGGTGCGCCTCTTCTCCCGGCACAGTAAGAGCATATCGCCAAGATGGGACATTCACACAGCACGGAGCATCCCAGCAAAGATCACGTACTCGGCTATGAAATGTGCACACGGGTGTACCAGCAGCAGTGGGGTACATCTTCCGTGCTGCTTCAAGACGTTGGGCAGCGCCACCCACACACCCAGTTCGTGGTGGGGCGGGCCACCGCGGCGAGCCGTTGGCAGTCGGGCAAATCGTGGCCCCTTCCACGTCGCCGCCGACGGTAAGTAGTCGACGGGGTACAGCCCCGGGGCCGTAGAGGGTTGTCCTTTCGCCAAGCGAGGGTGAGCGGGCACACCACGGCCATCCGCTGCTTCTCGTGACGGCACCGGTGGACGCAGCCGACGCCGGTGCTGGTATCCAGGAGGATCAGCTCGTCGACGTCCGCATGGGTACGCACGTGAAGGCGGCCGGTCGGCGTACGGCTGCGGGACTGCGGCGCCGAGCCCATCCTGCGCGGCGTGGCCCGTTGCACGCTCGCCCTGCTCGGCGCCTCCGGCGCCGGCCAGGCCAGCGCGGGCGCACCTGCTGGCCCGCTTCTGGGACCGCACTCATGCACCGTCGAACTCCTGCCCGCCGACGGCGGCGACCCCATCGACGTACGCCCCCCGCACGACCGAAGTCCCGCTACGCCCCGCCTTCCGGCGAAAGGCCAGGTCAAACGGCGAGATCCTGCCGGAGCACTAGCTCACCGTCCGTCGGAACCACATAGCCAGGCCCTCCACCACCAGCACGGTCGCGAACACGAGCAGCATCACGGTGGTCACGACCCCGAACTCCAGCACCCTGGAGGCGTTCAGAAGCTGGAAGCCGATGCCTCCTGCCCCCACGATGCCCAGCAGTGTTGCGGCACGGATGTTGACGTCGAGCTGGTAGAGAACGTGCCCGACCAGGGCCGGTGCGGCCTGAGGCAGCGTGGCCGACACGAACACCTGCCACCGGCCCGCCCCGGTAGCCCGCAGCGCTTGCTCCACTCCGCCGTCGACCTCCTCCAGCGAGTCGGCCACCAGCTTGCCCAGCAACCCGATCGCGCCGACACCCAGCGCGAGCGAGCCGGCGACCGCACCCAGTCCGGTGATCACGACGAAGACAATGGCGAGCACCAGCTCCGGAATCCCGCGAATAAAAACGATCAATGCCCTGAACGCGCCGGTCGTGAACGGTGAAGGGGACACGTTCCGCGCGGCCAAGGCTCCGATCGGCAGAGCGAGCACCGTCCCGATCAGCGTCGCAGCGAGAGCGATCTTCACCGTGACCCACAGGTCGGCCAGCAGCGTAGGGAGGATGCTGCCCGTTTCGGGGGGCCAGAACAGGCCCAGCGCGTGCGGCAGGTTTCCCAGTCCGGTGAAGAACTGTCCCGGCCCCAGACCGGCCGCGACCACACAACCCGTGACCGCGGCGCAAGACACCGCCGCGTACACCGTGCGCCGTATTCGCCGCCCGTCCCAGGGCATGCCGACCGGCATCGTGCTCCGTTGTTGTGCCGGCCGCGACTGGCCGTCACCGACGGGCGGCGGCTTCCGCAGCCCAGGTACGGCAGACGAGGAAGTGTGGGACCGGCCGGCTGACCGCCGCGACCGCCGCTCCTGACGGGGCAGCAGCCCTCGGCGCAGGGCTCCAGACAGCAACTCCGCAAGAACGCACAGAACGAGCACCACCAAGGCCAGAGCCATGGCACGCGGGTAGTCCAGCTCGCGCAGGGACGAGGCGATGGCAAAGCCCAGACCATCGACCCCCACAAAACCAAGAACCACCGAGATCCGCAGATTGATGTCGAAACGGTGCAGCGCATTGGCCGTGAACGACGGCAGTACCTGGGGCAGCACGCCGGTCGTCAGCTGCTGGAGACGGCTGGCGCCGGCAGCCCGCACCGCGGTGCGAGGCCCTTCGTCGATCTGCTCAATGGCATCCGCGTACATCTTGCCGACCATGCCCACCGAATGAAGACCCATGGCGAGCACGCCCGCCATCGCACCCAGGCCGAACACCCTGAAGAAGACGATGGCCAGCACCACGTCCGGCACCGCACGGGCCAACACGATCAGCCCACGTGCCCCCAGGCGGCCGGCCCGGGTCGGGGTAGTGTTGCCCGCGGCCAGCACCGCAATCGGGATGCTGATGACCACCGACAGCAGCGTCGCGCAGACCACGATCGCCAAAGTCTGGCGGGCAAGCCGAAACAGTTCCTCCCAGGGTGGGAAGTCCAGCGGCAGGGCCCGGCCAAGGAAGTCGACGGCATTTCCGGCACTGTCCATCAGCGTCGCCACGTTGATCTTCAGATCGACGAACGCCCACAACGACAGAACACACAAGGCGAGCATGGTGAACGCCGCCGCCGTGCCCAGTGGCGTCGGCCGCGCCGCGACCCGCGCCTTGTCCTCCCGCGCCGGCGCGGGCCGGGGAGGATCGGGCAGCGTCACCTGGTTCATCCGGTAGCCGCCAGCACCGCCGCGGCATCCGCCCCCACCCCGGCGTACACCGCCATCACCTGATCACGCTTCAAGCCCTTGACCGGCGTGTCCAGGACCATCCTGCCCGCACGTAACCCCACCACCCGGTCGCCCCAGGACAACGCCAGGTCCACCTGATGCAGACTGCACACCACGGTCAGCTGCCGCTCCTGGCTGATGTCCCGGATCAGTTGCATGATCTGTGATGAGGACTCCGGGTCCAGGGAAGCAACCGGCTCATCGGCCAGGAGGATCTCCGGACGCTGCATCAGCGCCCTTGCCACCGCGACCCGCTGCTGCTGTCCGCCGGAGAGGGTGTCGGCGCGCTGCAGTGCCTGGGCACTCAGGCCGACCCTTTCCAAGTGTTCCAGAGCCTCGAAGCGAACCTTTTTCGGGAATGTGGGCAGGCCGAGCCGAGGCCCTCGCAGCGTGCCGAGTGCACCGGTGCACACGTTCTCCAGAACAGTCAGACTGCGCACCAGGTGAAACTGCTGGAAGATGAATCCGACCCTTCGCCGAAGTTGCCGGAGTTCCTTGTTGCGTGCGCGGCCGACGTCGGTGCCCAGAACGTTCACGGTGCCGCTCGTCGCCTGCTGTAGTCCGTCAATGTGTCGCAGCAGGGTCGACTTCCCGGACCCGGACAGTCCCAGCAGGACGACGACTTCTCCGGCCTCGATACTCAGCGTCAGGTCATCCAGGGCCTGGGTGTCCGCACCGAAACGCTTGCTGACCTCACGGAACTGTATGAGCCCGCCCGGCAGGAGTGCCGTCGTCAACTCTGGCACTGCTCGTCCTTGGTGGTGGCGCACACCTTGCGGACGCCGTCATACATGGCGTCGCTCACCTTCGTGAAGCCCCAGTTCCCCTGGTCACCGACCGAGCAGACCGTCGTGCAGAAGCCATTTTCCTTGAGGTAGTCGGCGTTGGCCTTGGTCTGCAATGCGGTGACGATTTTGTTCTTCAGTCCGGAGTCCAGCTCATTGCTGACCGCGGCCGGCGAGCCCGGCACGATCTCGGACTTCCAGATGGTCTCCACCGCACCCGGCTTGATCTGCTTCTTGTCGATGAGCTGGTGTTCCACCATCGCGTCGTAGGCGAAGCCCATATCACACTGACCACTGACCACCGACAGAACGGACGCGTCGTGGCCACCGGCCATGACCTGCTTGATGTCCTTCTCGGGATCCACCTCGGCCTCGATGAACCCCGCGGACGGATACAGGTACCCCGAGGTCGAGTTCGGCTCGACGAAGCAGACCTTCTTGCCCTTGGCGTCTGCCAGGCTCTTGATGTCGGAGCCCGTCTTCACGAAGCCGTAGGAGCGATACCCGGGCTTCGCGCCCTTTTCCGTGACCAGCGCGGCGGCGGGCTCGATCTTCACCCCGGAGTTGAGAGCCAACACGTAGGTGAAAGGCCCGTAGACAGCGATGTCGATCTTCCCGGTCCGCTGGCCCTCGATGATGGCCGCGTAGTCGGTCGCCTTCTGGAAGGTGATCTTCTTGCCTGTCTCCTTCTCCAGCATCGCGATCACACCGGCGAAGCTCTGCTCCAGTGTGGTGGAGTCCTCGGTCGGGATAGTGGCGAAGATGAGACTGTCAGGGTTACGAGCACCCCCCTCATCCTTACCGCCCTTGTCGGCGGCGCTCGATCCGCAAGCGGTCACCAGGAGGGCTGAAAGAACCGTTGCGGCGCTCAGAATCTGCCGGGTGCGAGTAGACATAGGTGGAGATCTCCTCTGCGCCGGCGGCCGGTGCGCGTGGCACACCAGCCGTCGGTTACGTGGTGAGTCGGGGATGAACGGAAGGGAAGAGGAAGGGATCTGGCGTCGTTGTCGGCCTCGGGAATTACGGGAGGCCGGACGCCGCCGCCTGTACGGCTCGTGCGAACCGGTCGCGCATGTTCTCCGGCGAGTGCGTGGCGGTCGCCCGCGGCGGCATCGGCCCTGTGCGGCCACGGGTCGGGACCAGGATCAGGTGCGGGCCCGGGCTGTGCAGGGCACGGGTGACCTGCGCGCGAACCTGCTCAAGGCTTTGACACCGTTCCGCCATTGCATAACCCGCAGCCCGCGCCACCTCCTCGATGGACGTACCAGCGGACGTGGTGGATTGCCCGCCGGTCGACTCGTGGATGCCGTTGTCCAGCACGATGTGCACCAGGTTGCCGGGTGCCTGGTCGCCGATCGCCGAGAGCGCACCCAGATGCATCAGCGCGGCGCCGTCGCCGTCGAGGACGAAGACCGGGGTTCGCGGCTGCGCCAGGGCAACCCCCAGGGCTAGGGACGAGGCGTGTCCCATGGAGCCCTGCATGTAGAAATTGCGCGGCCTGTCATCGAGACCGAACAGCTCACGCCCGGTGAAACCAGTGGTGGCGATCACCGGCGCCTCGCCGGCCAGCTCGCTGACCAGGCTCACCACCTCGCCGCTGTGCTGCCTGGCCTCGACCGCGCTGTCCTCGCCAGGAGGGCACTTGCCCACAGCGCCCTTCTCCACGAGAACAAAGGGTGCCTGCCCTTTGGACACTGCGGCCTCAGCCTCATCCAGGATGCCGCTGAACTCCTCGTGCGAAGCATCCGCCCGCAGGATCCACCGCGGCAGGCCGAGCATCTCCAGGAAGGGCTGGGTGATCCCGCCCATCACTTCGTGCTGGGGTTCGTCCTGGGCGGGGTCCGGCCACCCGCGAAGGCTCACGAACGTCAGCACCGGTATGCGGTAAGTCATCACCAGTGATGTCAGGGGATTGACCAGATTGCCCAGCCCGGAGTTCTGCAGCATCACGTAGCAGCGCTCACCCGCCAGCGCCGCTCCGACCGCGACGGCCACGGCGTTGCCCTCGTTCGCGGCCGGGGTGTAGCGCCCGGGAGTGCGGCTGAGATGGGCGATGGGCCCTCCGAAGAAGGAACAGGGGACACCACTGGCCCTGGCGAAGCCGCGTTGTTCCAGTTCGCCGCAGAAGATGTCCGCCTCGATCACCGCCTGCCTCCTTCGGCTAATCCGGCCGTCTGGCCGGTGGATGATGTCTGCGCGGCGGAAGTGACCGCACCTGGCCCGGACGCCCAGCCAGGGCGTGCGTCGATGGCCACGACCGCACAGGAGATGGATGTGCCGCCCCCGTGAGCGACGATCAGCACGTGGTCACCGGGTCCCACCTCGCCGGTCGCCACGAGATGCTCCAGACCGATGATCTGGTCGTTCACCGTGAGGTGGCCGAACTGGCGGCCGTACTCGAGTAGACCCTTGTCGGAACTGACCCCCATCGGGTCCAGGATGACCTTCAGGTAGCTCTCCAGGCCGGTGAAGACATGCGCCACACGCGTGACCTGCTCCGGGGTGATTCCAGCCTCGGCCATCGACCGCAGGGCGAGTTCGGCGCGCAACTCGCCCTGGCGGCTGACAACTTCGGCGACAGTATTTCCCAGATCGTCCCCGAACGAACTCAGCCGCTCGCGGAAGTCGACCCGTTCCCCTCCGGCGCTCTCGGGGGAGTAGATCGGTTCCTTGCCGCGGTAGAGCTGTTCCAGCTCCGGTGTCGATCCGGAATTGATGGACAACAAGCGTGCGAAGCCGCCCTGTTTGGACAGCACCACCGCCGATCCGCCGTCCCCGATGACGCCGTTCTGCAGCCCGAACGCCCACCGGTTGAAGTCCGGCCTGCCCGAGTTGTCGGCCCCCGTCAGAAGAGCCCCCGAGCCTTCCGGCTGCGCCATCAGGTACGAGGCGGCTATTTCCATTCCGCCGATCAGCCCACTGCACGCCTGCCAGATAAGGAAGGAAGGAACGTCACGCTGTGTGACGTGGTGCAGAACGTACTGATGAGGAGACCAGCCCAGTGGGCCCTGCGGCCAGCTGTGCGCGTGGATGTGAAGACTGAGGCTCGCTCCGTCCTGCCCGGCCCGCTCCATGGCCTCACGGGCGGCGTGGACCGCCATATCCGGGGCGGAGATGTCACCCGCTACAGCCGCGCCGGTCCAGCCGAACCACTCGTAGTCCTCCTCCGAGTAGAGGCCCTGTTCGACGGCCTTCTCCGCACTCATGATCTCCGGGAGGTACGTTCCCAGGCCGGCGATGTGGATTCCAGGTGTTTTCACAGCTCAGCACCTTCTGTGTCCGCGTCACGAGAGTTGCTGCCGATGTGGTCGATGATCTTGTTGAGGGTGCCGCCCTTGAGGAGGAGGGTGACGGGGATGTCGGTCTGGTGGGTGCGTTCGATGCGTGCGCGGAGTTCGACTGCCATGAGGGAGTCGAGGCCCATGCGCTTGAGGGGGGTGGTGGGTTTGACGCGGCTGGTCGGCAGTTTCAGGACGCTCGCGACGGTGGCCGTCAGCTCCTCCAGCAGAGCGCCCTCGTCCGTTCGGGTCGGCGGTGCGGGTTCGGCCTTGACGGCGGCAGGGACGGGAGCCTTCGGCGTCGGCTCGACGGTCCTGGGCTTCACGGGCGCGGGTGCGGCGCTGATCGGTTCTGTCGGTGTCGGAACACGTACCTGATCTTCCTTCTGTGTCCGCGTCACGAGAGTTGCTGCCGATGTGGTCGATGATCTTGTTGAGGGTGCCGCCCTTGAGGAGGAGGGTGACGGGGATGTCGGTCCGGTGGGTACGTTCGATGCGTGCGCGGAGTTCGACCGCCATGAGGGAGTCGAGGCCCATGCGCTTGAGGGGGGTGGTGGGTTTGACGCGGCTGGTCGGCAGTTTCAGGACGCTCGCGACGGTGGCCGTCAGCTCCTCCAGCAGAGCACCGTCATGCACAGCGGTACCGGCAGCCGGCGCCGCAGGCGATGCCGGAGTCACGACCGGCGAACTACGCGCTGCTTTCCTCACCGGCGAAGCAGGCTCCCGCACGCCAGGCCGCACCGCAGCGGACGCCACGGGACTGGACGTCACCAGTTGCTGCTCGGCGACCGGCGCCTTCCCCGACAAGGGGCCCGCTTCGCCCTGCGCCAGCCCCCGGAACTGCGGAGTCGACGCAAGAGCGGGGTATGCCTGCGCCCACACGGGCCAGTCCACCCGGAGCACGGCCGCCTGGTCGCACTGATGCTGCAGAAGATGCTCCAGGACGGCCAAACCTTGCGAGGGGGCGAAGTGCTGCATGCCCTGCGGAACAACGTCCCGTTCATCCTCCTGGGCCTTGCGCGCCATCATGCCCACGCCGCCCCAGAACCCCCAGTTGACGACAGACGCCGTCTGGCCGCGCTGCAACCGGTAGTGCGCCAGAGCGTCCAGGAACGCGTTCCCCGCCGCATAGGCGCCGAGCAGAGGTGAGCCGAGCAGAGCCGACCCGGACGAGAAGAGGACGAAGAAGTCCAGCCGCTGATCCCGGGTCAATCGGTGAAGAGCCCATGCGCCTGACACCTTCGCGTGCAACGCGGCGCTGATCTGCGGCGACTTGAGATCCCGCACCAGCGTGTAGTCGATCGTTCCGGCGACGTGCAGCACCCCACGCAGCCGCGGCAGTTCAGCCGCCTCACGTTTCGCAAGCACCGTCCGCATGGAGTCGAAATCCGCCGTGTCCACAGCGGCGTACTCCACCTCGACACCGCGCCCGGCCAGCGACCGAAGGATCGACACCTGCTCATAACCTGGGTCGGTGGGCACGACGCTCTCCCATTCCTCACGTGGCGGCAGAGCGGTGCGCCCCGTCAGGAGCAGGTGCCGGGCTCCTCGGTCCGCCAGCCACGAAGCGACACGGCCTCCGATGCCTCCGAGCCCACCGGTGACGAGATAGGTCGCATGGGCAAACACGGAGAAGTCGGCCTTTTCCGCGTTGCTCTCATGGGCGGTGTGCCCCGGGAGCGCAACGACGACCGGACCCGTTCCGTCCTGCACGGACTGGGCTTCCCTCAGGGAGAGTTCCGTGAAGCCGGCCGTTCGCAGGACCCCCCGCTCCGCGAGCTCACAGACCTGCCTCAGCGCCGTACCCAGTTCCTGCGGAGCGCGGGAGAACAGCTCTGCGAGCTCGACAGTGTGGAAGGCGCGGTTGTGGGAGAAGTCCTCAACAGAGAGATGCCCGGGCAAGGAGCCGAACGTGGCACTGCAATCCACGTAGCGTCCGCCCGGCCTCAACTGCCGGGCGGTTGACGCGTTCTTCCGACCGGAACCCGAGGTCACCAGCACATCCAGATCCCGGGCTTCGCTGGAGACCACGGTGGACCCCAGGGCTGTGGCGACCTTCGCGGCGGCGTCGGCCAGCTCGCCCGTGGTGTCGTCGACGGCAACCCGCTCCGCTGTGGCCACACGTGCCACATCGTGCAGCGCGCGATATGCGGTGACGAAGCCGCGCGGCAGCGTGACTGCCTGGGCCGCCGTCAGGTGGGCAGGCTTCGACACCACCACGGAGGCCGGGACAGTCACCGTACCGGCGAGCGGCCCCTGCACCAGAGCGAGGACGGTGTCGCCGGTAGCAACTCCGTCAGTGCCGTCCCCGACTGCTGCGACGACGCCTGCGCACCCCCACATGAACGCGGGATCGGTCACACGGTTGCCGTCTCTGGCGCCGATGCCGCCGTGGCTGACCTCGATCACGACATGACCCGCCGGAGCCCCGGCAGCTTCTACGGCGCCGACTTCCTTGCGGACCAGGCGGGCAGCCAGCCGCAGGCCGTCACGCAAGCCAACCTGGGATTCGCCGTCCGCATGCAGCAGGTGCGTGAGAAGAGCGTCGACGCTGGCAGGGGCGTCGTCGAGATCGACCATGCTCGTCTGCCAGTCCGGATGCTCGATGGCCAGCGTGCGGCCCAGCCCCCATATCGGGGCCTGGAACGGAGACTTGACCTGGTCCTGGCGCTGTACGAGCTGCGCCGAGCGCGTCACCAGCCACAACCGTGGTGGCCGGTCATGGTGTGCCTCTGCCAGTGCCTGGGAGAGGTGCACTGCGCTACGGCAGGTCAGGTCTTCGGCCCGTTGGATCTCCGCATCATTCGCATCGCCCGAGACGGTGGCGTCCAGGCTCCACATGTGGACGATGCCGCGGATCGTGGAGTCCTGGCTTGTTTCCATGAGGATCTTGGCGAGGTCATCACGTGAAGCCGGGTCCACTCGATGCCGGTCAGCACCGGTCGTCGCGTACCCGCGGGCGGCGGTGACGACGACGACCCGCTGGCCCATTCTCTGCAGCCCCTTGACGACATTGCGCCCGATGTGGCCGGAGTCCGTCAGCACCACCCACGTTCCGTCCTGCTCAACAGCAGGTGTCGTCAGGGGGGCTGCCGGCGTCCACTGCAACTCGTACAGCCAGTCGCCGGGTCCGTCCCCCTCGTCAGCGTCCGGTGCGGATGCCAGCGGAGCTGGAGCGTGCCCCCGGAGGTACTGCAGGCGCAGGCCGGTCATATCGGCCACCAGGGCTCCGGTTTCATCGAGGATGCGGACGTCGCCCGTAAACGAGTCCTCGCGTGCCTCCGGTTTCAGAACGCAGTGACTCCACAGCTGGGTGCCCGGCCGCCGGAAGATCCGGACCTGGTCGATGCCTCCCAGGACGAACGCGTGGTCCTGTCCCTCTTCGATGTCCGGCCGGGCGGCGACGAGGGAGTGCGCCGCTGCGTCCAGAACAGCCGGGTGGAAACGGTGAGCGTCCCAGTCGGCCAGCACGGACGATGGGCCGGCCAGACGTGCCAGGGCCTCGCCCTCGGCCATCCAGACGTCCTCCACGGCCTGGAACGCACCGTTCCACTGATTGCCACGCGCCGCGTGCCAGGGGTAGAACACGGTCTTGTCCTGGTGCCGGCCTGCGCGGGACCTGATGTCGGCGACAGCCTCGGCGGTGCCGGCGGGTGCCGCACACGAACTGACCGTGGCCTCGGCGTGCAGGACCCACGGGGACGCCGACGATGCCTGGCTGTGGACCTCCAGGGAATACTCGGGAGCAGAACCGGTCAGCCTCAGGGTGACGCGGATGTCGACGGCGCCCTCGTCCAGGAACAGTGCTTCGCGGTAGCGGATGTCGCGGACGGAGACCGGTGCGTCCCCGTGGATCTCTGCCGCGGCCGCTGCGGCGAGCTCGATGTACGCGGTGCCCGGGAAGATAACGGAGCCTTGCACCTGGTGGTCATCGAGGTAGGCGTTGCGTGCCCGGTCGATGGGCCCCTGCCACGTCCGTGTCCCCGAAGGAGCGGGGACGGCTGCGCCCAGGAGCGGGTGGGTGTGGACGACGCCCGGGGGAAGACCTGTTTCCTCAAGACCTTCCGCAGGCGCGCCGCGGGAGGACGCCGGCCCCTGAGTCTCCTCGATCCAGTGCTGGACACGCTGCCACGGGTAGCGGGGCAGTGGGACGAAGCGGCCGCCGCCGGTGACTTTCTCCCAGTCGAAGGCGACATTCGCGGTGTGCAGCTTGGCCACCGAGGTGAGGAGTGATTCCCGCTCGTCGTCGTCCCGACGCAGGGAGCCGACGGCCGTGCTGGGCTGCCCGTGAGCCTCAGCTGTGGCAGCGATCGCGGAGGCCAGGACCGGGTGGGGGCTGATCTCCACGAAGACGGTGTTTCCCGTGTCCAGTTGAGTACGTACGGCGTCGACGAAGTTGACCGGTTCGCGAATGTTGCGCGCCCAGTACTCGGCGTCCATCTGGGAGCCGTCGATCGTTTCGCCGAGGAGGGTGGAGTGCACGGGGATGGTGCCCGCCTGAGGGCTCAACTGCTTCAGCTCGGACAGCAGGTCTGCGCGGATGGTGTCCATCTGCGGCCCGTGGGAGGCGTAGTCCACGTTGATCCAGCGGTTGAACACGTCCTGCTCGTCGAGCTTGGCCAGGATCTCTTCCAGCGCGCGGCGGTCCCCGGACAGCAGAGTGGAAGTAGGACTGTTGGCAGCAGCGATCGCCACCAAGTTCTCGTAGCCGGCGATGGCTTCGCCCGCCTGCTGTGCGGACTGCTCCACCCAGGCCATCGTGCCGTGACCGCTCAGGCGCCGGGCCATCCGGCTGCGCCGGCAGATCACCGCGCCGGCGTCCGCCAGCGACAGCGCACCACTGATGTAGGCGGCGGCTGCCTCGCCCATGGAGTGCCCGATCACGACGTCGGGCTCCACTCCCCAGGAACGCCACAGCTCGGCCAGAGCGATCTCCATGGCCCACAAGGTGGGCTGAATGACGTCCACACGGGCGAAGCGCTCGGTGTCGTCGCTGTTCAGCAACTCGATGACCGACCAGCCGTTCTCGTGGCTGATCACACCGTCGCAGGCCTTCATGGCCTGCTCGAACACCGGCTCCGTGGCCAGGAGCTGCCGTCCCATTCCGATCCACTGCGATCCCTGACCGGGGAAGACGAACACGACGCGGGGGCGTTCCTCCTCCACGTAGAGAGCCGAAGCCGAACCGTGCGCTTCGCCGTCTTCGGCGAACTCCCGCAAAATGGCTGCAGCTTCGCCGCGAGAGGCCACGGCCATGGCCAGCCGGCAGTCGAAGTGGCTGCGCCGTTGCAAGGCGCTGTAGGTGAGGTCCTGCAGGGACGGCGCGGACGGACCCTCGTCGTCCAGAACGTCGGCCCAGGCGCCGGCCAGCTCCATCAGCGCCTCAGGTCCGACAGCCGACAGAGCGAGCAGATGCGTCCCCGGCTCCTCGGCACCGCCGCTCTTCTGCGCGGGACGGGGTTCCGGCGCCGACAGCACCACGTGGGCGTTGGCTCCGGTGAGACCGAAACTGCTGACTCCAGCCCGGTGAGGGCGGCCGCGGTCGGGCAGGGGCGTGTACGTGCTCGGCAGCCGCACCGGGAGGGTGTCCCAGGGGATGGCCGGGTTGGGCGTGTTCTGGTGAAGGTTCGCGGGCACCGCGCCGTGCTCGAGACTCAGCACGGTCTTGATGAGGCCGGCCATACCGGCTGCGGCCTCCGCATGGCCGATGTTCGTCTTGGAGGAGCCCACCAGGCACGGCTGGTCGACCGGACGGCCCGGTCCCAGGACCTGCCCGAAGACTTCCAGTTCCACCTTGTCGCCGACGCTGGTGCCGGTGCCGTGCGCCTCAAGGTAGTCGATCTCGGCCGGGCTGATGCCCGCCTGCTCATAGGCACGCAGCAGGACGTCACGCTGCCCTTCGACTCCCGGTGTGACCAGGTAGCCGCTGCTCTGCCCGTCATTGCCGATCGCGCTGCCCAGGATGACCGCCCTTACCCGGTCCCCGTCGGCCCGGGCCTGGGACAGCGACTTGAGAATGACGACGCCCACCCCGTCACTGCGTACAAAGCCGTCGGCCGATGCGTCACCGAACTTGCAGCGCCCGTCGCTCGCCAGCATCCGCGCACCGGAGTAGACGGTGCCTTCCTCCGGCAGGAGCACCACGTTGGCTGCGCCGGCCACCGCCATCGTGGTCTCGCCTGACCGGATCGACTGGGCGGCAATGTGCACGGCCGTCAGTGAGGACGAACAGGCTGTGTCGAGGGTGACGCTCGGGCCACGGAAGTCGAAGGAGTAGGCAACGCGGCCCGAGGTCATGGCGCGGGCGGCAGCCCCGATCAGTCCGTAGAACTCGAGGTCCTGAGGGTTCTGGTACTGCATGTGCCAGTAGTCGCCGCCGAGCTGGCCCATGTAGACACCGGTGTTCGATCCTCCGATACGGCCCAGGTCCTGCCCGGCATCCTCAAGGGCGTCGTAGGTGGTCTCCAGCAGCAGACGCTGCTGGGGATCCATGCGGGACGCTTCCCGGGGCGAAATCCCGAAGAACTCTGCGTCGAACTCCTGGATCCGTTCCAGGAAGCCGCCCCACTTGCTGCTGGTCCGGCCCGGCGAGCTCGGGGACGGTTCGAAGATGGCCTCGACGTCGTAGCGGTCACGCGGTATCTCGCTGATCGCGTCGGTACCGGCGCGCAGTTGATCCCAGAACGTGTCGATGTCCGGCGATCCGGGGAAGCGTCCGGCCATGCCGATGATCGCGATCGGCTCGGCCTGCTCGCGGCGCTTCCCGTCCGTGCCACCCTCAGCGGCGCGATCCGAGTTGGTCTGCATGGTCAGTCCTTGTGTTCAGCTCGGTTGCCGGCTCCACTCAGCAGTGAGGGGGCCGACATGACGGAAGGGGCCTGAATGCCGAGGAGGTCCAGAACTGTCGGCGCAACGGCAGGCAGCGTGAGGGACTGCGGAGACAGATCGGCGGCCAGACGCCGGCCATCGGGGTCGGCAAGAACGAACGGCACCGGGTTGTGGGTATGACCGCCGTACGGACGCACCGTGCCGTCGGCGCCGGTCTGGATCATCTGCTCCGCGTTGCCGTGGTCCCCGACCAGAACGACCCACCGCCCGTGCTCGGCTGCCGCCTGACAGATCCGGCCGACCGCCTCATCAGTCACCTCGGCGGCCCGGATGGTGGCCTCGTAGTCGCCGGTGTGCCCGACGACGTCGATGTTCGCCAGGTTGGCGATGACCAGCGGGGTGTCCGGACTGGCGGATGCCTCGATGACCTGGCCGGTGACCTCGGCCAGATTCATCTGCGGATGCTCCACGTAGTGCGGACCGAACGCACTGGGCACCTTCTGGTGCCGCTCGCAGGGGCGTTCCGCCGTCGAACGCCCGTTGATGAAGAACGTGACGTGCTCGAACTTCTCGTGCTCCGCGATCCGCACCGAACGCACACCGAGCTCATCAAGGACATCGGCCAGCCCGCCGGACGCGTCAGCACGCTCAACGAGCGTTTCCAACGGCGTGTCCGTGTCGTACTGGGCGAGGCTGAGCAGACGCACCTGCGTGCGCCCGCTGGACTCCAGACGTTCGTGCAGCAGGTCGACCAGCGGCGTGGTGCGGTCGCTGCGGAAGTTCGCGAACAGCACGGCGTCGCCGTCCACGATGCCCGGATAGGCGGGGCCACCGTTCAGCACCGTGGAAGCCGTCCAACCGTCGCCTTCGCTTCCCACGGCAGCGGCCTCGTCCGGTGCGGTGCGCTCGCCGACGGCGTCGGCGATCAGACCGGCGGCGCGTTCGGTGAGGTCGCGGCGGCCGCTCTTGTCCATGGCGTAGTTGCGGCCGATCACCGTGGCAATCGTTCCGGTTCCGGCCGTATCGGCCATCTTCCGAAGACGCCGCAGGTAGTCGGCCGCTGTTCCGTCGGCGACATCCCGTCCGTCGGTGATCGCGTGCAGCCACACCTGGCTCAGCCCCGCGTCGGCCGCTGCGCCCAGCAGCTCACCGATGTGGGACAGGTCGGAGTGAATCCGCCCGTCCGAACAAAGGCCGACCACGTGCAGCGCCCGGCCGGATCCGGCGAGGCGGCCACACGCTGCCGACAGGACCGCGTGCTGACGCAGGGAGCCGGATTCCGCCTGCCGGTGTACGAGGAGGCTGTCGTACTCCAGTGGCCTGCCGGCTCCCATGACGAGGTGGCCGATCTCGGAGTTGCCGACGACACCCTCGGGCAGGCCGACGGCGATGCCGGAAGCCTGGAGGAGCACGCTGGAGCAGCGGGCCCGCAGTGCGTCGAGATGAGGGGTGGAAGCTGCGGCGACGGCGTTCCCCGGACCGGGCGCTGCCTCGCCCCAGCCGTCGAGGATGAGGAGGATGCCGGGTGAGAGGGTCACGAGGCATCCTGGTCGAGCTCGGCAAGCCGGTCCCAGAAGGTGGGGAACGACTTGGTGACGCACCCCGGGTCACGGATGATCACGCCGGGGGTGCGCAGCCCGCAGATCGCGAACGCCATCGCGATGCGGTGGTCGTCGTAGGTGTCGATCACCGCCCCGTGCGGCCGGCCGCCTTCGACGGTCATGGTGTCCTTGGTGGTGCGGACCGTGACGCCCATCTTGGTCAGTTCGGTTGCGACGGCATCGATGCGGTCGCATTCCTTGAACCTCAGGTTGCCGATGCCGGTGATGTGCGTCGTGCCCTGGGCGTAGGCGGCCACGATGGCGAGGGTCGGCACCACGTCGGGCATGTTGACCATGTCGATCTCGATGCCGGTCAGGTTGTCCGACCCCTCGAAGGTGATGCTGTCGCCGGTGACATCGGCCTTGCAGCCCATGCTCACCAGTGCCCGGACCAGGTCGACGTCGCCCTGGACGGAGTCGCCGCTGATACCGGGAATGGTGACGCGCCCGTCGAGGATGGCCGCGGCTGCCAGGAAGTACGACATGCCGGAGGCGTCCGGCTCGACGGTGACATCACCACCTGTGTACCGCTGGCCGGCGCGGACGGTGAACGAGCGGTAGCCCTGCCGCTCGACCTGAACGCCGCGGGCTGCCATTGCGGCGACCGTCATGTCCACGTACGGCTTCGACAGCAGCTCACTGATGAGGCTGACCTCTACGTCCTCACGGGCGTACGGCGCGCTGATCAGCAGACTGCTCGTGAACTGACTGCTGACGGTGCCGTGCATGTACGTGGGGCCGCCTGTCAGGGAAGGACCTTCTACGGAGATCGGCGGAAAGCCGTTGCCCCGCAGGTCGAGCGCCGGGACGCCGAGCGGGTCGAGCGCGTCCAAGAGGTGCCCCATCGGACGCTCCTGCATCCGTTCCGAACCGGTCAGAACGGTGGTGCCGTGGGCGAGTCCCGCCATCGTGATCAGCAGGCGTATCGGGGTACCGGCGTTGCCCATGTCGATCTCGTCCGCCGGTGCGGTCATCTGCTTGCCGTTGGGCGTGACGGTGACGGTGTTCGTGGCCTCGTCGATGTCGACGGTGACGTGACCGAAGGCGCGCAGAGCGTCGGCGAGCAGCAGGGTGTCCTGCGACAGCAGTGCGTTGTGCAGCGTGGTCGGCTCGCTGCTGAGCCCTGCCATCGCCAAGTGCCGATTGGTGTAGCTCTTGGACCCCAGCACGGGAACCTTGGCATTCACGTTCTTGACCGGGGTCACTTCGTACTCGGCGAGGTCGAGGATCGGATTCTTCGGCAGACCGGTCATGATGTGTGCTCTCCTCCGTCTGAAATGACCCGGGATACAGGGGAGTTGCGTACTACACGTCGGCGCGGTGCACCTTGTGCTGAGCGGCTTGAGCCCGTGGCCGAACCACAAGGAAGTCCACGTTCACGTGAGCGGGTCGCGTGACTACCCACGCGATGACATCGGCGATGTCGTCGGCGACCAGAGGCTGGTCGACCCCGGCGTACACGGCGGCCGCTCTGGCGCTGTCGCCGCGATAGCGGTTGAGGCTGAACTCCTCGGTGTGGACCATCCCCGGCGCGACTTCGACGACCCGTACGGGGCGGCCGCACAGTTCCATGCGCAGAGTTCCGGCCAGCGCGTGCTGGCCGTGCTTGGCCGCGCTGTAACCGCCGCCCCCCTCGTAGACGGTGAACGCGGCGGTCGACGTCAGCACGATGACCGTTCCGTTGCCGCTGCTCACCAGGAGCGGGAGCAGGGCTTGTGTCACCTGCAGGGTGCCGAGGACATTCGTCTCGTACATCACCCGCCAGTCCGCCGGGTCTGCCCCCTCCACCTCTTCGGTGCCGATGGCACCGCCGGCGTTGTTGACGAGGACGTCACAGCGCTCGAGCCCCAGCCCGAAGGCCTTGACCGCAGCCACGTCCGTGACATCGAGGACCTGGACAACGGCCTGGCGGCCGCGTGCCTCGACCTTCTTGGCAACCGCCTCAAGGCGCTCTTGGCGGCGTCCGACCAGCACCAGGCTGTAGCCCTCGTCCGCCAGGCGAACCGCGGTAGCCGCCCCGATTCCGCTTCCGGCGCCCGTGACGACGGCGACCAACGTGCCAGCGGAGGCGGAGGTCACAACGCCCCGGCCGCGGTCGGCTCGGTGAACGAGTCGGGAACGGGGGCGCTGCCGGCCGGGAACGCCCCCAGCCAGACCACGCTTCCGGGCGCCACTGTGCAGGTGAGCCGAGCGCCGTCGGCCTCCCTGCTCTCCATCCGGCCGCTCAGGAAGACGACGGGCGTGCCCCATTCCTGTGCCTGCGGGAGCAACTCCGCGGGGGAGAACGCACGGGGCTCCGGCGAGATGTTCTGCACGCTCACGATCCGAACATCGCCCGCGGCACTGGAACGCGTGACCGCCCGCAGGCCGGCACCGGCCTCGACCTGCTTGAACTGCGAGTCGGCAGTGAACGCGGCCAGCGTGTTCGGATCGTTGCGAACGCTGTTGAGAGCCTGCTCGTACTCGACGATGTCGACGTCGGGCGCACCGGCCACGGGGGCGGTGAAGTCAGGCACGGGGACGCCGGCCTTTTCGTACACAGCGGTCACGAATCCCGCCACGACCGGGTGCACTGCGCCCGGGGCGCTGGAGAGTTCCGGCTGGAAGAGACAGGCGACGTAGAACGGGTGCCCGGTGATCTCCAGGGCACGCGGGGCATCGCGGTTGTCCCAGCCGCTGAACCGGACATCACCCTGAGTGGCGGCGTCCAGGAACTCTTTCACCATGCCGTAGTCGCACTGCAGGATCTCCTCGATCTCGGTGCGCCCCCCGTACATGGCCGACAGCCGTGATCCTTCGCGAAGGAACAACGGGACCCAGTTGTTGTTGTCGGCCGTGCAGGTGGGGGGCAGGATCAGCTTCTCGATCGGCGCGATGTCGTCGCCGAGCTCGGCGGTCTCCGGCAGGTGCAGTACGTTCTGCGCGTACTCCAGCACGGCGCTGTAGAAGCCGCCGCAGGTGCCCAGCAGCGGCAGCCCCGCTTCACGAGCGTGACGCAGAGCCCGGTGGACGCCCTGCTGTGCGTGGTAGGGGGCGCCGGGAACGACCCAGATGCCGTCGTAGACCGAGAAGTCGGTGGAGTCGTCGATGTGCCTGGTCGGTATCCACTGGGTGTCGACTCCCAGAGCGGGAAGCAGCGGTTCGATCCGGGGGTGGGCCGGCTCCTCGTGGTTGTACTGGTCTCCGACTAAGGCCAGCAGCGGCCTGCGCGCAGCGGACACGGGTTCTCCCTCTTGTGGGCGTGACGGCATGACGCCACGAGGCGGAAGCAGCGTCGGTTTCAGGACATATGGCTACGGCCGGTCGGGGACGCGACGCGGCACCAGAACTCGCCCTGTCAGCAACACGGCTCGCAGAGCGGTGAAGAGCGGCGCACACGGCAGCAGGGGGCCGGCGGACCGCAGTACGGCGAACACCATATCGATGAACGCCGAAGCAGTGGCCGACACTAGGAGCGCCCCGACGGGTATGTCAACCACTCGTCCCTGCGCCGCAGATGGAGGTGCAGGCGCTCCCGCACGTGCCCGGTGCGGGCGGGCGGCCGGATTGCACGTCATCCGGCAGTGGAAGCGAAATGAGGGGTTGCGTCTCTGCTTCGACGCATGTCAAGTTAGAAGCATGTCGATGTCGGACCGGTCGGAGGTTGATCAGAATAGGACATTTCCGCAAGGTGAGATAGCGGCTCACGGCCTGGCGGCAGACGCTTCCGGGGCGCGGACCACTGACGGGGGAGAGATCATGGGCACGCACACACTTGGCCAAGTCCTCGATGAGGCTTCGCCGATGACTCTTGCGCTGTGGGCCAGGCTTTCCTGCTGACCCTTCGCCGTGTTCGGTCCGGCGCCGGGTCAGCAGGGGCGCGACGTCAGACCTTGGTCACACGGCACGCAAAGCACTTGTAGGCCTGTTGACCCGAGAGGTTGTCGTAGAAGCGGTCGTCCAGCAGAACGTTGGCCGGCTCGTAACGGGAGGCACCAAAGACATCGCCGACGGATTGCGCCGGGCCGAACGTGTTGGGAACGAACACGGTGTCCTGGCGGATCCCTTCCCACACCAGAGCATGTCCTGTCACCGAGCCCCGTGGGCTCTCGACCTTCACCTCATCCCCGTCGGCTATGCCGTTCAGCCTCGCTGTGCGGGGGTGGATCTGAATGAACCGGACGCCGTTGAGCTGCTTGCCGGTACGCGTCCAGTGCGTGACCTCGGCGAAATGCACGACACTGGGCCGTCCTGTCATCCCCATCAGCGGGAAGTTGCGGTGAACCGCATCGCTGCCCTGCACACCCAGGACCACCGGGTGGGTCACGGCACGCGGAGTCAGGGGGTTGGGCACGAAACCCTCCTCGAAACGCACCGTGGGATGCGCCCCGGTGACCTCCGGGTGGGTGTAGAAGACCGGAAGTGCGCCGTGCCCCGAAGCCTTCAGGCCGGACTCCAGTTCAGGCGTGGTGATCTCCACCTTGCCGCTCGGCGTCAGGAACCGCTTGCCCCGGTGTGCGGGGGACAAGGAGGCCGCTGCCTCGTACCAGCTGGGGTGGTCGGCGAACAGCGTGCTCACTCCGGGGTGCCGGTCGGTGGGGCACGGCCAGCGCAGTGGTTCGGAGCGCTTCCTCAGGCGGGCGCGGCTCATCCCGCCCATGCCGGGGGTGTGCTCGACGAAGTCGGCCCACAGGTTCGCATAGCTGTCCCATCGTGCGGGGAAGGCCTTCGTCCACTGGCCGGCCGGCCCTTGTGTGTCCAGCCGTGCCATGGTCCGTGCAAGCTGGACCCAGATCTCCCAGTCGGGCTTGGACTCACCGACCCGCGGCACCGCCTGGTCCTGCCACCGGATGGCGCGGTCATCGCGGCGCATGTAGACGCCGTCCATCTCCAGACCGCTGCACACGGGCAGAATGATGTCGGCGTAGTAGGCCGGCTCCTCCATGAACAGCCCGGTGTAGACGTAGAAATCGAGCTGCTCGAACGCCTCGCGGACCTTGGTGGTGTTCGCCGAGGAGACCAGCGGATTGCCCTGGGTGATCACCGCCTTGAGACGGTAAGGCTCCCCGGTGAGAATCGACTCGGCGAAGTAGTCCGGACCCACGGGCAACGCCTCCCGCACTTTGGGCAAGGCCCCATCGAGGGCGGGCAGCCCCAGCGCGCCGGGCCAGGTGTTGTGCATGAAGTTGCAGCCACCCCCCGGGACGCCGATGTTGCCGGTGACGGCGGCCAGGAACGCCAGAGTGCGGTAGGTGTCGAACGCGCCGAGCTGGTGGGAGATTCCCGCGTTGCAGAAAATCGCGGCCGGACGAGCACTCGCGTACTCCTCCGCCATCTCGATGATCGTGGTCTCCGGTACCCCGGTCACCTCAGAGGCCCACGCGGGCGTGTAGCCGTGCTGCGCGAGGTGACGCTGGAGTTCGGTGAACCCCGTCACCCAGCGCTTCACGAACTGGCGGTCGTACAGGCCGTTACGGATGATGTGATCCAGCATGGCCAACACCAGCGCGAAGTCGGTGTGCGGCTTGGGGGAAACCCACCGGTCGGCTTTCGTGCCTGTCGGGGTGAGGCGGGGGTCCACGACAGTGAGGGTCGCCCCGGTCTCCTCCCGCCGGCGCAGCAGGTACTCGAAGGTGACCGGATGCGTTTCGGCCTGGTTCGTGCCGAGGAACAGCAGATGCCGGGCGGCACCGAGATCCTGCTTGCCGGTTGCGGCGTCCACGCCGTAGCCGTTGGTGAAGTTTCCCATGCCGAAGGTCGCGGCCAGGGCGTTCCCGCCGGCGTCGTTGCAGACGGGGCCGACGTCGATGTTGTTGGGACTTCCGAGCAGGGCGAAGAGACGAGCGATCACGGCGGTAGTGCCCTGGGGCATCCTGCCCGTGGCCCGGTTGGCGATGGTGTGGGCCTGCCCGGTATCGCGCAAGTGCAGGAGGCGGCGGGCAATCGTCTCCAGCGCCTCGGTCCAGCTGATCTCCTCGAACCGGGACTCGCGCGATCCCTTCGGGCCCGACACGCGGCGCAGAGGGGAGGTCAGACGGGCCTCGTTGTAGACCAGTTCGGGCATCATCTCGGCTTTGACGCAGATGCTGCCGTCCTGGACCGCATCCTGCTCCTCGCCGCGGATGCCGATGACGCGGTCCGCCTTCAGATCCACGTGCAGCCGGCAGTTCGCGTTGCAGAACTGGCAGGCGGTGGCCACCGTCCGGTCAGGAGTAAGTGCGGCCGAGCCGTCGGTGAAGTCGATGCGTGGAATGGTGGGTCGCCCGGTGCCGGGTATGCGGGTGGTGCCGTGCGCTGCCGTGTTCGTCTGCGTCCCCTGGGCTGCGGCCTGCTGGGCCGGTATGGCTCCTGCGGTGCCCAGAGCGGCGGTGCCGACGACGATACTGCGGCGCGATATGCGTGTGGGGTGCTCCATCGGTGGGTCGTTCCTTTCGGCGCCTGTGGGAAGACGTGGCAGAGCCCGGTGCGGGCGCGTGATCGCGCCCGCACCGGGTCCGGACTACTTGGCGGGAGTGTCCGCCTCGGGAGCGAGTGCGGACTCGGAAGCGGCAGTCGGCTGCGGCGTGCGCCGCTTGATCAGGACGAGGACGACACCTGCCAGCGCGACGGCGGTGGCGAAGATGAGCCCGGGACGGAACTGGTCGAGGACGTCCTGTGCCGAAGGCTGCGCTCCGTCGGCGCCGTCCATGGCGATGATGGCGGTGGTGACCGCCAGGACGACGGCTGCACCGATCTGCCCGCTCGCCTGCAGCATGCCTGCTGCCAGACCTTGCTCATGGGGCTCGACACCGGTCACCGCCTGTACGTTGGCGCAGGGGAAGACGAACGCGAATCCGATACCCACCAGAACGACGGTGGGCAGGATCAGGGACACGTACGCCGGGTCGGTGGTCAGCCGCAGAAGCAGAATGAACCCGATCGCCTCGGCGGACAGGCCGAACACGATGAGCTTGGCTGTCCCGAAACGGGGGATGAGCCGGCCGGCTATGGGGGCGCCGAAGGCGACGATGAGACCGATCGGCAGGAGCGCCAGAGCCAGCTCGAGCGGGCTCCAGCCCAGCGTTCCCTGGAGGTAGAGCGTCATGAGGAACTGGAAGCTGAAGTAGGAACCGAGCAGGGCGATGAACGAGAAGTTCGCCCTCATGAGCGCACCTCGGCGGAACACCCGCAGAGGCACCAGCGGACTGTCCACCTTGCGTTCCACGGCGACGAATGCCCCGAGGAGAACCACCACACCAACGAAGGACAGCAAGGTCCGCGAAGCTCCCCAGCCCACCTCGGGCGCGTTGACCACGGTATACACCAGCAGCAGCAGGCCCGCGGTCATGGTGAGAGCACCGGGGAAGTCGTAGCGGCCGCGAACGCTGGGCCGGTCGCGGGGAATCAGGAAGATGCCGACGACGAGTGCGCCGAACGCGATGGGGACGGAGAACAGGAACGTCCAGCGCCAGCTCAGTCCGGTCATCAGACCGCCGATGACCAGGCCGGAGGAGAACCCGGAAGCGCCGAACGCGGTGTAGATGGCGACGGCCTTGTTGCGCTGCTTCCCCTCGGGAAAGGTCGTCGTAATGATCGACAGCCCGGTGGGGACGGTGAACGCGGCGGCGACGCCCTTGACGAACCGGGTGACGATGATGAGAAGGCCGTCGTCGACCAGTCCGCCGATCAGCGAGGCGATGGCGAACACCGCCAGCGAGACGAGGAAGACCTTGCGGCGTCCCAGCAGGTCGGCGGTGCGGCCGCCCAGCAGCAGCAGGGCGCCGTAGCCCAGCAGGTAGCCGTTGACGATCCACTGCAACTGGGCGGTGTCCAGGCCGAGGTCGGCACCGATCTCGGGCAGGGCCACACCGACGAGCGTGACGTCCAGACCGTCCAGGAGCAGCGCCAGACACAGGACGGCCAGGAGTGCCCATTGCTTGGAGGACCAGCGCACTTGAGGTTCGGAGGCGGCAGAAGTCATGGCAGGAATCGCAGCTCTCTGTGGGATGAGGAGGCGTCAGTGGGAGGCGGTGTCAGGTGCTGCGCAGCACGCGGACGCCGACGCGGTCGCGGAGGTCTGTTCGCCGGAATAGCCGTGCAGGGAACCGCTGGCGAAACCCTGTGGGGCTGCCGGAGCGCTGCAGCAGCCCGCATCCGAGCTGTCCGGGAGGTCGGTCGAGCACACGCCGGTTTCCGGCAGGTCCAGTTCGACGGCGTCGGCCGCCGCGCGGTCGCCTGCCAGGGCCGCGGCGATCGAGCGCACCTGCTCGTACCCCGTCGCCAGAAGGAAGGTGGGGGCGCGGCCGTAGCTCTTGACGCCGGCGATGTAGAAACCGGGTTCCGGGTGGGCCAGCTCGCGCTCGCCGTGGGGCGGGACGGTTCCGCAGCTGTGGTTGTTGGGGTCGATCAGCGGACCCAGGGCGGAGGGCGCCTCCACCGCGGTGTCCAGGCGCAGTCGCACCTCGCGCAGCATGTCCAAATCGGGCCGGAAGCCGGTCGCGGCGACCACGGTGTCCGCCTCCACCGAGCGAGGGCCGTCGGCGGTCACCGCGTGTACGGTCACCGCCCCGCCCCCTCCGCAGCAGCCGTCGCCGGTCTCGAACCCGGTGATCGAGAACTGCGGCACCAGGGTGATCACACCGAAGTCGACGAGGTTCTTCAGCCGGCTGCCGAGAGCTCCGCGCGCGGGCAGTCCGTCAGCGTCGCCCCCGCCGTACAGCCGGTCGGCACGGGCGCTGCGGATGGCCCACGTGATCGAGGTTCCAGGCTCGCTCTCGGTCAACTCCGCGAGCGCCAGCAGGGTGTTGGCCGCAGAGTGGCCCATCCCGACGACCAGAGCGTGCTTGCCTGCGAAACGGGCGCGCTCCTTGCCCAGCACATCGGGCAGCGGCCCGCTCAGGAAGGATGCTGCCGCGCTTTCCCCGGGGGCTGGCAGGCCTGCCGCGCCCATGGGGTTGCGCTGCCCCCAGACGCCGGAGGCATCGATGACCGCGTCCGCCCTGAAGTCGCTGACGGCGCCGGATGTATCGGTGGTGCGCACCAGGAATGGGCGGTCCTCGCGGCCGGCACTGCGGACCTTGTCCAGTCCGTCCCGCGTCACCCCGACCACCTTCCGGCCGGTGTGGATGCGCCCACTGAGCGCCGCGGTGGACGCCAGGGGCAGCAGGTAGGACTCGATGAGCTCGCCCCCGCTGGGCAGTGCCTCGGGATCGGGCGCCTGCCAGTCCGCCTGCTCCAGCAGACGACGGGCTGCGGAGTCCACGTTGTAGCGCCAGGGCGAGAACAGCCGGATGTGGCTCCATTCGGCGACTGCGCTGGCCACGTGCTCACCGGCTTCGAGCACGACCGGCTCCAGGCCGCGTTCCACGAGGTGGGCGGCTGCGGCCAGACCCACGGGTCCGGCTCCGATCACGACAACGGTCCTGCCCGGGCCGTCTGCGCTCTCCGACATGGATTTCTTCCTTCAGTGAGGATCTGGGAGGCAGCGAGAAGCGCGACCCTCCAACGAACAAGCTTTACGATTAATACCAGCATGCATTGGTGATAGCAATGAGATGTGGTTCAATGGCGTCATGGGACGTGAACTGGACATCGAGCTGTGGGACGTGTCGACGCTGCCCACGGCTTCGGAGCGCGCCCGGCGTCTGGCCCCGCTCCTCAAGGCACTGGCAGACGAGAACCGGCTGACTCTCATGCTTCTGCTGGCCGAACGAGCACGGTCGGTGCGCGAGCTCACAGACGCCAGTGGCATGTCGCAGACCCTTGTCAGCCATCACCTGACCCCGCTGCGCGAGCAGGGCCTGGTGCTTGCGACACCCAAGGGGCGCAGCAACATCTACTCGCTGTGCTGCGACGCCCTCGTCCAGCCCGTCCAACTCCTGGCCACGCTTGCCTCGCTCAGCCCGCAGAGCACCGAATGCTCCAGCACCGCCCCCGGCAACGAGAACTGTTCCCAGCCGGAGCCCGCTCGCTAGTACCCGACCACGTGACGCCGTGTCCCTGACGGGCCCGGCGAGGGGAGAAGTTTGCCCGATGGCTGCCACGACCCATCAGGTGCAGCAGCGCGTCCAGGAGGCCCTCGACCGCCTGGTCGCGCAAGGACGAGAGACCGGCCTCCAGGCCGCCGCCTACTTCCAGGGCGAACTGGTGGCCAATGCAGCAGCGGGCACCGCGGACCCGGCCGCGGACAGGCCCCTGACCCCGGCCACCCTCATCCACAGCTTCTCCACGGCCAAAGGCGTCACCGCGACCCTGGCCCACGCCGCTGCCGCGCGCCACGGGCTCGACTACGACACCCCTGTGGCCGAATACTGGCCAGACTTCGCAGCACACGGCAAAGAACGCATCACCCTCCGGCACGTCCTGACCCACACCGCGGGGGTACCGCACCTGCCGGCCGACACCGTCCCCGCCCACATGACCGACTGGGACACGATGTGTGCACGCATCGTCGGCCTGACCCCTTTGTGGGAGCCCGGAACGGCGATGGGGTACCACGGCTGGACCTTCGGCTGGATCCTGGGCGAAGTCGTCCGCCGGGTCACAGGGCTTCCGCTCTCCGAAGCCCTGCGCAGCTACGTCTCCGGCCCACTCGGCGTCGAGGACTCCCTGTTCTTCGGCCTGCCCGGCAGTGAACACCACCGTACGGCCACCCTCGTGGACGGCGGATGGGACGCCGCGATCGCCTCGCTGCCCGACTCCGCGGCCATCTTCACCGCATCCCCGCGGCCCGTCGCCGCAGGCACCGAACTCGGCAACCAGAAGAACTACCTCAGCGCCCACATCCCCTCGGCCGGCACCATGACCGCAGCCGCCGTCGCCCGCATGTACGCCGCCCTTCTCACCGATACCGATGGCGTACACCTCCTGCCCGCGGGCACCGCCAAGGAGGCCGCCCGGCCGGCCGTCTCCGCCGAGGACCGCATGCTCGGCCACCCGAGCCCCAAGACGCTCGGCTACTTCCACGGCATTACCTGGGCCGGCGGCTCACCCCAGTCCTTCGGTACCACGGGCAGCGGCGGCAGCGCCGCCTTCGCCGACCCCACGCACGGCATCGCCTTCGCCCTGACCAAGAACCGCCTCACAGCGGACTCCCACGCCGCACACACCGTCGCCGCAGAGCTCTACTCGGCCCTCGGCCGTACCGCCTGACCCAACCCGCCCGCAGCGCCGCCCCCACACCGGGTGACGAGCGCCGATTCGTCATACCCCTCCAAGGAGCCACGACCATGACGTCCTCCGCCAACTCTCCGGCCGACACCGCGGGCCCGGCCTGCTGCGGTGCCCCCGCGGCCGCCCCGACCCCGCAGGGCACAGCAGCCCAGCAGCAGCCCCGTGAGGTACTCATCATCAGCGACAGCTGCTGCAATCCCGCCGCGGCACCCGCCGAAGAGCGTGCGGTCAAGACCGTCACCGAGGCGATCACCGCCACCGGATCGCCCTCCCGCGCACGACTCGTCTCTGCCACCGAAGCACTCGCGGGCGCGCTGAGCCCCGACATCCTCGCGGAGATCCAGAGCCAGCTGGTACGCGGCACCGCCCAGCCTCCCATGGTCATGATCGACGGTCGGATCGTCGCCAGCGGCAACTTCACCCAGCAGGAAGTCGAGGCCGCCCTCGCCGGAACCGGCGCGTGAGTACCGAACCGCACGTGCGGCCCGACATCGCACTCATCGGCGTACGCGGCACCACCGAACCGCAGACCGGCAGCAACCTTCTGCGCCCACTCGGTGATCGCATCATCGAACAGAGCCCGCACCACCACACCACCTACACCGAACTCGAATACCCCGCCACCTTCGACTTCACCGCCAGTGTCGGCCAAGGAGTGAGGGCCCTGGCCGACCTCCTCAACCAGAGCACAGCGGCAGCACCCCACCGCCTGCACGTCCTCATGGGCTACTCCCAGGGCGCCTGGGTCATCGGCGAGACGCTCCTGCCCCCCTCACAGCGCACCGCAGGCCAGGATGCCGCCGAACTCTCACCCCGGGCGGCAGCCCGAATCAGCGCGGTCCTCTTCTACGGAGACCCCCGCTTCACCGACGGGGAACCCTCCAACAGGGGCACCTTCGAACCCGGTCGCCAAAGCGACAACCCCCGCCCGCCAGGCCAGCTCAAGAACTGGCAGGACCGGCTCCAGAACTACTGCGCCCAAGGCGACCTCGCCTGCCAGGGCAGCGGCGGCACCTACTTCGCCCACCTGGCCTACCTCACCAACGCGATGCCCGCACAGGGCGCCGCGTTCGCTCTCGAAAGACTCGCCGCCGACCTGACACCGGGAGAACTCCGTTGAGCTGGAACTTCATGGAACCCGCCAGCCGCAAGAACCTCGAACAGATATGGCGGCGCGAAGCCGACACCATGCTGGCCCTGGCAGCCGACCCCGCCCACTGGGAATCTCCCACCGCCGCCGGGCACTGGCAGGTCCGCGACGTCATCGCCCACATGGCCGACACCACCGCGGTCTACCTCAACTCCTTCGCCGCCGCACGCGGCAAGGCAGACCCTGTCGGCCCTCTCAACGTCCGTGACATGGCACGCATCATGGACGAGGACGCCCTGGCCCTGCGCAGCGTCGCCCAGGACGAGCTCCTGGCCCGACTGCGCGGCCTCCTCGACGAAATCCTCCAGGTGACCGGTGAGCTGTCCGACAGCGAGTGGACCAAACTCCTCGTACCGCACAAGTACATGGGCCCCGTTCCTGCCTGTTTTCTGCCTATCTGCCAGGTCCTCGACTACATCGTCCACACCTGGGACATCCGCGAAGGCCTCGACGACTGTCACGTGCTGAGCGCCGATGCCGCCGACATCCTCGTTCCCGTCTGCTTCCTGATGTGGCAGAACACCAGCGACACCACCGGCACCGAACCCTTCAGCATCGGCATCCGCGTCACCACGGGCCCCCATGCCGGAACCACACGCGCCGATATCACCGGCGACGGAATCGCGTTCACCCCCGGACCCGTCGACGACCAGCACACCGTCCTGGAATTCGACCCCGCCAGTCTCGTCCTGGCCGCCTTCGGCCGGGCCAACACCGGAACCTGCCGGGGAGACCAGCGGCTCGCCGGACGCTTCCTCAACCTCTTCTACCGCATCTGAACGGGAACCGGGCCCGACATGACCACGACGAGCGACATCCTGGAGCGCGCACGCGCCTTCGCCCACCACGAACTGGTCGGCCAGGAGGACTACCTCGACTCCTTCGACACCGCACCGCTGCCCCTCTACAAGACCTTCCACGAACAAGGCCTCTCCAACTGGTGGATAGCCCCCCAGCACGGCGGCCGCGGACTCACCCTCGAAGACAGCGTCGACATCGTCTCCGAACTCGCCTACGGCGACGCCGGAGCCGCCTTCACGCTCTTCATCTCCATCCTCGGCACCACCATGGTCCAGCTCTACGGCAGCGAGGAACTCCAGGCCCGTCACCTTGCCGCCATGGCCGGCACCGGTGGCTTCTGCGCCACCCTCGGCAGCGAAGAAGCCGCAGGCAGCGAACTCGCGAGGATCACCACCACCATCGCCCGGGACGGCGACGAGGTCGCCATCAACGGCACCAAGTACTTCTCCACCAACACGGGATTCGCCGACTTCCTCATCGTCGTCGGCCGCTCGGCCGAAGACCCCAGCGACTTCATCGCCGCCCTCGTCCCGGCGGGCACACCCGGGGTCCATATCACCAAACGCTGGGAAATGATCGGCCTGCGGTCATCCGGCACTTACGAGGTCAGCCTCATCGACTGCCGGGTCCCCGCAGCCAACGTCCTTCGGGGTCCGGGCCTGCGCCTGCTGGAAGTGGCACTCAACGCCAGCCGGATCCTCATCGCCACCACAGCCCTCGGCGTCGCACGCCGCATCCGTGACATCAGCATGGACTACGCCGAGGACAAAACCCTCCAGGACGGCTACCTCATCGACCATCCCGTCTTCATGAACCGGCTGGGAAAGATGGAAACCCAGATCGACGTCATGAAGAACCAGTGCCGAGCCGCCGCCCGCGAATTCGACACCCTCATGGCGCGACCGGACGCAGCCGACGAACTCGTCCAGCGCGGCACCCTGCGCTCGGCTCTCGCGGCGAAAATGTACTGCGGCCAGGCCGGATGGGAGATCGCCAGCGCCGGATCCGAGATGTTCGGTGGCCTCGGCTTCACCACCGACCACATCATCGGCAAACTCCTGCGGGACATCCGCTATGTGTCGATCGTCGAGGGCGGAGACCCTGTTCTGCAGGAACTCATGTTCAACCGCTACGTCCTGCCCGAACCCAAACGCGGCTGACCCCAGCGCCACGCAGGGACCCGACGTGGCGGCGGCGCGCCCACCGCCGTCGCCACCCCGTACGGGCGCCCGCCCTGGGCCGTCCCGACCCGCGTGCGAGGGCAGCACCCGCTGGTCGGCCTGAGGCTTCAGTGACCGAAACTCACTGGTTGTTGCTACACGTTGACCAATGTAAATATAGATCTATGCCGAACCTGAAGATTCTGGACGTGGCACCCCTGCCACAAGGAACTGACATCTGCATCCCCAACCCTGCCCCAGAGGCTCTGGGGCAGCAGAAGGCGGAGCAGATAGCCGCCATGTTCAAGGCCCTGGGGGACCCCGTTCGGCTGAGGCTCTTCTCCAACATCGCCTCGCACAGCGCCGGAGAGGTATGTGTCTGCGATATCGCTGACGTCGGGGTCTCTCAGCCGACCGTGAGCCATCACCTCAAGAAGCTCCGCGAGGCGGGCCTGCTCGCTTCGGAGCGCCGTGGAACATGGGTGTACTACAAGGTCGTCCCCAGTGCGCTTGCCCCCCTCGCGGAGATCTTGTCCCTCACGAATCAGCAGAGCGTCCCTCAGTCGGCCTGCTGCCAGTAGGCGGGAGCGCAGCGCATCGGCCGGCCTCGTTGTGGACCGACGGACCCGGCACCCCTGCCGGGACAGCGACGCATCGGAGCGCTCGCGCGATGAGTGGTTCGCAGGCTGCGGATCTCCACGCGACCAGTCTCGCCCCCTCTTCGCCTCCTCCGCCGAGGAGCGGTAGCGCCCGGCAGGCCTGGGTGGGTCAAGGGAGGCTGAGCAGTTCCGCGATGGCCGTGGCGGCGTCGCGTGCGGGACGGCCGACGCCGATGAGGGTCGCGGAGGCCGGGCCGGTCCGGTCGCCGTAGCCGAGAAGGTGGAGGTGCGGCTCCTCAAGCGCCCGGGTGCCCGTGGTGGGGATGTGCCCGCGAGGCCCCCGCAGACCGAGCGGCGCGAGGTGGGACAGCGCGGGGCCATTCGCCGCCGGTCGCGGTGAGTCGGCGGAACATCGGCTGCGCCCTGAGGAGTCCGGCGTCGCGCGCCTCGCGTACGGGCCGCACGACGACGACGTCGCCGAGTGAGGCGACGCAGGTGGTAGCCGGCGGCGAGTCCGGCCTGACCGCCCGCCGGTGACGACCACGTTGACGCGTCTGGTCACCACGGCGCAGCCTTTTCCTCGCACGGCTGCCCCGCCGTGTACCGCGGAGCAGCCGAACCATGCCGTACGACCGGCTACTTGACCTGCGCCGCGGTGAACTTCGCACGCCAGGCGAGCGCGACATACACCAGCGCCACCAGCACCGGAACCTCGATCAGCGGACCCACGACACCCGACAGCGCCTGGCCGGACGTGACGCCGAAGGTGGCGATGGCGACCGCGATGGCGAGCTCGAAGTTGTTGCCGGCGGCCGTGAAGGCGAGCGTGGCGGTGCGCTCGTAGTTCAGGCCGATCGCCTGGCCGAGGAGGAAGGCGCCGAACCACATCACCGCGAAGTAGACGAGCAGCGGGACCGCGATGCGGACGACGTCCAGCGGCTGCGAGGTGATGGTCTTGCCCTGGAGCGCGAACAGAACGACGATCGTGAAGAGCAGGCCGTAGAGGGCCCAGGGGCCGATCTTCGGAAGGAGCTTCGCCTCGTAGGACTCGCGGCCCAGTTTCTTCTCGCCGATGCGGCGGGTCAGGAACCCCGCGACCAAGGGAACCCCGAGGAAGATGACGACGTTCAGCGCGATCTTCCACATGGAGATGTCGAGATGTTCGCCGTCGCCGAGGCCGAGCCATCCGGGCAGCAGGTCGAGGTAGAACCAGCCCAGGACGCCGAAGGCGATGACCTGGAAGACGGAGTTCAGCGCCACGAGGACGGCTGCGGCTTCGCGGTCGCCGCAGGCGAGGTCGTTCCAGATGATGACCATGGCGATGCAGCGGGCCAGGCCGACGATGATCAGTCCGGTCCGGTACTCCGGCAGGTCCGGCAGGAAGATCCAGGCCAGCGTGAACATGAGCGCCGGGCCGAGGACCCAGTTGACGACCAGCGAGGAGGCCATCAGCTTGCGGTCGCCGGTGACGGCGTCGAGTTTGTCGTAGCGGACCTTGGCCAGGACCGGGTACATCATGATCAGCAGGCCCACGGCGATCGGCAGCGAGATGCCGCCGATCTCGACCCGGGCGAGCGCGTCGTTCAGCCCGGGAATCAGCCTCCCGAGCCCGAGGCCGAGTGCCATGGCGATCAGGATCCAGACGGCGAGGAAGCGGTCGAGGGTCGACAGCTTCGCGACGACGGAGGGGGGCTCGGTCGTCGCGGGCGCCTGGGTGGGGGTCACGGACAGGCCCTCTTGTTCTCGCTGGCGGTACGGGCGGATTCGGCCAGGTCGGCGAACTGGCCTGCAAGCTGGGCGATGACGTCCGGGCGCAGCTTGTAGTAGGTGAAGCGCCCGCAGGGCTCGGTCTCCACGACGCCGGCCTCGCGTAGCACTCTCAGGTGGTTGGAGAGATTGGTCTGACGGGCACCGGTTTCTTCGACGAGGTGGGTGGTGCAGAGGGTCTCGCGGGCGAGCAGGGTCACGATCTGCAGGCGCAGGGGGTCGCCCAGCGTCCGGAGTAGACCAGTGTCGACTGACGTCATCATGCGCTGATACTCTCACATCAGTGGTGACTGACACCATCGGGCGCTGATTTCATTCGTGCCTGATTTCGGTCGTGAGACAAGAGAGACTGCCGTGTCCGAGAAGCCCTCCGTCCTATTCGTCTGCGTCCACAACGCCGGCCGCTCCCAGATGGCCGCCGCATGGCTGTCGCACCTGGCCGGGGACCGCGTCGAGGTCCGTTCCGCGGGTTCCGCCCCTGCCGACCAGGTCAACCCCGCGGCCGTCGAGGCCATGCGCGAGGTTGGCATCGACATCACCGCCGAAGCCCCCAAGATCCTCACGGTCGACGCGGTCAAGGCGTCCGACGTCTGCATCACCATGGGCTGTGGCGACACCTGCCCCGTCTTTCCCGGCAAGCGCTACCTCGACTGGACGCTGGAGGACCCGGCGGGCCAGGGTGTCCAGGCCGTACGCCCGATCCGTGACGAGATCAAGAAGCTCGTCGAGAACTTGATCGAGGAGATCGCCCCGGCGAACCCGGAGCAGACCGCATGAGCGAGATCCGCGAGGCCGTCATCATCGATCGGCCCCGCCGGATACCGCCGCTCTCTACGCCGCCTGCGCCCAGCTGAAGCCCCTGTTGTTCGGCAGCTCGATCTTCGTGGGCGGCTCGCTGACCACGACGACCAAAGGCGAGAACTTCCCGGCTTCCCGGACGGTGTGGACGGTCCGGTCCTTATGGAGAACATGGGGGCCGAGGCCGAGGAGTTCGGCGCCAAGACGGTCGAGGAGCTGTCCGGCCGCGGTGTCTCCTGGTGCGCCACCTGTGACGGGTTCTTCTTCCGCGAGCGCGACTTCGTCGTGGTCGACGGCAGCGACGCCGCCATGGAAGAGGCAGCCTTCCTGCCCCGCTTCACCCGCTCCGTCACCGTCGTCCACCGCGGCAGGGCTCGACGCCGAGCGCTACCTCGCCGCCCTCGCCGACAAGCCCCCGCTCAGGTCGTGACCTGAGGTTGATGGGGTGCACCGAGTCGGTCGCAGGCAAGCTTCAGTAGCAGCTGGTCAGGAGACCGCAGCAGTACGCGGCGTCGACTCCGGCTGCTCCAGGCTCACCGTGGTGTCGCACAGCCGCCCCACCTGTGCCGGGTCATGGGAGACGATCAGGACGGTGCGGTGTCCCCGGAGAGCGGCTACGGATTCCTCGACGATGTCGCGGCTCCGTTCGTCCAGCGCGCTGGTGGGTTCGTCCAGAAGGAGCGCTGCGGGTTCCAGCGCCAGCGCCCGGGCGAGGCAGAGCCTCTGCCGCTGCCCTGCGGACAGCGTCTGGGCGGGAGAGTCGAGTCTGTCGCGCACCTCTTTCCACAGTCCCGCCTCACGCAACGCCTGCTCCGCCCTGTCATGCAGTGCTTCCCGTGCCACCCTCATCACGTGGCGGATCCCGAAGATAGCGTTGTCAAGGACGCTGCCTCCGAAGACGACCGGTACCTGAGGGACGAGTACGATCTTGGTCCTCAGGTCGGCGTCGCCCTTGCGATGCTCGATCCGACGTCCCAGCACATGCACATCTCCGTCGCGCACCAGCCCGTTGGGAAGCAGGTCGACCAACGCGCGCAGCACTGTGGACTTGCCCACGCCCGAAGGGCCACTCAGACCGGTGGTCGACCCGTGCCCGAGCTCTAAGGAGACGGGCCCCACAAGCGTCCTCTCACCATCGCGCACCCGGAGCCGGTTCGTGACTATCACGTTGTCCATCGCTCTCCTTCGAGGCGGTTGCGCAGCGCGACTGCCACGCTGAGCAGTACTGCGGTGATCAGCACCAGGACCATGGCGCTTCCCCACGCCTGTGCCACCGCTTGTGGGTCTCCGGAGTCCTGGGACAGGGTGAAGATGTGCGTCGGCAGAGCCTGGACCGGGGAATCGACGATGCCGTCCGGGAGGGTGGGAGCTCCGAAGAAGACCGTTGCGGTGAACAGCAGGGGGGCGGTTTCTCCTGCTGCTCGGGCGAGTCCCAGCAGCAGGCCGGTGACCGTGGCCGGCCACGCGTAGGGGACCACGACGGAGCGGATGAACTGTGCGCGTGTCAGCCCCAGGGACAAGGCGCTTTCGGTCAGTTCGGGAGACATGCTTCGTACTCGGCTCGCGGTGGTGAGCGCGACAATGGGTACGACGACCGGGACCAGGACGATGGCACCGGCCAGCCACGATCTTCCCCACCCCATGGTGCTGGACAGGATGACGAACCCGGCCAGTCCCAGAAGGATGGTCGGTGCCCCACCGACGACCACGGTCATCGTCTGGAGCAGGCGCGCGGTGCGTTCTGATGCGTGGACACCCATCAGAATCCCGGCACCGAAGCCCAGGGGCAGTGAGATCAGTCCTGTGGTGGCGATCAGAAGCAGAGTCCCCACGATCTGGTCGCGTACGCCTCCGCCCGCGGCGCCGGTCGCGGAGGTGAACCAGAACGACGGGTTGAAGGCGCTGCTGCCCCGTGTGGCAAGGAGCGCGAGCATGGCCACCAGCACCGCCGTCGGCAGCAGCAGTGCTCCCAACCGCAGCGCGGCGATGAGCCGGTCCTGCTGCATGCGCATCCGTGCTGCCGGCCGGTAGGAGGCGCGTCGGCTGTTCGCCGTTCGCGATGCGCCACGGGTTCCGAACACGGTCGCGGCGGCCACGAGCGCCAGAAGGATGATGCCCAGTCCGCACAGGGCGGCGAAGTACGGGCCTGAGGTCCCGGCCAGTACCGGTTCAGGGCCGGCGAGCTTCGTGGTCAGCGTTTGTCCGGGGTGGACCAGCGAGTCGAGGAACTCCCCGAATGTCGTGGGAAGGCGTCCGTCAGCCCTTCCCACGACGAGGAAGACCGCGATGGCCTCACCGAGTGCCCGAGCCAGGCCGAGCAGAACAGCCGCACGCATCGCGGGTTTCGCGAGAGGGAGGACCGCGGACCGGATGACCTCACGCCGTGTCAGCCCCAGAGAGAAGGCCGCCTCGCGGTAGCGGTCCGGGACTGCGGCCAGAGCGTCCACGCTCACGGCAACCACTGTTGGTGTGATCATGACTGCGAGCACGATGCCTGCAGCCAGCAGGCTGTCTCCGCCCGGCACGTCTGCCATCCGGGCGATGACGGGCCGGATGATCAAGATGCCGATGAGCCCGTAGACGATCGAGGGGACGGCTGCGAGCAGTTCCACGCACAGGCGCAGCGGGCGCGCGAGACGCGGCGGAAGGTACTCCGACAGGGCTACCGCCGCTGCCCAGCTGACGGGCACGGCGATCGCGAGGGCAGTCAGACAGACGACGACGGATCCGTAGATCATCGCCAGTCCGCCGAAGGCAGAGTAGGTCGGGCTCCACGAGGGATCCGTGAGCAACTCCGGCCAGTCGACTTCGCCGCTGCCGAGGCCCGCGCCGAGATACCCCACCAGGACCACAAGGATGGCGGCTACGGACAGCGCGCCTGTGAACACCCAGCCCCAGATCCATCGCGACGGGCGGGGGCGGGGCGCTTCGTCCGGTGGGGCCGGCCGACGCACCAGCGCCTTGACGGTCACCGGTTACTTCCCGATTTGCTTGAGCGTCAGGTAGCCGTGCTTGGACAGCAGCGTCTGCCCCTTGTCCGTCAGGATGTAGTCGATGAACTCCTTCGCCGTTCCCTTCGGCTCACCGTTGGTGATCATGTACAGCGGCCTGGACATCGGATACTTCCCTGACGCGACGTTCTCGGAACTCGGGGCGACTTCGTCCAGGGTCACCGCGGCCAGGTCGTTGTGCCCCTCGATGAAGCCGGTGGAGAGAGGAGCGACGGCTCCGGGGGTGGACTTGAGCTTGTTCCGGGTCTCGAGGTTGCCTCCCACGATGGCGAAGTTGCCGGACTCCGGCGGGGGCGGCGCCTTTCCGTCCCCGTAGACGTACTTGTCCAGCACCTCACGGGTCCCGCGGCCCGGCTCCTTGTCGTAGACGAAGACGTTCAGGTCCGGCCCGCCGACCTCGGACCAGTTCGTGATCTTTCCCTCGAACAGGCCGCGGACCTGGTCCGCGGTCAGGTTCGTCACCCCTGCATCCGCGACCTTCTTGGTAACGATCACACCGACCGCGTCCGAGCCGATCTGCGTCGTGACGAAGTCGGTACCGGCGTGTGCCGAGCGGTCTTCGTCCGACAGGGGCTTCGAGCTCAGCGCTATGTCTATCTGACCCGCGCCGAGTTGGGCTATGCCGCCGGCGGATCCGCCCTGCGTGGCGACGGTGATGTCGAGCCCTTTGGCCTTCAGAGCCTCGGCCGCATCAGCGGCGACCGGTGCCACCGTGGTGGATCCGCTGGCCTGCATCGCCCCCGACCCGCCTGCTTCGTCGGCGCAGGCCGTGGCGAGCGACGCGAGCACCAGCGTGGCAGACGCCAGTCGCCCGTAGCCGCGCCTCCTGCTGCCCATCACCGTGGACGGTTCCGTGTGCCGGGTATGGCCGTTGAATATCAATCGGGGCTTGCGTGACATGCGAGGTCCCCTCGTGACAACCGCTAATTCGAGAGGAGTCTAATCAGACTCTCGCGCCCCATGGAACCCTTGACCAACTCCCCCTCGCTGCAACGCTGTTAACAGAAACTTGCTCCGGGGTACGCCGCGAGTTCACTTGCTGTGCGATCCAGACAGGCATAAGTCGGGCTAATAGGGACGCCAGGGTGACCGGGCCGTAAGCGTGGTCGCCCCCATGCTGGTACTGGAGTGACGATCTCTCAGATGGGGCCTGTGGTGTCGCGATCGACGGGACGGCGGATTCGCCGCCGGAATCCTGATATCCGTGGGCCTCCACTCCGGTCGGTGTCTCGGCGCCTGCTGATCGCGGGCGCCGTGCGTGACCTCCAGGGCTGGGCTCTTGCCCGACCGGTCGGCGTCGGCCTTGACGACGTACACCTCCCGCGGCTCCTTTCCGGGGCCGGGGACCCACACCTTGCCCTGCAGTACGTAGCAGCATGAAAGCTCCGCCGCAGCTACGCGAACCTCGCGTTCGTAGATCGCCGGCACCTCGTCGGCGTGCCTGAACTGAAGCGGAACGATGACGGTCCGCGTCGTGCCGACTCAGGTGGACACAGTGTGACTCCTCGGGCTCGGGCCGAGGATCAGGTGCTGGCTTCCGCAGTCAGCAGCTGCCCCATCGCGGCCAGCACGCTGGGTTCGACACGGTAATAGACCCAGGTGCCCCGGCGCTCAGACGCCAGCAGTCCCGCCTCTTTGAGGCTCTTCAGATGGTGGGACACGGTGGCCGGAGAGACGCCGACGTCGGAGATGTCGCATACGCATGCCTCACCACCCTCGTGGGAGGCGACCGCGGAGAACAAGCGGAGACGGACCGGGTTGCCGAGGGCCTTGAACATCCTGGCGGCCACCTCGGCCTCTTCGGCTCGGTACGGACGCTCGGTGAGCGGTGGGCAGCACGGCTTCATGGATGGCTCAAGCATGAGCGATGACCTTGGATTCGACGTGTGTCAATGTTGACATGCATCTAATCATGGCCGAGATGCGGGAGGCGACAGAAACGGCCATCACGCGCGGGGCGCGGAAGGGAAGCATCCATACCGGGCCGTCCACCCCTCGGCGGCCGAAACATCGAACCCCTCCCTCGTGCGTGCGATGGCGATGGATTCGATAGATGCCTATGTTGACGCTCATCGAAACAGATGGCAGGCTGAAGGCGCAAGGTCATTGACGAAGGTCGAATCAATAGGGAGTCGCCGTGTCTGCGCCGCTCGCCAACGCGCCCGCCACGCTTCCGACCGTGGTGATCGGAGCCGGCCCCATCGGGCTGGCCGCCGCCGCCCATCTCACAGAGCGCGGCATCGAACCTCTGGTTTTGGAAGCCGGGCCCGTCGCAGGCAGTGCTGTACGCGAGTGGGGGCACGTGCGGCTGTTCTCCACCTGGTCCGAACTCGTCGACCCGGCCGCCGAAAAGCTCCTGGCCCCCACTGGCTGGACCGCCCCCGATGGCGCCGCCTACCCTTCCGGCGCGGACTGGGCCGAGCGGTACCTCCAGCCCCTCGCCGACGTCCTCGGCGACAAGGTGCGCTACGGCGCGACCGTCACGGGCGTCTCCCGGCTCGGGCGCGACCGTCTCGTCGACGCCGACCGTGGGCAGCAGCCCTTCACCGTCCGCGTCACGGGCGCCGACGGCTCCGAGCAGCGGATCCTCGCACGCGCCGTGATCGACGGCTCCGGCACCTGGTCCACCCCCAGCCCCATCGGCGCCGACGGACTGCCCGCCCTTGGCGAACACGCCGCCGCCGAGCGGGTCTCCTACCGCATCCCCGACCTCAAGGACCCGGCTGTCCGAGCCCGTTACGCCGGCCGGCGCACCGCCGTGATCGGCTCCGGTGCCTCCGCGTTCACCGCGCTCGCCACTCTCGCCGACGTCGCCAAGGAAGAACCGGGCACGCACACGGTGTGGATCCTGCGGCGCGGCATCAGCGGCGCGACCTTTGGTGGCGGCACCGCGGACCAGTTGCCCGCCCGTGGCGCGCTCGGCCTCGCCGCGAAGGCCGCCGTCGACCAGGGACACGCCGACGCCGTCACCGGCTTCCGCACCGAGACCATCGAACCCGCCGGGGACGGACGCCTGGTACTGACAGGCGAGGACGGACGCCGACTCGACCCGGTGGACGAGGTCATCGTCCTGACAGGCCTGCGCCCCGACCTGTCCTTCCTCTCCGAGATTCGCCTCCGTCTCGACGAGCGTCTCCAGGCGCCGGTCGAACTGGCGCCGCTGATCGACCCCAACCAGCACTCCTGCGGCACCGTCTACCCGCACGGACACCGCGAGCTGTCCCATCCCGATCCCGGTATCTATCTGGTCGGCATGAAGTCCTACGGCCGCGCCCCCACCTTCCTCGCCATGACCGGATACGAGCAGGTCCGTTCCGTAGCGGCGGCCATCGCTGGCGACACCGAATCCGCCGACCGCGTCGAACTGACTCTCCCCGAGACCGGAGTCTGCGGCGGCGCCGGGCTCTTCGACGACCCCGCCGGCACGGAGCAGAGCGACGGCGGGGGCTGTTGCGCACCGGAACCCGCACTCGTGCCGCTCGGCGTTACCACTGCGGCCGAAGGCGGGCAGGGCTCCGGCAGCTGCTGCTCGTGACCGAACTTCACGTCCGCGGGCCGCGACCGGAACGAGGTGTCGATCGTCGCTGCGCCGAGTCGGATACGAAGACCGGCTCGGCGGAGGTCGGCGGGCAGGAGCGGCCGGACAGTTGGTTCACGGCGTACCGCGGCGACGTGGCCGCGGCGGCGGTGGTGCCGGAGGGCGACCACGGCAACGAGGCTGCGGGCCCGGTGATGAGCGCGGCGCTGGCGGCGGGGTGAGCACAGGGCGTGCGGCCCGCGGCGGGACGAGGGGGGCTGGCACGTACGCGCGGGCCCCGGCGCTACGCGCCCGGCCCCGAGTCGGTCCCGCGCAGTGCGATGAGGCTCGGGGTCGGGCCATGGAAGCGTGCACTCGACCGCGGGGAATCGGCGCGGGTGCGCTCCGACTCGGCTCCGAAGATTTGTCCCAGCGCACGTGGCGTCGTACGTGAACAAGGCCGTGCTTGTCGTCGAAGTCGTCTTCGCTCAGGCCGAAGACCTCACCCTGGCGTAGGTCGAGCCCGAGTCCGAGATCAAGGGCTGTCCGGTAGCGTTCCCGGAGACCTTCGCGTACAGCGTCGACAAGTCAGCCTGACCTACACGGGTCTACCTTCTGCTACGGACAACTCCTCGGAAGCCCGCCATCATCGGCGGACACCGCAGCAAACCGGAACGCACACCCATCTGTGCAACTGAATTCGATACATGTCAACATTGGTTCCTAGATGTTGAATCTTGGAGAAGATGTCATGTCGCACGCCGCTCCGCCCCTTGCTGCGCTCTCCCCTTGCTGCCCGCCCTTGAACGAACGCCCCCTGACGGCCGGCGAGGCCGAGAGAACCGCTGCCATGTTCAAGGCCCTGGGAGACCCGGTCCGGCTACGGTTGTTCTCGGCTGTCGCCTCCCACGAGAACGGTGAGGCGTGTGTCTGCGACATCTCCGATGTAGGGGTCTCCCAGCCCACGGTCTCGCACCACCTCAAGAAGCTCCGCGACGCCGGACTGCTCACCTCGCAGCGCCGGGGGACATGGGTGTTCTACCGGGTCGAGCCCTCCGTGCTCGCCGCCATGCGGCAGATGCTGGGACGCTACTGAGAAGCCCTCGTTCTCACGTAGCCGTCCACGCTGCCCGGCGCGCACACCGGATCTCTCACGACGCAGGGCCGCCATGCCCGCGCTCGACCTCCAGCGCCCGGGCCAATGTCTCCGTCGCTTCCGTAGTGACCCGGTAGTACACCTGGGTCCCGCGACGCTCAGAGGACAGGAGGCCCGCCTCGCGGAGCTTCTTGAGGTGATGGCTCACGGTCGTCCGTGCGACCCCGACGTTGGACACCTCGCACACGCAGGCTTCCGCACCCGGTCGCGCCGCGATCTTCCACAGCAGTTGTAAACGCACCGGGTCGCCCAGCGCTTTGAACATGCGGGAGACCTGCTCGGCTTCCTCCTCGGTCAGCGCTCGCTCGTCCAAGGGCGGGCAGCACGGTATCCCGGTGCCCGTGGCGGGCGCGTCGAGTGCGCTTGTGTTCAGCATGGGTCTACATTGACAGTCATCGAATCAACTGGCAAGGTCATGTTGCCGACGTGCTCAGCCGACTGGGTTGCCCGCTGCCCCGAAGGAGAGCTGTGCGAGCCAAGGACGCGGTGCCCCATGCAGGGCCCGACAGAGTCCAGGCCCCGCTCCGCCGCGCCTGCGGCGCGAGTGGGCCGCTTCGGCAGAGTGTCCTTCCCGCACTGTGTGTCACGGAGATCGTCAGCTGGGGTGTCCTGTACTACGCCTTTCCGGTACTCGCTCCGCAGATCAGCCAGAACACCGGCTGGTCGAGCCCTTCAGTGGCCGCGGCCTTCTCCGGGGCACTGATCGTCTCGGCCCTCGCCGGGATCCCTCTCGGTAGAGTCCTGGACCGGCGTGGCCCCCGGAAGATCATGACGGGCGGCTCGCTGCTCGCTGCTCCCGCCGTCGTCGCGGTAGCTCTCGCCCCTAGCCTTCCGCTGTTCACCATCGCCTGGCTGGTCTGCGGCCTGGCCATGTCCGCCACGCTGTACCTGCCCGCTTTCGCCGCATTGACCGGATGGTTCGACGGAACGCAGCGTACGCGCGCCCTGACGACCGTGACGCTCGTGGCGGGACTGGCGAGCACGGTCTTCGCTCCTCTGACAGCAACGCTGGCAGACCACACGAGTTGGAGGACCACCTACCTGATCCTCGCCGCCGTCCTCGCAGCCGTAACCGTGCCGCTGCACGCACTGTGCCTTCGAGCCCCGTGGCCGGCACGTTCCGGCCACGCCGCTGCCGGTCTCACCGCGGCAGCCGGTAGTCGGCCGGAGTCGGCTGTGCCGCGAACCCGGCCGTTCCTCCTCCTCGGGCTCTCCATGGCTCTGGCTTCGTTCGCGTTCGCCGCAGCCGTCGTCGCCACCGTGCCGCTGCTGACGAACCGCGCTCTTTCGTCGGAGGCCGCGGCCTGGGCGCTGGGCCTTGGCGGGGTGGGGCAGGTGCTGGGGCGCCTGGGGTACGCAGCCCTCGTACGCCGCGTCGGTGTGCGCGCCCGCGTGGTGTTCGCGTACAGCCTGGGCGGACTCACCACCCTGGCCCTGGGGATCGTGCCGGGACCGATGCCTTTGCTGATAGCTGCAAGCATGACGGCCGGCACCGTACGAGGCGTGGCGACCCTTCTGCAGGCGACAGCGATCACTGACCGGTGGGGGGCGCAGTCCTACGGCACCCTGAGCGGCCTGCTGTCGGCGCCTGCCGTCGCCGCCACCGCTCTGGCCCCGTGGGCCGGTGCGGGACTGGCCGTTCTCCTGGGCGGCTACCCCGCGCTGTTCGCGCTCCTGGCAGCCCTCCTGGGTACCGCTGCTGTGCTGGCTGCCGGTTCGGTACCGGGCAAGGCAACGGGCGCTTCAACCAGATGAGCGTTCTCAGGGGCGCCCTGGAAGATCAGGCGAACATGTGGCTCATGGCGACCATGACGTCAGGAGGGACCTGGTAGAACACCCATGCGCCCTCCGCTCGGAGACCAGCAGGCCCGCCTCGCGCAGCTTTCTCAGGTGATGCAAGACCGTGGGCTTCGACACCCCCACGTCGGCAATCTTGCAGACGCACGCCTCTCCGTCGGGATAAGAGGCGACCGGAGAGCGGCCACTACCCGCTTGCATCGACGAGACCGGCCGGACCACGCATGCCAACTCGGTAGTCCGCAGCATCGAGGCCATTTCGAGTTCAGGGGCGATGCTCCGTGTGACCAGGCGCGCGCTACTGCAGTGCCCGCTATCCCAGCGAAGACACATGAGGCACAGCCGGGCACAAGCGGAAGCTGAGGGGAAGAGCGGTATGGCTTCCAGAGCCCCGGGCCTAGCCTCGGCTTCTTACCGCAGGTCAAAGGATGCGCCCGAGCCGTTCCCCCGTGAATGGGGTGGGTTCTCTGGCACTGCGAAACGAGTTTGTCAACTGCTCATCCCCCGAGTGGGCGACCGTCGGTACTCAGCCGCGGTTCGGTGCGCCATATTCGTAGTTGTAGCCCTGCAGTCTCCAGCCCGGCCGGTTCGGGTGGCCACATGAGGGAGGGCACGCCATGGCATCGACGGACACGTTGCCGCTTTTCGACGCACCTGCCGAGGTCGACGCGTTGGGCACGTGGGCGAACCGGCGGGCGGTTGAGCCGGGATTGCCGGACCGGTTGCGGTTCGCCTTCTACGGGCGGGTGTCGACGGAGGACTACCAGGACCCGGAGACCTCCCGGGGCTGGCAGTTGCTGCGTGCGCAGGCGCTGGTCGCCGGGCATGGGCGGGTCACCGCCGAGTTCTTGGATGTCGGGCACAGCCGGGTGCTGCCCTGGCCCCGCCGCCCGGAAGCCGCCCGGCTGATCGACGCCCTGGCCGATCCGGACCGCACCTTCGACGCGGTGGTGATCGGCTCCAGCGAACGCGCCTTCCACGGCAGCCAGTTCGCCGCCATGGCCCCGCTCTTCGAACACCACGGCGTCCGGTTGTGGCTACCGGAACTCGGCGGTCCCGTCGACCCGGGCCTGGCCGGGCACGAGGAGCTGATGATCCTGCTGGGGATCGTGTCCAAGCGGGAGATCGCCCGCGCCCGCCTTCGCGCCCGGACCGCCATGACCGTCCAGGCCCGCGAACAAGGACGCTACCTGGGCGGCCGGCCACCCTACGGCTACCGGCTCACAGACGCCGGCCCGCACCCGAACCGGGCCTGGGCACGCCGCGGCGCCCGCGCCCAGCGCCTGGAAGCCGACCCCACCACCGCACCCGTCGTCTCCTGGATGTTCGCGCAACGCCGCGCAGGCAAGAGCCAGGCGCGCATCGCCCGCGCCCTCAACAACGCGGCGGTGCCGTGCCCGTCCGCATCCGACCCGGAGCGCAACGCGCACCGCAGCGGCAGCCAGTGGACGCTGACCGCGGTGCGCGCAATCCTTGCCAATCCCCGCTACACCGGCCGACAGGTGTGGAACCGCCAGCGCACCGACCAGGAGCTGATCGACCCGGCCAACACCGCCCTCGGCCACCGCGACATCGCCCGCTGGAACCCACCACAGGACTGGGTCATCTCCCGCGAGAAAGCCCACCCGGCTCTGGTCGAGGCCGACTTCGTCGCCGTCCAGGGCACGCGGGCCACCACCACGACGCCGGGGCGCACCTACCTGCTCACCGGACTGCTGCGCTGCGGCCTCTGCGGGCGGCGGATGGAGTCCTGCTGGACCAACGGCCACCCGGCCTACCGCTGCCGCCACGGCCACACCAGCGCCACCGGCCCCGGCACGGGCCGCCCGCGGAACGCCTACATCCGCGAGGACCGCATCCTGGCCCGCCTGCCAGCCCTGCTGCTGCGCCTCGGCCACCCCCGCACCGGGGACCACTCCCCCGGCGACCCCTCAGCTAGAGCGGCGGCGGAGTGGCTGCGCACCCAGGGCATCAACCTGACCTACGACCCGGCGGACAGCTCCCTGACCGCCGGCACCCCGACGAGAGAAAGGATCATCATCGGCTGACCCTCACGCCCGCTGACCAGCACCGGGACCGGCCACAACACAAACGCCCGTCCCCCGCCTGGGCGAGACACGGGCGCCAAACCGGCATGCCCTAATTTCGGCAGATATGTACAAATAGTGTGTCCGAGGGGGGACTTGAACCCCCACGCCCTTAACGGGCACTAGCACCTCAAGCTAGCGCGTCTGCCATTCCGCCACCCGGACCGGGTTGCCGTGCCGCGGCAGAGGGCCGCGGGGCACGGCCAACGATACCAAGGATTCGGGGGCGGTTCGCACCGGTATTTGGTTACGGTACGTGGCTGCTGGTTGCGGGTGGTGACGGGCCGGGCCCCGGCCCGCCGGGGGGGCGGCGGGCCGGGGGGATTCGGGCGGTCGGCACAGGGGCCGGGCCTTGGAGGGGGCGGGGACCGGGGCTGGGTCAGGCGCGGAGGCGGTGGAGGTGGGCGGCGGAGCGGCGGGCCGTGGCGAGGGAGCCGGCCGGGTTGGTGGCGGGGTTCACCGCGTCGTCGCGTTCGACGAGCCAGTTGTGGTACTTGCGGTACCGGCCGCGGGTGACCGTGCCGATGAAGCGCTCGTAGTCGATGTCGCCGTCGCCCACGTCGGTCATGTGGTAGCCGTCCGGGGAGGCCGCGTCGTGCTCGCCGTCCTTGACGTGGAACAGCGGGAAGCGCCGCGGGCTGGCCGTCACGTAGTCCAGCGGGTCGAACGGCGCCGGGGTGCCGTCCGGGCGGACGCTGAAGCGGTGGACGCCGGTGTAGGCCCAATAGATGTCCATCTCCATGAACACCAGGTCCGGGTCCGTCTCGGCCAGCATCAGGTCGTAGATGCGCACCGTCGGGTCGTCGCTGCAGAAGCCGAACTCGTTGCCGTGGTTGTGCTGGTAGAACCGCAGGCCGCGGCGGCGGGCCGCCGCGCCGTAGGCGTTGAACTCGGCCGAGGCGCGCTTGACCCCGTCGACGGTGTTGCCGTAGCGGAAGGGGCCGTCCCAGGTGCCGACGTACGGGAGGTCCAGGGTCTCGGCGTCGTCGAGGACCTGCTCCAGGCTGGTGGCGAAGGAGTAGCCCGCCGGGTCGCCGACGTGGTACGCGACGTGGCTGCCGATGCCGCGCAGGCCGTGGTTGCGGGCCAGGCGGCGGAGCTGGGGCAGGGTGAGGGGGCCGTTGCCCTGGGTGTAGCCGGCGTATTCGACCTGGTCGTAGCCGTAGCGCTCCAGGGCGTCGAAGACCTTGCCGAAGCCGACCGTGCCGACCTGGTCGCGGAGGGTGTAGAGCTGGATGCCGAGGTTGCCGCGCGGGACCGCGGGCGGGCCGTGGCCGCCGCCGCGCGGCTGCGCGGCGGCGCCCGCGGTGCCGGCGATGGCCGCCGCGGTGGTGCCGGCCGCGACGCCGAGGAATCTGCGTCTGTTGACGGCGTGGTCGAGTTCTTCGCTGTTCTTGGTGGACATGGCAACGCTCCTTGACGGGCGGATTCGGCTAGTCGAGGCCGGCGAGCGACAGCAGCAGGGACTTCACGTCGGTCGCCGGCACGGGGCCCGAGGTCGCCCCCGGCCGGGTGGTGAGCAGCACGGGTCCGTCGCGCTCGTCGTCCGGGAGGCGGCCGTGTGTGCCGCGCACCGGGGCTGGGTCGAGCGGGACGACGGCCAGCCGGTAGCGCATCCCGGCCTTCTTGCGGGCGATCGCGGAGACGGCCCGCAGACGTACGTACGGGTCGGTGGGGTCCATGAAGAGCTCGGCGGGGTCGTAGCCGGGCTTGCGGTGGATCTCGACGAGCTGGGCGAAGTCCGGGGCACGGTCGTCGTCGAGCCAGTAGTAGTACGTGAACCAGGCGTCCGGCTCCGCCACCGCGACCAGTTCGCCGGCGCGCGGGTGGTCCAGGCCGTGGGCCTTCTTGCCGGAGTCGGAGAGCACGTCGGCGACGCCGGGCAGCTTGGTGAGGATCTCCCGGGTGGCCTCGATGTCGGCCGGGTCGCGGACGTAGACGTGGGCGATCTGGTGGTCGGAGACCGCGAAGGCCCGCGACGCCCACGGGTCCAGGTACTCCATCCCGTCCTGCGTGTAGACCTCCAGCAGCCCGGCCTTGCGCAGCGCGCGGTTGACGTCCACGGGCGTGGTCGCCTGCGTGATGCCGTACTCCGAGAGCACCACGGTCTCCGCGTCCGCCCCCCGGGCGTCCGCCAGCAGCGGCGCCAGGGCGTCGTCCAGCTCGCGCGCGGCGGCGTGCGAGCGCGGGTCGTCGGGGCCGTAGCGCTGCAGGTCGTAGTCGAGGTGCGGGAGGTAGACGAGGGTGAGGTCGGGGCTGTACGCGTCGAGGATGTGCCGCGAGGCGTCGATGATCCACTGCGAGGAGACGATGCTCGCCGTCGGGCCCCAGTAGTTGAAGAGGGGGAAGGTGCCGAAGGCGGCGGTCAGCTCGTCGTGCAGCTCCGGCGGCCGGGTGTAGCAGTCGGGCTCCTTGCGGCCGTCGGCGTAGTAGATGGGCCGCGGGGTGACGATGTAGTCGGTGTCCATGCCCATCGCGTACCACCAGCCGACGTTGGCCACGGTGTAGCCGGGGTACGCGCGCCGGGCGGCCTCCCACAGCTTGTCGCCGCCGACGAGGGCGTTGTGCTGGCGCCACAGGAAGATCTCGCCCAGCTCGCGGAAGTACCAGCCGTTGGCGACGATCCCGTGCTCCGCCGGCGATGCGCCGGTGAGGATCGTCGACTGCACGGTGCAGGTGACGGCGGGCAGCGGCGGCGTCAGCGCGCTGTGCGAGCCGGCGTCGGCCAGCGCGCGCAGGTTCGGCATGTGGTCGAGGAGACGCGGTGTGAGACCGACGACGTCGACGACGACCAGCCGCTTCGGGGGCGTCATGGAAGCTCCTTCAGGCCGAGCGAGGTGAGCAGGTCGCGGGCGACGGACAGTTCGGCGGCGATGCCGTCGGCGAGCTGTGCGCGGCTGCGCGGCCGCAGGTGTGCGGGCAGAGCCTGCCAGGTGTACGTCTCCACTTCCAGGTGTCGCGTCAGGGGTGCCGGACCGCCGACGAGGCGCGCCAGCGTCTCCTCGAGCACCGGCGTCGTCGCCGTCAGCGGCGGCTCCAGCGGCGCGTGCAGCGGTACGTGGAAGTGGGCGCGCCACGGGCCGTCGTCGGGGAGGCCGCCGGCCAGGGCCTCGTCGAGGTCGTCGGTGGCGCGAACGGTGCCGTCGGCGGCGCGGATCCTGGTCTGGTGCAGGAACCGCGGCTCCGCGAAGGCGGCCAGTGCGGTCCGTACCGCGGGGTCGGCCGGCCGGTCGGCCACCAGGGCCGCCGACAGCTGCGACTTGACGATGGGCAGGCCCGCGCCGGTGATGCCGGCGATGGCGGTGGCCGGGTCCTCGAAGGACGTGGCCAGATGGCAGGTGTCGACGCAGACGCCGATACGTTCCGGCGGCGGCGCGCCCTCCGCGGTGAGTGCGGCGACGGCGTCGGCGGTGGTCTCGACCGTGCAGCCGGGCTCCGGCTCCAGGCCGACGCGGATGGAGCGGCCGGTCAGCTCCTCGATGGCGTCGAGGCGTGCGGCCAGGGTGCCCAGCGCCGTCAGCGACGCCTTGCGGGCGGCGTCGTCGAAGTCGGTGCGCCAGGCGAGCGGGAGGGTGGAGATGGTGCCCTCGGTGACGTCGTCGGGCAGCAGCACGGCGAGCAGCCGGGCCAGCTCGACGGTGTGGTCCAGGCGCTCGGGCTCGGTCCAGTCGGGGCGGTAGACGCGGTACTTGACGACCTCGTCGCCGAACCCCTGGTACGGGAAGCCGTTGAGGGTCACGGCCTCCAGCCCGCGCGCGTCGAGCGCCTTCTTGAGCCGACGCAGCGCGGCGGGGTCGGAGCCCAGGGTGCGGACGGCGTCGCGTGCGAGCCACAGGCCGATGCCCAGCCGGTCGCGGCCGAGCCGGCGGCGCACCGGTTCGGCGTGGTCGCGCAGTTGCGCCATCACCCCGTCGAGATCCTCGGCGGGGTGCACGTTGGTGCAGTACGCGAGATGGACGAGGGAGCCGTCGGGGTGTCGGAAGCGCATGGCTCAGCTTCCCCCTCGCAGGATGGAGTTCCCTTCGTACGTGGCCCCGCCGGCCTCCGGCTTCTCCGGCTCCAGCTCCAGCCGGCCGCTCTGGCCGTAGAACTCCACCGGGTTCTGCCAGAGCACCTTGTCGACGTCGGCGTCGGTGAAGCCGGCGGCGAGCATGGCGTCGGCGGTCCTGCGGGTCTTGAGCGGGTCGCTCTTGCCCCAGTCGGCGGCGGAGTTGACGAGCATCCGCTCGGTGCCGTACTCGCGCAGGATGCGGACCATGCGGTCCTCGTCCATCTTGGTGTCGGGGTAGATGGAGAACGCCGCCCAGCAGCCGCTGTCCCGGGCGGCGGCCACCGTCGTCTCGTTGAGGTGGTCGAGGATGACGCGTTCGGGCGCCAGTCTGGATTCGCGGACGACGTCGAGGGTACGGGCCAGGCCCGCGGCCTTGTCGCGGTGCGGCGTGTGCACCATGGCGGGCAGCCCGTGGTCGGCGGCCAGCTCCAACTGGGCGGCCAGCGCGTGGTCCTCCTCGGGGGTCATCGAGTCGTAGCCGATCTCGCCGACGGCGACGACGTGGTCCTTCAGCAGGTAGCGCGGCAGCTCCTCCAGGACCGGCAGGAGGCGCGGGTCGTTGGCCTCCTTGGGGTTGAGCGCGAGCGTGCAGTGGTGCGCGATGCCGTACTGGGCGGCGCGGAAGGGCTCCCAGCCGAGCAGCGAGTCGAAGTAGTCGTAGAAGCTCTCCGGGGAGGTGCGGGGCTGCCCCAGCCAGAAGGAGGGCTCCACGAGGGCACGCACGCCCGCGTCGTACATGGCGGCGTAGTCATCGGTCGTGCGGGACGTCATGTGGATGTGCGGGTCGAAGATGCGCATCACACCTCCTTGCGGGTCAGGGCGAGTATCCGGTCGAGGTCCGCCGGCACGGCGCGGCCGGCGGCCGTCCGCTCGCGGGCGTAGTCGGTGAGCATGCGGGCGAGTTCCGCGTCGCCCGCGGCGCGGTCGGCCAGGCCCGCGATCTCGTCGGCGGGCACGCCGGTGAACAGGCACTTGAGGACGGCCTGCCGCCAGGCGTGGTCGCCCAGGTGCTCGGCGGCGTACGGGCCGAGGGCGGCGGCGACCAGGCGGGTGTCGTTGGTCCGCAGCGCGTCCTCGATCAGCGGTACGGCGCCGGGGCCGAGGCCCAGGTGCGGCAGCGCGCGCAGCACGGCCCGGCGTTCGGCGGCGTCCCCGCGGTCGTAGACCCGGGTGGCGACCTGCTCGTCGGCGCGGGCGGCGTGCAGGATCAGCACGCGTACGGCGTCGGCGGCCCCGGCGCCGGCGCGGCGGCGCGCGGCGGCGAAGTGGGCCTCCCAGGCGAGCAGTCCGGCGCTGGGGCCCGGGGTGTCGGCGGCGGCGTCGGCCAGCGCGGCGGCGAGCCACTCGCGGGCTTCGGGTGCGAGGCCCGCCTCGACGGACGCGCGCAGGGCGGCTACCGCCGGGGCGGAGGCGATGGCGGGTTCGTCGGCGGATGCGGGTGCGGCGCGATCGGGAGTCACCACTGCGCGGCTCCTTTCACTCGGGTCACGGACGCGGCACGCGGCGCGGAGGTCCCGGCGCACCGCGCGGCCCCGGCGGGCCTGCGGCCCCCGGTCGGCCACGCGACGGCGGTGGCGGGCAGGTACGGGAGGCTCAGCACGGCACGGACCCCCTCGCCCGCGCCTCTTCCTCCGCCGCGCGCAGGAAGCGGATGGAGCTGCTCGCCAGCTCGGGCCCGGCGTGCGAGTGCCGGGGCAGTTCGACGCTGATCAGGCCCTGGTAGCCGGTGGTCTGCAGCGCTTCGAGCACGGAGGGGAAGCCGATCTCGCCCTCGCCGAACGGCAGATGCTCGTGCACGCCCCGGCACATGTCCTCGATCTGCACGTGCGCGAGCCACGGCGCCGCGGCCCGCACGCAGTCGGCGGGCAGCGCCTCCTCCAGGCACTGGCAGTGCCCGATGTCGAGGGTCAGCGCCAGCGCCGGCGGGTCGTCCAGCTCCCCGCGCAGCCGGTGGAACCCGGCCAGGTCGTACAGCAGATGGCCGGGCTCCGGCTCGATGGCCAGCGGGATACCGGCGGCGTCCGCGGCCTGGAGCACCGGGGTCAGTTCCTCGCCCAGCCGCTTCCAGGCGTCCGGCTCCGAGACCCCGTACGGGCGCGTGCCGCTGAAGCAGTGCACGGCGTTGGCGCCCAGCTCGGCGGCGACGTTCACGGCGGTGCGCAGCAGCCGGGAGCGTACGGCGCGGGCCTCGGGGTCGGGGTCGAGCAGGGTGGGGTGGTGCTTGCGGCGCGGGTCGAGGACGTAGCGGGCGCCGGTCTCGATGGTCACCGCGAGCCCGTGCCGCGCCAGCAGCCGCCGCACGGTGGCCGTGCGGGCGGGCAGGTCGGGCGCGAGCGGGTCGAGGTGCATGTGGTCGAGGGTGAGCGCGATGCCGTCGTAGCCGAGGTCGGCGAGGAGCGCGACGGCGTCGGTCAGCCGCAGGTCGGTGAGGCCGTTGGTGCCGTAGGCCAGGCGCAGCCTGCTCATGTGGGGCTCACCTTCCGCGCCAGGCGCCGGGCGATCGGCACGAGGGCCAGCAGCGCGGCGGCGCTGCCGGGTGCGCCGGCGCGGGCGGCGAGGGCGGACTGCAGCGGGATCATCGCGCGGATGCCGCCGCCGACGGCGCGCTGGGTGAGCTGCGGGCTGGGGTTGAGTGCGGCGTGCAGGTACGGGCGGACGGCGGTGGCGGCGTACGCGCCGGCGAGCAGGTCGCCGGGGGTGAGCGCCAGCCGGGGCCCGCCGGGCGCAGGCGCGCCGGTGCCGGCCCGGGGAAGGGGATGCGGTGGCGGCTCGGGTTGCGGATGGGGGTCGTTGCCGCGGCGCAGGGTGGCGGCGACGGCGGTGGTGACGGCGAGGCCGACGAGCGGGACGGCCGTCGACCCGCCCTCGACCTCGCGGCGCGAGACGACGGTGACCGCGTAGGTGTGGATGCCGAGGAGGACGGCGGCGGCGAGCGGCCCGTCGGCCCAGTCGGTGCGGCGGGCGCCGCGCGGCCGGAGCACGGCGGACGGGGTATCGGCGGCCGGCGGTGCGGCCTTGCGCCCCGCGCGGGCTTCCGCGGCCGCGGCGCCGAGGAGCAGGTCCAGGGTGCGGGCGGCGGCCATCGCGGCGGGGCCGGCGGGGGTGCTCTTCAGCTTCAGGTCGTACGCCCACACGGCCCCCGCGAGCGCGGTCGCGAGCGCGAGCGGCCTCTTGCCCGCGGCGGCGGCCAGACCGAGGCTCGCCGCGGTCAGGGCGGCGGCGGCGGTCAGCGCGGCGCGGGGGGTGATCCGGCCGGAGGGCAGCGGGCGGTGCGGGCGCTCGACGGCGTCGACGTCGCGGTCGGCGTAGTCGTTGAGCGCCATGCCCGCCTCGTAGAGGCAGAGGGAGGAGCCGATGGCCAGCGCGGTGCCGCGGTTGGGGCGCAGCCCGGCGGCGGCGGCGCCGGCGAGGGCGTCGCCGGGGATGGTGAACAGCGCGGAGACGCGGAGGAGTTCGGCCCAGGCACGCACCTGGTCGGTCGGCGACGCGGGCTGCTTGCGGCCCTGGGCGCTGCGCGCCTCCGGCTCGGTCGGTCCGGCGGTACGCGGCCGGCGCAGCACGGCGCCGGGGACCGCGGCGGCGAGCAGCGCCACTCCCCCGGCCACGGCGGCGACGGGCCCGCGGCCGGGCGGCGCCCCGCCACGGCCCCGCCGTACCTGCGCGGCCACCCCCGCGGCAGCCGCGCCCGGCACGGCCCCGGAGACGGCGGCGGCCGGAGCGCCCCGCCGGCGCCGGACCGCGCCGCCCGCGCCCAGCGCGAGCAGCCCGGCCCCCGCGGCCAGCGCGGCGGCCGGCGATGCCCTGCGTCCCCGCGTGGTGGCGGCGACGGTGCCCAGGACACCCGCGCCGGCCACGCCTGCGGCCAGCGCGAGCAGCCGGACCCCGCCCGGCCGTGCCGCCCACGTCTCCCGCGCCGCGCTCATCGCGACACCCGCAGGCGGTCCGCGACCGACAGCAGATCGCGCCACTGGTCGGCGAGCCCGGGCGGGCCGTCGTCCGGGTCCTTGAAGAAGAACCCGAGTCCCGGCACGGGACCCGACATCCCGGTCTCGTGGGCGCGGGCGACGATCCGGACGAGGTCGAGGACCAGCGGCGCGGCGAGCGCGGAGTCGCAGCCCTGCCAGATGGTCTGGAGCACCATGCGGGTGCCGAGGAAGCCGTCGAAGACGACGTGGTCCCAGGCGGTCTTCCAGTCGCCGAGGGCCGGGACGTCGTCGATGTGCACCTCGCCGTCGACGCCGGCGCCGAGGGAGTCGACGAGCACCCGCTCCTTGCCGACGTTCTTGGCCGCCGCGGCGGCCGGGTCGCCGGCGAGGTTGGCGCCGTCGCCGCCGCCGAGGAGGTTGGTGCCGGACCAGGCCCGTACCTCCAGCGCGCGCTGGAGGAACATCGGCGCCAGCACCGAACGCAGCAGCGTCTGGCCGGTCTTGCCGTCGCGGCCCGCGTACGGCAGGCCGGAGGCGGCGGCGAGCTCGCGCAGCCGCGGGTGGTGCAGGCCGGTGGAGGGGGTGAAGTTGACATAGGCGCAGCCGGCCTTGAGGGCCGCGGCGGCGTAGCAGGAGGAGGCGGGCAGCGCGTCGCCCTCGGCGACCGGCTCGGTGGAGGCGACGTTGACGACGACGGCGCGGGCGAGGTTGCGCCGGCGGACGAAGTCGGTGATGTCGGCCGCGTAGGAGTCGATCAGCGCGTCCTCGTCGTACGGCTCGCCGGGCTCCGGGCCGCCGTTGCGTATCTCCTCGTCGGCGGCGGCCAGTTCGGCGGCGAGCGCGGCGGGCAGCCCGTGCGGGAGCACGCCGCCGGCGGCGAGCTCGTCCGCGCGCTTGGGCAGCGGGGTGCAGGCCACGTCGTGGCCGCCGAAGACCAGCCGGCCGGGTGCCGGCAGCCCGCAGTCGGCGAACGGCGCGGTCTCGGTGACCATGCCGGCGGCGGGGTGGAGTCCGGCGGCCAGGGCGGCGCAGCCGGTGATCACGGTCGTGGCGACGGAGCCGCGGGCGCCGATGAGCCAGACGCCGGTATCGGCCGTCGCCGGGTTCGCCGGTTGCGGCGCTGTGTCTTGTGGATGGACCGTCACGGCTGCTGCCTCCCACGTGTGTTCAGTTCAGATACACGGTGCGCCCGTGGGCGGGAGGCGTCGTGACCTCCCGCCCACGGCGTTCACGGGAGATCCTTCACCAGGATGTTGCGGAACGACACCTGGTCGTCTGCACCGTGGTTTTGGATCCCGATGTGTCCGTCCGCAAGGCTGCGGGCGGGGTCGGTGTTCGTGAAGTCGTTGATCTTCACGTCGTTGAGCCAGATCTGCAGGTGCTCACCCTCGACGCGCAGTTCGAAGGTGTTCCACTCGCCCGGCGGGTTGAGCGCCTCGTCGCGCGCGGCGATGTCGGCGGACTGGAAGCCGTAGACGGCCCCCGTGGTCCGGTCCGGGGAGTCGGTGGCGTCGATCTGGATCTCGTAGCCGTTGTTCACGGCCGACCAGGGGTCGTCGGAGGGCGGGAACCCGATGAAGACACCGGAGTTGTCGTCGCCCTCCATCCGCCAGTCGAGCTTGAGGGAGTACGAGGTGAACTCCCTGGCCTCGTACCACAGCATGCCCATGCCGCCCTCCGAGGTCAGGGTGCCGTCCTCCAGGCGGAACGAGCCCGGCCCGGCCTGCTTCCAGCCCTCAGTGGAAGTGCCGTCGAAGATCGGAGTGTAGTCGCTCTCGGCAGAACTGCAGTCCGACTCGACGGCCCCGGCGGCGTACTGGATGCCGCCGAGCAGATGGGTGCGGAACTCCGGCTCCGCGTACGACTCCTTGGTGTGGCCGAGACCTGTGTAGAAGGACCGGCCGCTCTCGTACGTCTGGCACCAGGCGATGGGGTGGTCCCCGCCCATGTTCCCGCCGGTGTACGAGCTCTCGTCCAGCGTCGCGAGGACACGGGCCTGCTCGCGCGGATTGGTGCGGTAGTTGTACCACTCGTCGTGGCGGACCCACTCGTCGCCCAGGTGGGCGGTGGCGGGGTGGTCGTGGTCCTCGACCTTGACCGTGGCGGTCTGGTTGTGCGGGTGCGAGTCGAAGTACGCGCCGACGAGGCCGCCGTAGAACGGCCAGTCGTACTCGGTGTCGGCTGCGGCGTGCACGCCGACATAACCGCCGCCCGCGCGCACGTAGTCCTCGAAGGCCCGCTGCTGCTTGGCGTCGAGCACGTCACCGGTCGTGGAGAGGAAGACGACGGCGTCGTACTGCTGGAGGGTGCCGGGCGTGAACGCGCCGGCGTTCTCGGTGGTGTCGACGGTGAAGCCGTTGTCGGCGCCGAGCTGCTGGATGGTCGCGATGCCGTCGGGGATGGAGTCGTGGCGGAAGCCGGCGGTCTTGGAGAAGACGAGCACGCGCTCGCCCTCCGTCTTCTTCGCCGGCTTCTCGGCGACGGCGGACGTGTTCATGGCCATGGTGGTGAGCACGACCGCCGCCGTCGCGAGGGCGAGGCGTCCGGGAGCTTTCATAGGGTGCGCTCCTTGAGGGTCTCGTCGGGTGGGACGCCCCGCCGGCCGGAGCCGGCGGGGCGGTGGGGGGAGCTATCCGGTGGTGAGGGTGAAGTCGTCCAGGTCGTACAGCGAGCCTGCGCCGCCGACGAAGACGAGGTAGAGCTCGGTGGTGCCGTCCGGGGCGCCCGACAGGGGTGCCGTGACGTCCTGGAACGTGTCCCATCCGCCGGTGACGGGTACCTCGGTGGAGCCGAGGAGCGTCCCGCCGGGGGCGCCCGCGCGCACCTCGAGGGTGCCGCCGGAGCCGGCGGAGGCGATCCGGGCGGTCAGTCGGGTGGCGTCCGACAGGAGCCAGGGCTCGAAGGCGATCCAGTCACCGTTGTCGATGTAGCCCACGGACTTGCCTCCGTTGGCCGCCGCCTTGTCGGTGACCTCGACGCCCTGGGAGCTGTCGTAGTGCTCGGCCTGGCGGTGCTTGGGCTGGAGCTTGGCCCGGTCGGTCCCGGTCAGGGTGCCCTGGCCGCCGCCTCCGCCGTCGGTGTACGTGACGGTGAGGCCGCCGTAGAGGTTGGCGTTCGGGTCGTGCTCACCGTCCGCGGTGGTCTTGAGTGTGCCGCTGCATCCGTTGGCGCTGGCCATCTCGTGGCCGTGCGAGTCATGGCCGAGGATGTAGGCGACCCGGACCTCGGTGCAGTCGACCTCGCCGTCCTCGGGGTCGGTGACGGTGACCTCGAAGGGCACGTCGTCGCCGAAGGAGAAGGACTGGCCGTCCCCGGGCTGCTCCAGGGTCACGCTGGGAGCGGTGTTGCCCACGGTGATCTGCACGTTGGCGCTGCCGGTCAGCCCACCGGGGTCGGAGACCGTGAGGGTGACGTTGTACGTGCCGTTCCCGGCGAACGAGTGCGCGGGGTCGGCCTCGTCGGAGGTGGCGCCGTCGCCGAAGTCCCAGGCGTACGTCAGCCCGGCGCTGTCCGGGTCGGTCGTGCCCTCGGAGGAGAACTGCACGGCCAGGGGCGCCTGTCCGGAGGTGACGTCGGCGGACGCCACCGCGGTCGGGGAGGCGCCGCCGTTGATGGTCTCGATGCGGTACAGGGCGGAGTTCTCGTCGCCGCCGAAGTAGCCGGTGCCGTAGTCGAGGACGTAGAGGGCCCCGTCGGGGCCGAAGTCCATGTCCATGACCTGGGTGCCGGCCCAGGGGAAGTCGCTGATGGCGGAGACGGTGCCGTCGCTGCCCTGCTCGACCCGCTTGATCCACTTGCGGCCGAACTCACCGGCGAAGTAGTCGCCTTCGTACTCGGCAGGGAAGGCGACGGCGGAGCCGGCGTCGACCTCGTCCTGACGGTAGACCGGGCCGCCCATCGGGGACTGGGAGCCGTTGCCGAACTCGGGCGGGCCGCCGTTGGGGCCGCCGTAGGGGATCCAGGCGGGCTGGGCGGGGGGCAGCTCGGTCAGGCCGGTGTTGTGCGGCGAGTTGTTCACCGGTGCCGAGCAGTCGAAGGCGCCGCCGGAGGCTCCTGAGCCGAAGTCGTAGTCGATGTAGGCGTCGTTGTCGCCGGTGCAGTACGGCCAGCCGAAGTTGCCGGGCTCGGTGATGCGGGCGAACTCGACCTGCCCTGCCGGGCCGCGGGTGCCGCTCGCAACGCCCGCGTCGGGGCCGTAGTCGCCGAGGTAGACGGTGCCGGTGGCCTTGTCGACGCTCATCCGGAACGGGTTGCGGAAGCCCATGGCGTAGATCTCGGGCCTGGTCTTCTCCGTGCCGGGCGCGAAGAGGTTGCCGGCCGGGATGTCGTACGAGCCGTCCGCGTTGACCTTGATCCGCAGCACCTTGCCGCGCAGGTCGTTGGTGTTGGCCGAGGAGCGCTGGGCGTCGAACGCCGGGTTCCGGTCGGCGCGTTCGTCGATGGGCGTGTAGCCGTCGGAGGCGAACGGGTTGGTGTCGTCGCCGGTGGACAGGTACAGGTTGCCCTCGGCGTCGAAGTCGATGTCGCCGCCCACGTGACAGCAGATCCCGCGGGAGGCGGGCACGTCGAGGATGCCCTGCTCGCTGCCCATGTCCAGGGTGCCGTCGTCCTTCAGCACGAACCGGGACAGCCGGTTCGCGCCGTCGAAGCGTGCGAAGTCGGCGGGGCTGCCCGTCTCGGGGGCGCCGCCGCCGGGGGTGTCGAGGGGCGGGGCGTAGTACAGGTAGACGAAGCGGTTCTGCTCGAAGCCCGGGTCGACCCCGACGCCCTGGAGACCCTCCTCGTCGTTGTTGTACACGGCGAGCTTGCCGGCGACCGCGGTCGTACCGGCGGCGTCCGTGAGCCGTACCGTGCCGTCGCGCGAGGTGTGCAGCACGGACCGGTCGGGCAGCACCGCCATGGTCATCGGCTCGCCCGTCTCGGGCTCGCCCTTGGCCAGCGTCACCTGCTGGAACTCCGCCGCGGCCGGGTCCTGGTGCTCCTCGCCGGGGTGCGCGGCGCCGTTGGCGGACGTGCTCAGCACAAGGGCCGGCACGGCCAGCAGGGCCGCCACCGTCCTCGCGAGCGTTCTCCGGATCTTTCTGGTGTGCACCTGATCTCTCCTGCCGAGAGTGGGGGGTTTATGTCAGGGACATCACAGGAACGTAACCGTCTTTTGCAGGATAGAGAAGCCCTTTGACAGGACTTCAGTTATCTTCATCCTTGATAAGGACAAAGTGCCCCCCGGGCATGCCGGAACGGCCCGGCGGCAGGTGCCGCCGCCGGGCTGCGCTCCGCGTCGCCGCGGCCTCAGTCGCCGCCGAAGGCGGCGTCGAACGACGCCTGCGGAGGCTCGAAGTCGAGCGCCTTGAGCGCCCGCAGCGCCTCCGGCGCACCCTGCAGCCGGTCCATGCCGGCGTCCTCCCACTCCACCGAGATGGGCCCCTCGTAGTCGATCGAGCGGAGCATCCGGAAGACGTCCTCCCACGGCACGTCGCCGTGGCCCGCCGAGACGAAGTCCCAGCCGCGGCGCGGGTCGCCCCAGGGCAGGTGCGAGCCGAGCCGGCCGTTGCGGCCGTCGAGCCGCTTGCGGGCCTCCTTGCAGTCCACGTGGTAGATGCGGTCCTTGAAGTCCCACAGGAACCCGACCGGGTCGAGGTCCTGCCAGACGAAGTGGCTGGGGTCGAAGTTCAGCCCGAAGGCGGGCCGGTGGCCGACCGCCTCCATCGCCCGGTGCGTCGTCCAGTAGTCGTACGCGATCTCGGACGGGTGCACCTCGTGCGCGAAGCGCACGCCCTCGGCGTCGAAGACGTCGAGGATCGGGTTCCAGCGGTCCGCGAAGTCCTGGTAGCCGCGCTCGATCATGTGCGGCGGGACCGGCGGGAACATCGCCACGAGATGCCAGATCGACGAGCCGGTGAAGCCGACGACGGTGTCCACGCCGAAGGCCGCCGCCGCCCGCGCGGTGTCGGCGATCTCGGCGGCGGCCCGCTGCCGGACGCCCTCGGGCTCGCCGTCGCCCCAGATCCGGGCCGGGAGGATGGCCTGGTGGCGCTCGTCGATGGGGTGGTCGCAGACCGCCTGGCCCACCAGGTGGTTGGAGATCGCCCAGCACTTCAGGCCGTACTTCTCCAGCAACTGGTGGCGGCCGTCGAGATAACCGGGCTCGTTGAGGGCCTTGTCCACCTCGAAGTGGTCGCCCCAGCAGGCGAGTTCGAGGCCGTCGTAGCCGAAGTCGCGGGCCAGCCGGCAGACCTCCTCCAGGGGGAGGTCGGCCCACTGGCCGGTGAACAGGGTGAAGGACCGGGGCATCGTGTGCTGCCTCTTTCTCCGGAGTGCCTCCGGGGTGGTCGGCTGATCCGGGTGGGTCAGGGGGCTTGGTCGGCTTGTACCACGGGGGTGAAGACGGCGTTCTTCTCCGCGCTCTCCTCCACGGCCGCCAGCACCCGCTGGACCTGCAGCCCGTCCGCGAAGGACGGCGCGGGCTGTGCGCCGGCGGCGATGGCGTGGACGAGGTCGCGGGCCTGGTGCACGAAGGTGTGCTCGTACCCGAGGCCGTGGCCCGGCGGCCACCACGCCTCCAGGTACGGGTGCTCCGGCTCGGTGACCAGGACCCGCCGGAAGCCGGCGGTCTCCGCCGGCTCCGCGTGGTCGTGCAACTGCAGCTCGTTCAGCCGCTCCAGGTCGAAGGAGAGCGAGCCGTGCTCGCCGTTCAGCTCCACCGACAGGGCGTTCTTGCGACCCGCGGCCATCCGGCTGACCTCGAAGGACGCCAGCGCCCCCGAGGCCGTCCGGCCGGTGAACAGGGCGGCGTCGTCCACCGTGACCGGACCGCGCTCGCCGCCGCCGGCCGCCGCGCCGGAGAGCCCCGCCGCCGCGGACGGCAGCGGCCGCTCCTTGACGAACGTCTCGGTCTGCGCCGAGACGCCCACCAGCGGCTCGCCGGTCAGGAACTGCGCCAGGTCGACGATGTGCGCGCCGAGGTCACCGAGCGCCCCGGAACCGGCCTTCTCCCGCTGCATCCGCCAGGCGAGCGGAAACTCCGGGTCGACGAGCCAGTCCTGCAGGTACGTCACACGCACGTGCCGCAGCGCACCCAGCCGGCCGCGGGCGATCAGCTCGCGCGCGTACGCCAGGGCCGGCACCCGGCGGTAGTTGAAGCCGACCATGGCGAGCTGCCCGCGCTCCCGCGCCCGCGCCGCGGCGTCCACCATCGCCTCGGCCTCGGCGACGGTGTTGGCGAGCGGCTTCTCGCACAGCACGTGCTTGCCCGCCTCCAGCGCGGCGATGGCGATCTCCGCGTGGCTGTCTCCCGGCGTGCAGACGTCGACGAGCTGCACGTCGTCCCGGGTGATGAGCCGGCGCCAGTCGGTCTCCGCGGCGGCCCAGCCCATCTTGCGGGCCGCGGTGGCCACCTTGTCCTCGTCGCGGCCGCAGATCGCGGCCATGACGGGAGTCAGCGGAAGGTCGAAGACCCGGGCGGCGGTCCGCCAGCCCTGCGAATGGGCCGCCCCCATGAACGCGTAGCCGACCATGCCGACGCCGAGCGCGGGTGCGGTCGTGTCGTGGGACATAGAACTCCTTGTCAGTAGGCTGCTTCCGGCGCGCCGCAGCGGTCGTTCCTGGATCTGACGGGCGCTGCGGCTCCTGGCGCTGGATTCCCGTCAGTTGAAGCCGGTCGGCAGGTACTGGTCGATGTTGTCCTTGCTCACGACGGCGGAGTACAGCGTGATCGACGCCGGGATCTCGAACTCGGCCATGCCCGAGACGCCCTTCTGCTGGCCGAGGGCGCGCGCGAGGTCGATCGCGGACGCGGCCATGGTCGGCGGGTACAGGACGGTGGCCTTGATCACCGAGTCGTCGGCCTTGATGGAGTCCATCACCGCCTTGGAACCGGCGCCGCCGACCATGATGAACTCGTCGCGGCCCGACTGGTCGATGGCCCGCTTGACGCCGACGCCCTGGTCGTCGTCGTGGTTCCACATGGCGTCGAACTCCGGCACGGCCTGGAGCAGGTCGGACATCTTGCGCTGGCCCGACTCGACGGTGAACTCGGCGGCCTGCCGGGCCACCTTCTCGATGTTGGGGTAGTTCTTCAGCGCGTCGTCGAAGCCCTTCGTGCGCTGCTGGGTCAGCTCCAGGTTGTCGAGCCCGGCCAGCTCGACGACCTTCGCGTTCTCCTTGCCCTTGAGCTGCTCGCCGATGAACCGGCCGGCGTTCAGGCCCATGCCGTAGTTGTCGCCGCCGATCCAGCAGCGGTACGCCTGCGGGTTGTCGAAGATCCGGTCCAGGTTGACGACGGGGATCCCGGCCCGCATGGCCTTCAGGCCCGCCTGCGTCATCGCCTTGCCGTCGGCCGGCAGGATGACCAGGACGTCGACCTTCTTGTTGATGAGGGAGTCGACCTGGCCGATCTGGGTGGCCGTGTCGTTCGATCCCTCGGTGATGTCGAGGGTGACGTCCTCGTACTTCTCCGCGCGCGAGCGCGCGTTGTCGTTGATGGCGTTGAGCCAGCCGTGGTCGGCCTCGGGGCCGGCGAAGCCGATGGTGACCGGCTTGCCGGGCTTGTCGTCCGAGACGTTCGCCTGCTGCTGCTCGGAGCCGCCGTCGTCGTCGCCCTCGTCATTGCTGGTGCAACTGGTGAGGAAGGCTGCCGCCGAGACACCGGCGGCACCGAAGAGCATGTTTCTACGGCTGAAAGGCGATTCTGCCATGTGAGTACGACCCTTCATTGCGTCGAGGATTTACGCGAAGTGTGGTGCTGGATAAGGACGGCGGCGACGATGATCGCGCCCTTGGCGATCTTCTGTACGTCGCTTTGCACGTTGTTGAGCGCGAAGAGGTTGGTAATGGTGGTGAAGACGACCACGCCCAGCACGGAGCCGATGATCGTGCCCCGGCCGCCGCTGAGCAGGGTGCCGCCGATGATCGCGGCGGCGATGGCGTCCAGTTCGTACAGGTTGCCGTTGGTGTTCTGGCCGGAGCCGGCGAGCACGATGAGCATGAACGCCGCGATGCCGCAGCAGAGCCCGGACAGGCCGTACAGGAGCAGGCGCTGCCGCTTGATGTCGATGCCGGCGAGGCGGGCGGCCTCGGGGTTGCCGCCGACCGCCACGGTGCGGCGGCCGAAGGTCGTGCGGTTGAGCAGCACCCAGCCCAGGGCGGAGACGCCGAGGAAGATGAGCACCAGGTACGGGACGCCGAGGATGCGGGCGTCCGCGTTCCCGAGGTCCAGCACCGCCTGCACCTCGACGATCTGCGTCTGGCCGTCGCTCATCTGCTCGGCGAAGCCGCGCGCGGAGGCGAGCATGGCCAGCGTGGCGATGAACGGCACGAGGCTGCCGTACGCGATGAGCACGCCGTTGACCAGGCCGCAGCCGATACCGACGGCCACCGCGCAGAAGAGCATGCCCGTCAGGCCGTAGTCCTGGGTGGCCTGCGTCGTCGCCCAGACCGAGGCGAGGGCGACGATGGCGCCGACCGACAGGTCGATGCCGCCGCCGATGATGACCAGGGTCACGCCGATGGTGACCACGCCGATCGCCGACGACTGGGTGAGGATCAGCCGGAAGTTGTCGACGTCCAGGAACTGGTCGGGCTTGGTGAGGGCGCCGACCACGACGAGCAGGCCGAGCACGCCGACCAGTGCCAGAAGTCTGAAGTCCAGTTGGCTGTGCCAGCTTGCGGCGTTGCCGTTCCGCTGCGGCTTCTCCGGCGCCGGCGCGGAGAGCGAGTCCGATTTGCTCAACACTTACGAGGTCCCTTCCATGACGAGGTCGAGCACCCGGTGCTCGTCGAGATCCCGGGCCGGGGCGGTGTGCACGACCTGGCCCTCGCGGAGTACGAGGACCCGGTCGGCGAGGCCGAGGACCTCGGGGAGTTCGCTGGAGACGAGCAGGACCGCGACGCCTTCGTCGGCGAGCCTGCGGATGAGTGCGTACAACTCGGCTCGGGCGCCGACGTCCACGCCGCGGGTGGGCTCGTCCAGCAGCAGCACCCGGCAGTCGCGCAGCAGCCAGCGCGCGAGCACGGCCTTCTGCTGGTTGCCGCCGGAGAGCGTGCGGACGGGGGCGTCGGGGTTGTCGGGGCGCAGCGAGAGGTCGCGTACGGCCTCCCGGGCCGCGGCCCGCTCCCCCGACCGGTCCAGCCAGCCGCCGGTGGAGAAGCGGGTGAGCGAGGAGATGGAGACATTGCGGCTGACGGACTCCGTCATCAGCAGCGCCTGGGACTTGCGCTCCTCGGGGGCCAGCCCGATCCCCGCCTTGACGGCGGCGGTGACGCTCCCGGGGCGCAGCGGGCGGCCGTCGACGAGCACCCGGCCCGCGGTCGGCTTGCGGGCGCCGAAGACGGTCTCCAGGATCTCCGAGCGGCCGGAGCCGACCAGGCCCGCGAGCCCGACGATCTCGCCCGGAGCGAGCCGGAGGTCCACCGGCGCGAACTCGCCCTGCCTGGCGAGCCCTTCGAGGGTGAGGACCGGATCCTTGCCCGCGCCCGGCGCCTCGGGCCGCTCGGGGAAGACGTGCGCGACGTTGCGGCCGGTCATCAGGGTGACGATCTCGTTGGTGGACGTGGTCTGCGCCGGCAGCCCGCGGGCGACGGCGCGGCCGTCCTTGAGCACGGTGACGCGGTTGCCGATGCGGCGGATCTCCTCCAGCCGGTGCGAGATGTAGATGACGGCGACGCCCTGCGCGGTGAGGTCGGCGACGATGCGGAAGAGGTTGTCGACCTCGTCGGGGTCGAGCGCGGCGGACGGCTCGTCCATGACGATGAGCTTCACGTCGTGGGAGAGCGCCCGGGCCATGGAGACGACCTGCTGGCCGGCGGCGGAGAGGTCACCGACGATGGTGGCGGCGGATATCTCCGGGTGGCCGAGCCGGGCCAGCAGGTCCTGGGCGGCGGTGTGCGCCTCGCGGGCCTTGATGAAGCCGCCCGAGGCGCGCTCGTGGCCGAGGAAGACGTTCTCCGCCACCGACAGGTGCCTCACCAGGTCGAGTTCCTGGTAGATGGTGGCGATGCCCAGCCGCATGGCGGCCACGGGCGACTTCAGCGCGGTCTCGTCGCCCTGCCAGACGATGGTGCCCTCGTCGGGCTGGTGGGCGCCGGCCAGGACCTTGATGAGGGTGGACTTACCGGCGCCGTTCTGGCCGAGCAGGCAGTGCACCTCGCCCCCCACGACGTCGAGGTCGACGCCGTCGAGCGCGCGGACGCCGGGGAAGGACTTGGTGATCCCCGTCATGGTGAGCAGGGGTGTGGCGGGGGCGGGCGGCGTATCGGACGTGAGCGCCATGTACGGATCTCCTCGGCGGTGCTCCGACTGCGCCTGCGCAGGGGCAGGTTGGGCAGGGTGGAGCGCAAACGGGCGGGTTCACCGGGCGGTGCGGGTGATGCGGGTGGAGTGGTCGGGGGCAGCGGGGTGATGCGGGGGCCTGCGCGGGTGGTGCTGCGGTCGGCCGAGGGTGCTGCGGGAGTTGCGGGTGCTGCGGTGGGTACGGGGTGGTGCTCTTGGTGCCTCTGGTGCTGAGGTGGTGCGTGGGTCGTACGGGGTGATGCACGGGTGGTGCGTGGGTCGGGCCTGGGGTGGTGCGGGCCGTACGGGTGGTACGCGGGTGTCCGCGCCCGGCGTCAGGCGGGCGAGAACAGGTGGTCGCTGGTGAGCCGGGCGGCGCCGATCACGCCCGCGGTGGGGCCCAGCTCGCCGAGCACGATGGGCAGGTTGCCGGTCGCCAGGGGCAGCGACTGGCGGTAGACCTGGGTGCGGATGGCGGCGAGCAGCGTGTGGCCGAGGCCGGTGACGCCGCCGCCGATGACCACGAGCCCCGGGTTGAAGAAGCTGACCAGGCCGGCGATGACCTGGCCGGTACGGGTGCCGCCCTCGCGGATGAGGTCCAGCGCGACCGCGTCGCCCGCGGTCGCCGCCACGGCGACGTCCTTGGCCTCCAGCTCGCCGGACTCCTCCAGCCGGGCGGCCAGTTGCGCGGAGCGGCCCTCGCGGGCGGCGTTCTCCGCGTCCCGGGCGAGGGCGGAACCGCCGAAGTACGCCTCCAGGCAGCCGCGGTTACCGCAGGCGCACGGGCGCCCGTCCACCTCCACCTGGATATGGCCGATGTCGCCGGCGCTGCCGTTCGTCCCGCGGTAGACCTCGCCGCCGACGAGGATGCCGCAGCCGATACCGGTGCCGATCTTGACGTAGAGGAAGTCCCGTACGGCGCGGGCGACGCCGGCGTGCTGCTCGCCCTGGGCCATGATGTTCACGTCGTTGTCGACCATGACGGGGCAGCCCAGCTCCTGGCTGAGCGCCTCGCGGACCGGGAAGCCGTCCCAGCCGGGCATGATCGGCGGCGCGACCGGCACACCCTCGGGGAAGCGGACGGGACCCGGGACGCCGATGCCGGCGCCGTCGAAGCCCTCCGCCACCCCGGAGGCGCGGAGCTTGGCCGCCATCGCCAGCGCCTGCTCGAAGACCGCGACCGGGCCCTCGCGCACGTCCATGGGCTGGGTCAGATGGCCGAGCACCTCCAGCTCCGCGTTGGTGACCGCCACGTCGATGGAGGTGGCGCCGATGTCGACGCCGAGGAAGCGCAGCGAGGGCGCGAGGCGGATGTTGTGCGACCTGCGTCCGCCCCGGGAGGCGGCGAGGCCGTCGGCGACCACGAGCCCGGTCTGCAGCAGCCGGTCGATCTCGACCGCCAGCTTGGAGCGGGACAGTTCCACCTGGTCGCCGAGCTGCGCCCGGGAGTTCGGCCCGCCGTCACGCAGCAGGCGGAGCAGTCGCGCCTGGTGCGCGTTCGCGGGCCGAGCTGTCATGCGCCTCACGCCACTCCTCCCCGGCCTCGCGTACGTCGTTCTCGTACGCCGTTGTCGGCTTTCAACGGGGAACGTAGCAGTGCTTCGCCACTGAGGGAAGAAGTTCTGCAGGAATCGGTATCCACTTTCTCCACCGCCAGGACAAAGATGTGTCGCGATCGGCGGGCGTACGCTGACCGGCATGGGTCGGGTGACGGTGCGGCGTGCGGTGGTGCGGGTGCGTGGGGGGCGGGTGGACCGGCGGGCGGACACGTTGGTGGCGGAGGAGCCGTTGGAGATCCGGTTGGGGGGCCGGGCGTTGGCGGTCA
>NZ_JBDPMI010000060.1:0-13621 GCF_039871555.1 Streptomyces sp. B5E4
GGCGGGGGGGGTGGGGCTGCTCGTGATGGGCGACGGCAGTGCGCGCCGTACCCAGAAGGCACCCGGCTACTACGACGAGCGCGCCGCCGGCTTCGACGCCGAGGCGGCCCGCGCCCTCGGCGCCGCCGACACGACGGCCCTGGCAGCGCTGGACGCGGAACTGGCCGCAGATCTGCAGGCCAGGGGCCGCGCCTGCTGGCAGGTCGCCGCGGGCGCCGCGGAGGACGCAACACTGCGCGGAGCGCTTCTGTACGACGAGGCGCCGTACGGGGTGGGTTACTTCGTCGCCACCTGGTCCTGACGTCCGGCGCCGCGGCCCGCCCCGGGGCCGCGGGCCCCGGGGCGGGGCCGCGCGCCTCACGGGTCCTACTTACGGGCCTCGTCGCCCGCGTCGCTGTCCGCGGCACCCTCGGCCGACTGCTGCTTCGGGATCCCCGCGGCGGCCGCGGCATCCGCGTTCGCCGCCTCCTCGATGCCCTCCGGCTGCGCCGCGGTCCCCGCTGCCTCCCCGGCCTGCGGTTCCTCGGCGGGCGCCGGCTCCTTGGCGGCCCGCCCCTCCCCGCTCGATCCGCCGCGACGAAGAAGCTTGGCAAAAACGCCCATCTCTAACTCCATAAGTGACTCGCGTGGGCGAAATTCCGCGCCGTCCGGAGCGGCTCATTGCGCCGCCCGGGGGCCCGGTCCGTAAACCGGCGTTCGGAACCTCGGAACGGCAAACGACGCCGAGGACACCGCGTCACGTCACTCGTTCGAGGGGTGTCCCGTTGTTTGCGAGACTTGCCGCGTGACAGAGACCACCCCCCGTCCCCAGGTCGTCGCGGTCGTCGGGGCCACGGCCACCGGCAAGTCCGAACTCGGGATCGCGCTCGCCCGGCGGCTCGGCGGCGAGATCGTCAACGCCGACTCGATGCAGCTCTACCGGGGGATGAACATCGGCACGGCCAAGCTGACGCCCGCGGAGCGGCAGGGCGTGCCGCACCACCTGCTCGACGTGTGGGACGTCACGGAGACCGCCAGCGTCGCCGCGTACCAGGGCCTGGCCCGCGCGGAGATCGACCGGCTCGGCGCGCTCGGCCGCACCGCGGTGCTCGTCGGCGGCTCGGGGCTGTACGTGCGCGGGGCCGTCGACGCCATGGACTTCCCCGGCACCGACCCCGCCGTCCGCGCCCGGCTGGAGGAGGAACTGGCGGCCGCAGGGCCGGGACCGCTGCACGCCCGGCTGGCCGCCGCCGACCCCGACGCCGCCGCCGCGATCCTGCCGGGCAACGGCCGCCGGATCGTCCGGGCCCTGGAGGTGATCGAGCTGACCGGCCGCCCCTTCACGGCCAACCTCCCCGAGCACGAGTCGGTCTACGACACCCTCCAGATCGGCATCGCCGTGCCGCGCCCGGAACTGGCCGACCGGATCGGGCAACGGGTGCGGCGGATGTGGCGGGCCGGTCTGGTGGACGAGGTGCGGCGGCTGGAAGCGGAAGGGCTGCGTGAGGGCCGTACGGCCGCCAGGGCCCTGGGGTACCAGCAGGTGCTGTCGTTCCTCGCCGGCGAGTGCACGGAAGCGGAGGCCCGGGAGGAGACCGTGCGGGCCACCCGGAGGTTTGCGCGGCGGCAGGAGACGTGGTTCCGGCGCGACCCGCGCGTGCACTGGATCAGCGGCTCGGAGGCCGATCGTGACCGGCTTCCGGACACCGCGTGTGACCTACTCGAACGGTCGGTCACAGGCTGATCACGTCATGGCATCGGGACGCCTCGGTGGCATTGCGGGTGATGCCCGCCGTGCCATCATCGAGGCGAGCTTTGAAGCCTGAAAGTCGCCGGAGGTTGGGAGGGCACGTGGCTATGGAAGCCGGCCCTCGTCACAGTCGTCGGGAGCCGCAGGACGACCGGATCGCCGGGCCCGTGGCAGAGCCCGCGGACGACCTCGCGGGTGATCTCACCGACGCGCCGGAGCCTGTGGGCCAGGAGTCGTTCCGCGAGCTGCGTCCGCCGCGGCTGCTCCGCTTCTGGCAGCTCGCCCCCATCGTCGCGCTGGCCGCGCTGGGCTCGCTGATGTTCGCGTTCCCGCTGGCCTTCGAGTTCGGCGGCGGCGGTCCCGTCGTGGCGATGCTCGGGCTGCTCATCAGTTGCTGCGCCGCCGGGTGGGCGATGATGGCCGCGCGCCGGGTGGGGCTGGCGCTGCCGGGTCTGCCGCGGCGCGGCTCGGGGCTGCGGGCGGACTGGCGCATCGCGCTGCTGTACGCGGCGGCGGTGGCGGCGGTCGTCGCGCTGGCCGTGTGGCGGGTGGCCCGGCTGGGCTGACCGGCGCCCGGAGCGGTCCTGCGCCGTCGCCGGGGCGTTGTCGGCGCGGGCGGTTACGATCACAGAGTGACCACCGCGCAACTGCACTTCCTCAAGGGACACGGCACCGAGAACGACTTCGTGATCGTTCCGGACCCGGCCGGTCTCATCGACCTGCCCGCGGACGCCGTGGCCCGGCTCTGCGACCGCCGGGCGGGCATCGGCGCCGACGGCCTGCTGCGGGTCGTCCGGTCCGACGCGCACCCGGAGGGGCGGCGGATGGCCGCCGACGCCGAGTGGTTCATGGACTACCGCAATGCGGACGGCAGCGTCGCCGAGATGTGCGGGAACGGGGTGCGGGTCTTCGCCCGCTATCTGCAGCACGCGGGGCTCGTGGAGTCCGGAGACCTGGCGGTGGGCACGCGCGCGGGGGTGCGGCGGGTGCACCTGGCGAAGGACGGTGACATCACGGTCGGCATGGGCCGGGCGGCGCTCGCGGCGGCCCCGGACGCCGAGGTGACGGTCACGGTGGGCGAGCGGAGCTGGCCCGCGCGCAACGTCGGGATGGGCAACCCGCACGCGGTGGCGTTCGTCGCCGACCTCGCGGACGCGGGGCGGCTGTACGAGGCCCCGGGGGTCGCGCCGGCGTCGGCGTATCCCCAGGGCGTGAACGTCGAGTTCGTCGTGGACCGCGGCCCGCGGCACGTGGCGATGAGGGTCCACGAGCGCGGCTCGGGCGAGACCCGCTCGTGCGGGACGGGCGCGTGCGCGGTGGCCGTCGCCACCGCCCGCCGCGACGGCGTGGACCCGGCGGCGACGGGCCGCCCGGAGACCTACACGGTGGACGTACCCGGGGGCCGCCTCGTGGTGACCGAACACCCCGACGGCGAGGTGGAGATGACGGGCCCGGCCGTCCTCGTCGCCGAAGGCGACACGACGGCCGGCTGGCTGTAGCCCGCGCCGTACGGCCCCGGGCCCGGCCCTCCGTCGGGCCCGTCCAGTTCCTCGGGGCCCTGCTCCTCCGCCCGCCTACTCCTCCGCCTCGTCCGGCCGGCCCAGCATCCGGTTCGCGCACCGCCGCATCGACTCCTCGCGTACCCCCGCCAGCGCCGCCATCAGATGACCGTCCGGGCGGACGTACAGCACCGTGTGCGGCGCCGCGCCCGGGTAGGTCTCCGCGACCAGCAGCCGGGCACGGGCGGGGAGTTCGCCCACGAGCCGCACCAGCTTCGGCATCAGTCCCGCCTGCAGCCAGCGGCTGCGGTCCCAGACGCGGGTGCCCGGAGCGACCAGCACCACCAGCGGGTCGCCCCCCAGCCGTTCGGAGAGCCGGCCCGTCCAACCGTCGGGCGCGATCACCTGGACATCGTCGACCCGGGCCCCGGGGGCCGTGCCCACCTCCACCGCCCCGTCCAGACCCGTCGGCGCCGTCGCGTACACCGGCGGGCCGCCTATCCGCCCCCGGCCCAGATGGCCGTCCGTGAGCAGTTCCGCCGCCGACCTGCCGCGCACCGCCGCCCGCAGGCCGCCCGCGCGGCGCAGCAGCGGGCGGACCTGGTCGGCGGCGCGCAGCCGTGCGCTGATGGCGCTGCGGCGCTCGGTGACGTAGGTGTCGACGAGGTCGTCGCCGGAGTCGTCGCGGCCGGCCTGGTGCCAGACGCGGCCGAGTTTCCACGCGAGGTTCTCGGCGTCGGCCAGGCCCTCGTCGAGCTGCTGGGTGCCCAGCGAGCCGACGAGGTGCGCGGCGTCACCGGCGAGCAGCGCGCGGCCGCGGCGCCAGCGGCGGGCGAGCCGGTGGTGGACGGTGTGCACGCCGGTGTCGAGGAGTTCGTACGACGGGTGCCGGGTGCCCGTCCAGACGCGCAGGGTGGCCTCCAGCCGGGCGACGAGGGCCTCCGGGGTGACGACCCCGCCGCCGGGCGGCAGCAGCCAGTCCAGCCGCCACCGGTCGTCGCCGAGCGGCCGGGCGACGCACTCGGCGCCGGGCCCGCTGCGCGGGGCGCCGCGGTACAGGACGCCCTCTCCGGGCCAGGGCAGGTCGGCCCGTACCGCGGCGACGGCGTGCCGCTCGACGGCCGTGCGGCCGGCGTACGGCACCTCCAGCAGCTTGCGCACGGTCGACCGGGCGCCGTCGCAGCCGACGAGCCAGCTGCCGCGCCACCAGGTTCCGGCCCGGGTGCGGGCGTTGACGCCGTACGGCTCCTGCGACAGCTCCGTCAGCCGGCTGCCGCGGAACACCTCCACGTGGTGGGAGTTGTCGGCGAGTGCGGCCAGCGTGGTGGTCAGTTCGGACTGTGCGACGTGGAGCGGGCCGGGTCCCGCGGACTCGCCGAACTCCACCCGCACCTGCGTCCGCCCGCCGCGCAGCACGCGCCAGCCGGCGAGCCGGGCGCCGCGCTCGTGTGCCTCCGCGGCGCCCAGACGGTCGAGGAACGCGGTGGTGTGCGGGCGCAGCACGGCGGTACGGGCCGGGCGCGGACCGGCGGGCCTGCCGTCCTCCTCCGCGTCGCCGGCGGGCCGGTCGTCGAGGAGGAGCGTGGGGACCGCGTGCCGTGCCAGAGCCAACGACAGGGCGAGCCCGACCGGGCCCGCCCCGACGATGATCACCGGGTCCACGGTGATGCGCCTCCGGCGCCATGGTGCCTACGAACTAAGGGGTGGGGAGCCCGGTGCGCGATCACACGAGGTATGCAACCCACTGCCGCACACCGCAGTCAAGCCGAGGCCTTCCGGCCGCCCCCTCGGGCTACGTCCGGCGGCCTCCACCGCCGCCTCCCGCGTCTCCCCCGCCACCGGGATCACCGCCGCCCGGAAGGCCCGTGGGATCGCCCACACCGGCCGCCATGCCGGTGGCGCCGCCCGCGGCGCCGGTGCTCAGGTCCTCGACGGCCGCGGCCCCGACCACCGCGCCGGTGGTCCGCTTGCCGCGCCGGATCACGTGCTCCAGCCAGCTCGCCAGCGAGGTGAGGATGAAGTTCACGACGACATAGATCACCGCGACGACGATGAAGCTGGCGAAGACGTTGGAGTAGTTGGACGCCAGCGTGCGCCGCTCGACGAGGAGTTCGCTGAAGCCGATCATCACGCCGCCGAGCGCGGTGTCCTTCACGATCACGACGAGCTGGCTGACGATCGCCGGCAGCATCGCCGTGACGGCCTGCGGCAGCAGCACGGAGCCCATCATCTGGCCCTTGCGCAGGCCGATGGCCTTGGCGGCCTCGGACTGCCCCCGGGGCAGGGAGAGGATGCCGGCGCGGACGATCTCTGCGAGCACGGCGGCGTTGTACAGCACGAGCCCGGTGACGACGGCGTACAGCGGACGCTGATCGCTGCTGATATCCGTGTACTCGGAGTAGAACTGGTTCGCGAACAGCATCAGGAGCAGTACCGGGATGGCGCGGAAGAACTCCACGACCGCACCCGCCGGCACCCGCACCCACGCGTGGTCGGACATCCGCGCGATGCCGAACAGCGCGCCCAGCGGCAGCGCGATGAGGAGCGAGAGCCCGGCCGCCTTCAGCGTCTCGCCCAGACCCGGCAGCAGATACGTGGTCCACGCCTGGGAGTCCGTGAAGAACGGCTTCCACAGCGCCCATTCGAGCTGGTTCTTCTCGTTCAGCTTGTCGAGGACCCACCACACCCCGAGCGCCAGCACGACGAGGAAGAGCACGGTGTAGATGACGTTGCGCAGCTTGGCCTTCGGGCCGGGGGCGTCGTAGAGAACGGAGCTCATCGCTTGACCGCCACCTTCTTGCCGACCCAGCCGAGGAAGAGCCCGGTCGGCAGGGTCAGCACGACGAAGCCGAGGGCGAAGATGCCCGAGATGAGGAGGAGCTGCGCCTCGTTCTCGATCATCTCCTTCATGAGCAGCGCCGCTTCCGCGACGCCGATGGCCGCCGCCACCGTGGTGTTCTTGGTGAGCGCGATGAGGACGTTGGTGAGCGGGCCGACGACCGAGCGGAACGCCTGGGGCAGCACTATGAGGGTGAGGACCTGGGTGAAGCTCAGCCCGAGGGCGCGGGCGGCCTCCGCCTGGCCGACGGGCACGGTGTTGATGCCCGAGCGCAGCGCCTCACAGACGAATGCGGCGGTGTACGCGGACAGTCCGAGCACCGCCAGCCGGAAGTACTTGGCATCGAAGTCGATGCCGGCGCCCAGGGTCACGCCGAACACGTCGGAGAGCCCGAGGGCGCAGAAGACGATGATGACCGTCAGGGGGATGTTCCGGATGACGTTCACGTAGACGGCGCCGAAGCCCCGCATGAGCGGGACGGGGCTGACCCGCATGCCCGCCAGGATCGTTCCCCAGATGAGGGAGAACAGGCCGGACAGCAGGGTGAGTTTCACGGTCACCCAGAACGCGTCCAGGATCTGTGTGTCGTAATCGGAGATGATGTCCAACGTCAGTCCAGCGCTCTCGCCTTAAGTGGACGCGGTGGTGTACCACCCGGGCCGGGCGGCACACCACCGCTCTGACAGTGCGGTCGCACCGCCGCCGGGGCGGCGGTGCGGCGGGGTCACTGCTTGATGTCGCCGATCTTCGGCGCGGGCTCGAAGTCGTAGTTCGCGGGGCCGAGGTTGGCGTCCATGAACTTCTCCCAGGAGCCGTCGGAGACCATCTTCTCCAGGGCGGCGTCGATGTCGGTCTTCATCTTCTCGTCGCCCTTTTTGACGCCGACGCCGTAGTTCTCGTTGCTCAGGTTCAGCCCGGCGAGCTTGAACTTGCCCTCGTTGGCGTCCTGGGCGGCGTAGCCGGCGAGGATGGAGTCGTCGGTGGTCAGGGCGTCGATCTGGCCGTTGGCGACGGCGTCGAGGCACTCGGAGTAGCCGGGGCGCTCGGCGAGCTGGGCCTTGGGCGCGATGGTGTCCTTGACGTTCTGCGCCGAGGTGGAGCCGGTGACCGAGCAGAGCGTCTTGCCGTTGAGGTCCTCGCCCTTGGTGATGTCGTCGTCGGCGCGGATCAGCAGGTCCTGGTGGGCCAGCAGGTACGGGCCCGCGAAGTCGACCTTCTGCTCGCGCTCCTCGGTGATCGAGTAGGTGGCGGCGATCATGTCGACGTCGCCACGCTCCAGCATGGTCTCGCGCTCGGCACTGATCGCCTCCTTCCACTCGATCTGGTCCTCGGAGTAGCCGAGCTCCTTGGCCACGTACGTGGCGACGTCCACGTCGAAGCCCGAGTACGAGCCGTCGGGCTCCTTCAGGCCGAGACCGGGCTGGTCGAACTTGATGCCGATGGTGATGGAGTCCTTGCTGCCGCCGCCGTCACCGTTGTCGCCGCTGTCGTCGTCGGAGCCGCACGCGGCTGCGGTGACGGAGAGGGCGAGTGCGCAGGCAGCGGCCGCGCTGACCTTGCGGAGATTCATGGTGAGCATCCTTCTGTCTGGTGTATTGCCGGCAGCTCAGTGGTGCAGGATCTTCGACAGGAAGTCCTTCGCCCGGTCGCTGCGAGGGTTGGTGAAGAACTGGTCGGGCGTCGTCTCCTCCACGATCTGGCCGTCGGACATGAAGACCACCCGGTTCGCCGCCGAGCGGGCGAAGCCCATCTCGTGCGTGACGACGACCATAGTCATACCGTCCCGGGCGAGTTGCTGCATTACTTCCAGCACCTCGTTGATCATTTCGGGGTCGAGGGCCGAGGTGGGCTCGTCGAAGAGCATCACCTTGGGCTCCATCGCCAGCGCACGGGCGATCGCCACCCGCTGCTGCTGGCCGCCCGAGAGCTGCGCGGGGTACTTGTCCGCCTGGTTGCCGACGCCCACCCGGTCGAGCAGGGCCCTGGCGGAGGTCTCCGCGGCCGCCTTGTCCTTCTTGCGGACCTTGACCTGCCCGAGGGTCACGTTCTGCAGCACGGTCTTGTGGGCGAAGAGGTTGAAGGACTGGAAGACCATGCCCACGTCGGCGCGGAGCCTGGCGAGCTCCCGGCCCTCGGCGGGCAGCGGCTTGCCGTCCAGGGTGATGCGGCCGGAGTCGATGGGCTCCAGCCGGTTGATCGCGCGGCACAGCGTGGACTTCCCGGACCCGGACGGCCCGATGACGACGACGACCTCGCCGCGCGCGATCGTCAGGTCGATGTCCTGGAGCACGTGCAGCGCACCGAAATGCTTGTTGACGTTGTCCAGCACGACCAGCGGTTCGCCCGCCGCCGGCACGGCGTCCTTGGCCGTCGAAACCTCGGTCATCCGCGTCTTGCTCCGTCCTCTTCGGTTGCCTGGACCTTAGTGAGCAGCCGCGACCAGCGTCATCACATCTGAGGGGAAATTGAGCATAACGATCCGGCTGCAATCGGACACAATGGATGGAATCGGGACGCCGGTCGACGTACCTGTCACATAACGGAAACCGCTGGGTGACCTGGCCGGACTTGACGCGGCAGGCCCGCATCCGCCTGTATTCGTGTGCGGGCTGAAACGATACGCGAGAGAGGGAACGGGAGGGTCGATGAGGCTGCTGCTCGTCGAGGACGACGACCACGTGGCCACCGCGCTCTCCGCGGTGCTGGCGCGGCACGGCTTCGAGGTGGGCATGGCCCACAGCGGCCAGGAGGCGCTGCAGGAGCTGCTGCACAGCGAGCTGGCCCCGTTCGACGTGGTACTGCTGGACCTGGGGCTGCCCGACCAGGACGGCTTCGAGGTGTGCGGGCGTATCCGCAAGCTGACCGGCACGCCCGTGATCATGGTGACCGCACGCTCCGACGTCCGGTCCCGCATCCATGGGCTCAACCTGGGCGCCGACGACTATGTCGTCAAGCCGTACGACACGGGCGAGCTGCTCGCGCGCGTGCACGCCGTCGCCCGGCGCACCGCGGCGGCGGAACCGGAGCCCGCCGCTGGGACGGGCGGCGCCGGGACGGCCGCGCCCGGCGAGCGGGCCGACGATCCCGCGGCGCCGCTGGTCGTCGGCCCGGTGACGCTGGAGCCCCAGTCCCGCCGGGTCAGCGTCGGCGGCGCGGAAGTGCAGCTCACCCGCAAGGAGTTCGACCTGCTCGCGCTGCTCGCGGCGCGCCCCGGTGTGGTGTTCCGGCGGGAGCAGATCATCAGCGAGGTGTGGCGCAGCAGTTGGGAGGGCACGGGCCGGACCCTGGAGGTCCACATCGCCTCCCTGCGCAGCAAGCTCGGCCTGCCCGCGCTAATCGAGACCGTGCGCGGCGTCGGCTATCGCCTCGTACCGCCGCCGGCGGGCTGAGGCCCTTACCGTATGCGTACCCGCCTGCTCCCCCTGCTCATCGTGCTCATGGCCGGCATGCTGCTCGCACTGGGCTTCCCGCTGGCCGACCGCATCGCCGGGCAGGAGCAGCAGCGCGTGATCGTGGACCGTATCGACGACACCGCCCGCTTCGCCTCGCTCGCGCAGTACGTCGCCTCCCGCAACGAGGCCCGCCCGCCGGCCGAGGACGAGCGGCTGCACGCGCTGCAGGAGGAGCTGCGCCGGTATCACGACCTCTACGGCATCCGTGCCGGCGTCTACTACCGCGACCGCACCGCGATGGCCGCCGCCCCCGTGGGCTGGCGGGGCATGGCCCGCGCCGAGGGCGAGCGGGCCTTCTCCGAGTCCCTGGCGGGCCGCCGCAGCCACGACCCCGCGCAGGTCTGGCCCTGGCAGGACGACCGGCTGACGGTCGCCTCCCCGGTCGTACGGGACGGGGACGTGGTCGCCGTCGTGGTCACCGACTCGCCGACCGGAGCGATGCGCTCGCGGACCCTCACGGGCTGGCTGTGGCTCGGCGCGGGTATCGCCGCCGCGATGACGGTCGCGGTGGCGGCGGCGTACCGGCTGACCGGCTGGGTGCTCAAGCCCGTGCGCGTGCTCGACAAGGCGGCCCACGACATCGCGACCGGCCGGCTGAAGTCCCGCGTCGCCGCCGCCGGCGGACCGCCGGAGCTGCGCCGGCTGGCCGGGTCCTTCAACGAGATGGCCGACAACGTCGAGAACGTGCTGGAGCAGCAGCGCACCTTCGTCGCCGACGCCTCCCACCAGCTCCGCAACCCGCTGTCCGCGCTGCTGCTGCGCATCGAGCTGCTGCGCCTGGAGGCGCCGCATGCCGCGGCGGAGATCGAGTCGGTGCAGGCGGAGGGCACCCGGCTGGCCCGGGTCCTCGACGACCTGCTGGATCTGGCGCTGGCCGAGCACTCCCCCGCCGACCTGCGGGTGACCGACGTGGCCCGGCTGGCTGCGGAGCGCGTCGCGAGCTGGCGTCCGCTCGCCGAGGGACAGGACGTACGGCTGTTCCTGTCCGGCGCCCCGGCCGTGTCCGGATGGGCGGACGAGGTGGCGCTGTCCAGCGCTCTGGACGCGGTGGTGGACAACGCCGTGAAGTTCTCGCCGCAGGGCGGCGAGGTGGAGGTGCGGGTGGACACGGACGGCGCCGAGGTGACGGTCGCCGTCGCCGACGGCGGGCCGGGGCTCACCGACGAGGAGCTGGGCCGCATCGGCGACCGCTTCTGGCGCAGCGGACGGCATCAGAACGTCTCCGGCTCGGGGCTGGGGCTGTCCATCGCCCGGGCGCTGCTGGCGGCGGGCGGGGGACGTATCTCGTATGAACGCAACGAGCCGAGAGGGCTCCGGGTGACGATCGCGGTGCCGCGGACGACGCCGGAGGGCGGCGGCCGGGGGCCCGGACAGAACAGTTAGGGCGCGGGGTGCACGTCGTCGGACTCCGCGGCGTCCCGGCCGGAGTGCGCGCCGGGTGGTGCGCCGGGGTGGCGCCGCAGCGCGGTGCGGATCCGGGTCAGCCGGGCGGGGCCGCGGCGGCGGGGCCGGTCCTCCTGGACGCGGGCGTCGACCTCGTAGCGGCGTACGTACGCGGAGAGGAACGCCTGTAGCGTCGCCGTCGCCGGAATCGCGATCAGCGCCCCCACCGCGCCCAGCAGCGCCGCCCCCGCGATGACCGAGCCGAAGGCCACGGCGGGGTGTATGTTCACGGTCTTCGCGGTGATCCGCGGCTGCAGCAGGTAGTTCTCCAGTTGCTGGTACAGGATCACGAACCCGAGCAGCCACAGCGCCGTCCACGGCCCGACGGTGAACGCCAGCAGGATCGGCAGCGCCCCGGCGATGTACGTGCCCACGGTCGGCACGAACTGCGAGACGACCCCCACCCACACCGCGAGCGCGGGCGCGTACGGCACGTCCAGCAGCAGCATCGCGATGTAGTGCGCGATGCCCGAGACGATCGCCATCAGGCCGCGCGAGTAGAGGTAGCCGCCGGTCTTGGCGACCGCGATCTCCCAGGCGCGCAGCACCTCGGCCTGCCGCGCGGGCGGCAGGACGGAGCAGATCGCGCGGCGCAGCCGCGGGCCCTCGGCGGTGAAGTAGAAGGCGAACAGCACCACGGTCAGCGCGGTGAACAGGCCGCCGAGGACGGTGGTGGAGATGCCCCAGACGTTGTCGGCGCTGCGCTGCAGATAGTCGCGTACGACTTCGGACTTCAGGAAGTCCTGCTGGAGGTCGTCCACGCGCAGCTCGGTGCCGAACCGTTCGTTGATCCACTCGATGAGGGACTCGACGTAGTCGGGGAAGTTCTCGACGATCAGCCGGATCTGGTCGGCGACCAGCGACCCGAGGGCGGCGACGAACGCCGCGGCGGCCACCAGCACCCCGAGGAAGACCAGCGCGGTGGCGGCGCCGCGGCGCATGCCGCGGGCGGCGAGCCGGTCGACGGCGGGCTCGCAGGCCAGCCCGATGAAGAAGGCCACCAGGATGTTGAGCAGCAGCCCGTACAGCTCGTGGAAGGCCCACTCGGCGACGTGGAAGCAGGCGAACAGGGCCAGCGCGAGCACGATCGCCCGGGGCAGCCAGGAAGGCATGCGCTCGCGGTGGCTCGCGGGCGGGGTGCCGTGGCCCGGGGGCGTGCCGGGCGTGGAGCGGGCGTCCTGGGCGTCCGGAGCGGTGCGGGCGTCCGGGACGGGTGGTGTCTCCCGTGCCCGAGCGGTGTCGTCAGAAGCAGCCGATGCAGCCATGGACGAACAGTGTGGCCGACCCCCGCCGCGGCGGCGTCAGCGCATCTCCGCCGGGATGTCCATCGCCGCGCACACCCCGCGCCAGACGTCGCGCGCGTCCCACCCGGCGTCCAGCGCCTCGCGGACCGTACGCCCGCCCAGCTCGGACATCACGTGGTCGCGGGCGAAGGAGTCGACGTAGGGCTCGCCGAAGTAGTCGCGCATCCGCTGCCAGAAGACCGTCAACCGCATGCGTCCATTATCCCGCGCGTACGTGCACCTGAGAGTGCTCCCCGCCCGTTGGCCTCCCGGTCGGCCCCGCCGTGCTCGTAACGTCGCCCCATGGCTGACTCCCCGCAGGTCCGCGCCGCAGAGTTCATCTGGCTGACCGCCCGTGTGCTGGAGCAGCGCCGGTTCGCCCACCACTTCGTGCCCGGCGCCGCCGACGCCGGCGGGGTGGAGAAGGCGCTGGATGCGTACCGGAACGCCGACGGCGGCTACGGGCACGCCCTGGACCCCGACCTGCGCGGTCCCGGCAGCCAGCCGCTGCACACCGCGCACGCGCTGCGGGTCCTCGACTCCCTCGGCCGCTGCACCGGCCGCCGCGCCGAGGACGTCTGCCGCTATCTGACCGCCGTCTCCAACCACGACGGCGCCCTGCCCGCCGTGCACCCCTCGCTGCGCGGCTACCCGGCCGCGCCGTGGCTGCCGGTGCCCACGGACCCGCCGAGCGCTCTGCTGACCACCGCGCCGGTGGTGGGGCTGCTGCACCGCAACGACATCTGGCACGCCTGGCTCTTCCGCGCCACCGACTTCTGCTGGCACGCCGTGGAGACGCTGCGCGGCAGCCATCCGTACGAAGCGGAGGCCGCGGTCGCCTTCCTCGACCACGTGCCCGACCGGAGGCGCGCGGAGGCCGCCGCGGACCGGCTGGGCCGGCTGGTGCGCGCCGAGCGGCTGGTGCTGCTGGACCCGGGCCGGGCGGGCGCGGAGCCGGCCGCGGAGGGCCACGCGCCGGGCGAGCACCACCACCCGCACGACTTCGCCCGGCGGCCGGCGTCGCTGGCGCGGCGGTGGTTCAGCGACGCGGAGATGGCGCGGTCGCTGGACTTCCTGGCGGCGAACCAGCGGGCGGACGGCGGCTGGCCGGTGGCCTGGCGGCGCTGGTCGCCGGGGGCGGAGCTGGAGGCGCGGCCGCTGGCGACGCTGGAGGCGCTGCTGACGCTGCGGGCGTACGGACGGATCTGAGGGCGCGCGGGGCGGGGTGGGGGCGTACGGGGCGCGGGCTCCGGCGTACGGGAAGGCTGCGGCCGTACGGGCGCGGGGGGCGGCGTTCGGCAGGCCGCCGGGGTGCGGGACGGGCAGGGGCGTCCGGCGGCGGCCGGGGCGTGCGCGGGCCGACAAGGGCCGGTGCC
>NZ_JBDPMI010000061.1:0-10365 GCF_039871555.1 Streptomyces sp. B5E4
CCCACGGCGTCTCCGCCACCGACCCCCGCACCGTCCCCCGCACCACGTTCGCAAACCCCAGGAACCGCGCCACGAACTCGTCCGCCGGCCGCTCCCACACCTCCACCGGCGTACCGGTCTGCGCGACGCGCCCCTCCCGCATCACCACCACCCGGTCCGACAGCGCAAACGCCTCCCCCTGGTCGTGCGTGACCGCCAGCACCGTCGTACCCAGCCGCCCGAAGAGCTGCCGCAGCTCCACCACCAGCCGCTCCCGCAGCGAGCGGTCCAACTGCCCCAGCGGCTCGTCCAGCATCAGCAACCGCGGCGACGGCGCCAGCGCCCGCGCCAGCGCCACCCGCTGCTGCTCCCCGCCCGACAGCGCCCCCACCGCCCGCCGCTGCGCCCCGGGCAGCCCGACGAGTTCCAGCAGTTCGGCCACCCGCTCCCGGGCCGCCGCCCGCGGGGCCCCGTGCATGCGCGGCCCGAAGGACACGTTCCCGCCCACGTCCCGGTGCGGGAACAACTGCTGGTCCTGGAACATCAGCCCGACCCCCCGCCGGTGCGCCGGCACCCCGGCCAGGTCCCGCCCGCCGAGCAGTACCCGCCCGCCGGCGACGGGCTGCAGCCCGGCCACCGCCCGCAGCAGCGTGGACTTGCCGCTGCCGCTGGGTCCGAGGACGCTGACGACCTCGTGGTCCGCGACATCGAGGGAGATCCCGTCGACCGCCGCGCGGGCCCCGTAGCGCACGGTGACGTCGTCGAGTACGAGCATCAGAACTCTCCCGCCTGGTTCTTACGGACCCGTTCCAGCAGCAGCAGCGAAGCCGCGCACACCGCCATGAGGATGGTGCTCAGCGCCATCGCCTGCCCGTAGTTGGTCTCGCCGGCCCGTCCGAGGAGCCGGGCCACCGCGACGGGCAGCGTCGGCCGGTCGGGCCCGGCGATGAAGACGGTCGCCCCGAACTCGCCGAGGGAGACCGCGAAGGCGAAGCCGGCGGCGACGAGCACCGCCCGCCGCACCAGCGGCAGGTCGACCTCCCGCCAGGCCCGCAGCGGTGACGCCCCGAGGACGGCGGCGGCTTCCCGCAGCCGGTCGTCGACGGCGCGCAGCACGGGCAGCATGGTCCGTACGACGAACGGGACGCCGACCAGCGCCTGCGCGAGCGGCACGAGGATCCAGGAGGATCTGAGGTCGAGCGGCGGGGTGTCGAGGGCGATGAGGAAGCCGAACCCGACGGTGACGGCGGAGGTGCCCAGCGGCAGCATCAGCAGCGCGTCGAAGCCGCGGACGAGCGGCCCGGCGCGGCGGGTGACGGCGGCCGCGGCGAGGCCCCCGACGGCGACCGCGATGACGGTGGCGACGGCGGCGTAGGCGAGGGAGTTGCCGACGGCCTCCAGCGGCGGGACGGCGAAGGTGCCGTCGCTCTCCTGCAGCGCGCAGTAGAAGCCGAGGCCGTGGCCGTCCGGGGTGGCGAAGGAGCGTTCGACGAGGACGGCGAGCGGCGCGAGGAGCAGGACGGCGACGACGGCGACGACGCCGCCGAGGAGGGCGCGTTCGCCGGCGCCGCGGGGGCGGCGGGCGGTGGTCTCGGGGTCGACGAGGCGCAGCGCGGTCTCCCGGCGGCGTACGGTCCAGGCGTGCACGGCCAGGACGGCGGCGACGGCGGCGAGTTGGAGGAGGGAGAGGACCGCGGCGGTGGGCAGGTCGAGGAAGTCCGCGGTCTGCCGGTAGATCTCCACTTCGAGGGTGCTGTAGGCGGGACCGCCGAGGATCTGGACGACCCCGAAGGAGGTGAAGGTGAAGAGGAAGACCATGAGGGCCGCGGCGGCGACGGCGGGCCCGAGCGCGGGCAGGGTGACGTGCCGCCAGGCGGCGAGGCGGCCGGCGCCGAGGACCCGGGCGGCTTCTTCCTGGCGGGGGTCGAGCTGGGCCCACAGGCCGCCGACGGTCCGTACGACGACGGCGAAGTTGAAGAAGACGTGCGCCAGCAGGATGGCCCACACGCTGGTGTCCAGCCGGGTGCCCCACCAGCCGTCGAGGACGCCGCCGCGGCCGGTGAGCGCGAGGAACGCGGAGCCGACGACGACGGTGGGCATCACGAACGGCACGGTGACCAGGGCGCGCAGCAGTTGCTTGCCGGGGAAGTCGAAGCGGGCGAAGACGTACGCGGCGGGCAGCGCGAGGACGAGGGTGAGCCCCGTGGAGGCGGCGGCCTGCCAGAGCGTGAACCACAGGACGCCGAGGATGTCGGGGTCGCCGAGGACGTCGGGGATGCGGCCGAACTGCCAGCGGCCGCCCTCGCGCAGGCCGCGGGCGACGATGGCGCCGACGGGGTAGGCGAAGAAGACGGCGAAGAACGCGGCGGGGACGGCCATGAGCGCGAGCCGTCCGGCCGCCCCGCGTATCCGGCGGCGGCCGGCGCCCGTTCCCGTGTCTCCCCTGCCGCGTCCCGCGGCCCGGGTTACTTCACGACCAGCGAGGTCCACGTCTTGATCCACTGCTCCCGGTTGTCGTCGACGGTCGCCGGGTCGAGGGTGTGCGGGTCGGCGATCTCCTCGCCGTAGCGGGTGAAGACCTCGGGCAGTTCGGTGTTCTCCCGCACGGGGTGGACGAACATCTGCAGCGGCATGTCCTTCTGGAACCGCTCGCCGATGAGGAAGTCGATGAGGGCCTTGCCGCCTTCGGTGTTGCCGGCGTTGGCGAGCAGCCCGGCGAACTCGATCTGGCGGAAGCAGGTGCCGGTGGCCACGCCGGTGGTGGCTTCCTCGGGCTGCGATTCCATGTCGAGGACGGGCGGGCTGGAGGCGTACGAGACGACGAGCGGCTTGTCGCCCTTGCCGGCGCCGGAGAAGCGCTCGTAGTACGCCTGCTCCCAGCCGTCGACGACCTCGACGCCGTTGTCCCGCAGCCGGCTCCAGTAGTCCTCCCAGCCCTCGTCGCCGTACGCGTCGGCGGTGGCGAGGAGGAAGGCCAGGCCCGGGGAGGAGGTGGCGGCGTTCTCGGTGACGAGGAGGTCCCGGTAGCGGGGGTCGGCGAGGTCGTCGAAGGTCTGCGGCGGGTCGAGGTTCTTCTCCTCGAAGTACGCGCGGTCGTAGTTGACGCACACGTCGCCGTAGTCGACGGGGGTGACGCGGTGTTCGCCGGCGTCGAGCTGGAGTTCCCCGGGTATGCGGTCCAGCCCCTTCGCTTCGTACGGCGTGAAGATCCCGTTGTCGAGGCCGCGGGAGAGGAGGGTGTTGTCGATGCCGAAGAAGACGTCGCCCTGGGGGTTGTCCTTGGACAGGACGGCCTGGTTGACGGCGGAGCCGGCGTCCTTGCCCTTGAGGATGTCGACCGTGTACCCGGACTGTTTCTCGAACGCCTTGAGGACGTCGTCGGAGACGGCGAAGGAGTCGTGGGTGACGAGGGTGACGCTCTTGCCGTCCGGGCCTGACCCGGATCCGTCGCCGGAGTCCGAGCCGCAGGCGGCCAGGCCCAGGGCGAGGGACGCGGCCAAGGCGGTGGTGACGATGCGCTTCATCGGGCTGCTTTCGTGGCGGCGGGCAGCCCGGGCAGCAGCAGAGTCTCGACCGAACTTCCTACCCAGAATGACCTGGGCGAGGTTCGAGGGTCTGCGGCCTGGACGGTGCCGCACTCTCAGCGCTGCGAGCGCTCCCCTGTCGGTGTGTACAAATGAACGATATCAGGCTGGTGCGTCGGCCGCGGAGGCGGCGAGCTGCCCGCAGGCTCCTTCGATCTCCTGGCCGCGGGTGTCCCGTACGGTCACGGGCACGCCGTGGGCCTCCAGGGCGGCGACGAAGGCCCGCTCGTCCTCGGGCCGGGAGGCGGTCCACTTGGAGCCGGGCGTGGGGTTGAGCGGGATGAGGTTGACGTGCGCGCGGCGGCCCTTGAGGAGGCGGCCGAGGAGGTCGGCGCGCCAGGCCTGGTCGTTGATGTCCCTGATCAGCGCGTACTCGATGGAGACGCGGCGGCCGGAGCGGGCGGCGTACTCCCAGGCGGCGTCGAGGACCTCGCGGACCTGCCAGCGGGTGTTGACGGGCACGAGGGTGTCGCGCAGCTCGTCGTCGGGCGCGTGCAGGGAGACGGCGAGGCGGCACTTCAGGCCCTCGTCGGCGAAGCGGTGCATGGCGGGCACGAGGCCGACGGTGGAGACGGTGATGCCGCGCTGGGAGAGCCCGAGGCCCTCGGGCTCGGGGTCGGTGAGGCGGCGGATGGCGGACAGCACGCGGTTGTAGTTCGCCAGCGGCTCGCCCATGCCCATGAAGACGATGTTGGACAGCCGCGCGGGGCCTCCCCCGGAGCCTTCGGCCCGGGCGGTGCCCCCCGGGACCTCGCCGTCGCGCAGGGCGCGCATGCCGTCGACGATCTGGTGGACGATCTCGGCGGTGGACAGGTTGCGGGTCAGCCCGGCCTGGCCGGTGGCGCAGAACGGGCAGTTCATGCCGCACCCGGCCTGGGAGGAGATGCACATGGTGACGCGGTCGGGGTAGCGCATGAGCACCGACTCGACCAGCGTGCCGTCGAAGAGCCGCCACAGGGTCTTGCGGGTGGTGTCGCCGTCGCAGCTCAGATGCCGTACGACGGTCATCAGCTCGGGCAGCAGCCCTTCGGCGAGCTTCTCCCGGGACCCGGCCGGCACGTCGGTCCAGCCGGCCGGGTCGGTGGCGTAGCGCGCGAAGTAGTGGCGCGAGAGCTGCGTGGCACGAAACGGCTTCTCCCCCAGCTCGGCGACGGCGTCGCGGCGCTCGGCGGGGGTGAGGTCGGCTAGGTGCCGCGGCGGCTTCTTGGCACCACGGGGGACGGCGAAGGTGAGCTCTCCTGGCTTCGGCATAGCCGTACCAGTGTCGCAGACGGATTCACCCCCGCCCGCCTTAACCCCAAATGCCCGAATTCGCCCGCTCAAGCGCGCTGATGGGCGAGCCGTGGCCGTCGCCCACGGGGGCCGCCCCGCCGCCCGGCGACCCGTGGTCGTCGCCCATGGGCGCGACGCCCCAGTCGTGTTCCGCGGGTGCGGCCCTGTCGCTGCCCTGCCAGTCCAGGAGCGGCGCGACGGTGCCGCCGGGTGCGCCGGGGCCGTCGCCTGCCGCCGCCGTGGCGGTGCCCACCGCCACGCCCCCGGTCGCCAGCAGGGCCACCGCCGTCGCGCGCGCCGCCGTGTGCTTGATCCTCATCGAAATCCCCCTTGGGTCGCGGACATCCGCCACCACCGTGCCCACCCGCCCGGCGCGGCTCACAGATGTTTCGGCCCTCGCCGAAACCGCACAGGGGGAACGCGGCGGTCAGCCCCCGCCGACGAAGATCACCATCAGCAGCCACACGACCGGCGCCGTCGGCAGCAGCGAGTCCAGCCGGTCCATGATCCCACCGTGGCCGGGGAGCAGCGTGCCCATGTCCTTGATGCCGAGGTCGCGTTTGATCATCGATTCGGCGAGGTCCCCGAGCGTCGCGGAGGCGGCTGCGGCGGCGCCCAGCAGGAGGCCCTGCCACCAGCGGCCGTCGTCGATGAGCAGTTCCATGCACACCGCGCCCGCCGCCATCGCGAAGGCCAGCGCGCCGCCCAGCCCCTCGCGGGTCTTGCCGGGGCTGATGCGCGGGGCGAGTTTGTGGCGGCCGAACTTGTAGCCCACGGCGTACGCGCCGGTGTCGCTGATCACCGTGAGGATCAGGAACGTCAGCACCCGCTGCGGCCCGTCGTCGTCCGCGGCGAGCATCAGCGCGACGAAGCTCGCGAGGAAGGGCACGTAGAACGCGGCGAAGACGCCGGCGGTGACGTCGCGGAGGTAGTCCTCCGCGGGGCGCGTCAGCCGCCAGACGGGGACGGCGAGGGCGGTGAGCGCGAGTGCCGCCCCGGCGCCCTCGGCGCCGCGCGCGTACCCGGCGATGACCATGGCGATGCCGCCGAGCGCCAGCGGCACCAGCGGCGTGCGGATGCCGCGGCACTCCGCCAGCCGCGACGTCAGCTCCCACAGCCCGACCGCCACGGCGACGACGATGACGCCGAGGAAGAGCACTTTCACGACGAACAGCGTGGCCAGCACGATGGCGCCGAGGCCGAGCCCGACGCCTATGGCCGCGCCGAGGTCCCGGCCGCCGCGGCGCCGCTTGGGAGCGGGCGGCGGCGGGGCGGAGGCGTCGCCCGGGACGCCGGGTCCCCCGGAGGGACCTGGGGAGGGTTCGTCGGCAGGGGCGTCGCCGGACACGATGGGCATGCGCGGAGTCTGCGCCCTTTCACCCCCGCCGTACACGGGACCCGCCGGGGCCCCCCTGGAGGAGTCGTTCATCAGACCTCGAGCAGCTCTGCTTCCTTGTGCTTGAGCAGCTCGTCGACCTGGGCCACGTACTTGTGGGTGGTGTCGTCGAGCTCCTTCTCGCCGCGGCGGCCCTCGTCCTCACCGATCTCGCCGTCCTTGACGGCCTTGTCGATGGCCTCCTTGGCCTTGCGGCGCACGGAGCGGATGGCGATCCGCGCGTCCTCGCCCTTGGCCCTGGCGACCTTGATGAACTCCTTGCGGCGCTCCTCGGTGAGCTGCGGGAAGACCACCCGGATGATGTTGCCGTCGTTGGAGGGGTTGACGCCGAGGTCGGAGTCGCGGATCGCCTGCTCGATGTTGCGCAGGGCGGTCTTGTCGAACGGTGTCACCACCGCCATCCGCGGCTCCGGCACCGAGAACGACGCCAGTTGGTTGATGGGGGTCTGAGCCCCGTAGTAATCCGCCGTGATCTTGTTGAACATCGCCGGATGGGCCCGCCCGGTGCGGATCGCGGCGAGGTCCTCCTTGGCGACCACGACGGCCTTCTCCATCTTCTCCTCGGCTTCGAGGAGGGTCTCTTCGATCACCACTGGCTCCTGGTCTCTTCTGTGAGCGGGACGGGAGTGCCCCCGTCCGCCCGTACCATGCCTGCACGGTGTCCGACCGGCAGGCCGTTGTCCATCCCTCAGACCCGGCTGCCGTGCGCGCTCACGAGCGTACCGATCTTCTCACCCCGCACCGCCCGGGCGATGTTGCCCTCCTTCAGCAGCTCGAAGACGAGGATGGGCAGTTCGTTGTCGCGGCACAGGGTGACGGCCGTGGCGTCGGCGACCTTGAGGTCACGGGTGATGACCTCGCCGTATCCGAGCGCGTCGAACTTCACCGCGTCGGGGTTCTTCTTGGGGTCGGCGTCGTAGACCCCGTCGACGCCGTTCTTGCCCATGAGCAGCGCCTCGGCGTGGATCTCCAGGGCACGCTGCGCGGCGGTGGTGTCCGTCGAGAAGTAGGGCATGCCCATGCCGGCGCCGAAGATGACCACGCGGCCCTTCTGCATGTGCCGGATGGCGCGCAGCGGGATGTACGGCTCGGCGACCTGGCCCATCGTGATCGCCGTCTGCACCCGGGAGTCGATGCCCTCCTTCTCCAGGAAGTCCTGCAGGGCAAGGCAGTTCATGACCGTGCCGAGCATGCCCATGTAGTCGGAGCGGGCCCGGTCCATGCCGCGCTGCTGCAGTTCGGCGCCGCGGAAGAAGTTGCCTCCGCCGATCACCACCGCGATCTCGTACCCGTCGCGGACGACGGCCGCGACCTCGCGGGCGATGGCGCGCACGACGTCCGGGTCGACGCCGAGGTCCCCGCCGCCGGAGAACGCCTCGCCCGACAGCTTCAGCAGGAAGCGCGAGCTGTCCCTCTTCGTGTGGTGGCCGTTGTCCGCCTTCTCCTGGTGGCCGTGGTCCGCGTCGGCGTCCTCGTTCATGAAGTCTCCTCGTGCGCATGCGAAGGAGGCCATCGCCGTGGGGTTCTCATTCACCCGTTCCCGGCAATGGCCTCCTCGTCACTTCCGCGGCCCGGCGGCGGTCCCCCGCACCGGCCCGCAACAACTCAACCCGACCCTAGCGGCGCCGGTGGCCGTTCGCCGCACACCGTGCGCGCCGTGCCCCGTGGCGACCCGCCGTGCGGCGCATCACCTCGCGGCACGTGCCGTGCGGTCGCGCTTACGCGCGCCGGGCGGCACGGTGGCGCCGGCGCTCAGGCGCCGACGCGGATGCGCGCGAAGCGGGTCACCTGCACGCCCGCCTCGCCGAGCACCTTCTGCACCGACTTCTTCGGGTCCTTGGCGAACGGCTGGTCCACCAGCACGTTCTCCTTGAAGAAGCCGTTCACACGGCCCTCGACGATCTTCGGCAGGGCGGCCTCCGGCTTGCCCTCCTCGCGGGACGTGGCCTCGGCGACGCGGCGCTCGTTCTCCACCGTGTCCGCCGGGACGTCCTCGCGGGACAGCCAGCGCGGGCCGAAGGCGGCGATGTGCTGCGCCACCTCCTTGGCGGTCTGCGGGTCGGCCTTGTCCAGCTCGACCAGCACACCGACCTGCGGCGGCAGGTCCGGCGAGGTGCGGTGCATGTACGTGCCCACGTAGGCGCCCTCGAAGCTCGCGAAGCGGTCGAGGACGATCTTCTCGCCGAGGGTGGCGTTGGCCTCGTCCACGTACGTCTGGACGGTCTTGCCCTCGATCTCGGAGGCGAGCAGCGCCTCCAGGTCGGCCGGCTTGGTGGCCGCGACATGCTCCGCGAGCGCGTTGGCGACGGCGACGAACTTGTCGCCCTTGGCGACGAAGTCGGTCTCGCACTTCAGCTCCAGCAGCACGCCGGAGGTGTTGTCGTCGGCGAGCACGGAGACGACGGCGCCGTTCTCGGCGGAGCGGCCCTCACGCTTGGCGACGCCCTTCTGGCCCTTGACGCGGAGCAGCTCCACGGCCTTGTCGACGTCGCCCTCGGCCTCTTCCAGCGCCTTCTTGCAGTCCATCATGCCGGCGCCGGTGAGCTCCCGGAGCTTCTTGACGTCGGCGGCGGTGAAGTTCGCCATGATTGGGTGGTTTTCTCTTCTCGACGGGTGACTGGGATCGGCGGATCAGGCCTGCGGGGCGTCGCCGGAGGGCTGCGCGACCTCGGTGGCCTCGGTGGCCTCTGCGACCTCGGTGGCCTGCTCGGCGGCCGGGGCGGGGGTCTCGTCGGCCTGCTCGGCGTCGGCGACCTTGGCGGTCTCGGCGGAGGTCTGCACCTCGGCCTCGGCGGCGGCCTCGTCCGTCTTCTCGGCCGGCGTGGCCGGCGCCGTCTTGCCGTCCTTCTCGCCGGCGAGAAGGTCGCGCTCCCACTCGGCGAGCGGCTCGGCGTCGGTCTTGACGGCCTTCTCGTCACCGGTGGCGGCACCGGAGCGGGCGATCAGACCCTCGGCGACGGCGTCGGCGATGACGCGGGTCAGCAGCGTGACGGAGCGGATCGCGTCGTCGTTGCCCGGGATCTTGTAGTCGACCTCGTCGGGGTCGCAGTTGGTGTCGAGGATCGCGACGACCGGGATGCGCAGCTTGCGCGCCTCGCCGACGGCGATGTGCTCCTTCTTCGTGTCCACGATCCAGACGGCGCTCGGCACCTTCTGCATGTCGCGGATGCCGCCGAGGGTCTTCTCCAGCTTGGCCTTCTCGCGGGAGAGGACGAGCAGTTCCTTCTTGGTGAGGCCGGAGGCGGCCACGTCCTCGAAGTCGATCGCCTCGAGCTCCTTGAGGCGCTGCAGCCGCTTGTGGACCGTGGAGAAGTTGGTGAGCATGCCGCCCAGCCAGCGCTGGTTCACATACGGCATGCCGACCCGGGTGGCCTGCTCGGCGATGGCTTCCTGGGCCTGCTTCTTCGTGCCCACGAACATGATGGTGCCGCCGTGCGCGACGGTCTCCTTCACGAACTCGTAGGCGCGGTCGATGTACGACAGCGACTGCAGGAGGTCGATGATGTAGATGCCGTTGCGCTCGGTGAAGATGAAGCGCTTCATCTTCGGGTTCCAGCGGCGGGTCTGGTGCCCGAAGTGGACGCCGCTTTCCAGCAGCTCCCGCATCGTGACGACGGCCATGGCCGTACTCCTCGTGTGTCTCGGTTGTGCGCGGCAGCCGGTCGGCCGCCGCTCCTGACGCCCCTGCGCGCCGCCCCACCGGCGGGGAGCCGGGGGACCGAGTGACGCGGCCACCTTCAGGCAGGTGGCGGGGCGTGCGAAGTCGACCCGGAGAGCCGGGTCGCCACCAGAAGTGTACGGGACGGCGTCACCCGCCTGCGCCACGGAGCCCGGTCCCCGGGCGGCTGTCCCAGGGAAGCGCGGCCCCGGGTTGTCCACAACCGACCGGTTATCCACAGAATCCGTCCATGATCTCCGAGCACCCCGGCCCCCCGCCAAGCTGTCCCCATGAACGGACGACGCGAACCCCGCACAGCCGGCGTCGCGGGACGCGCGGCGCGGTGGGCGCTTGCCGTCGGGCTTGCCGCGGCCCCGACGGCGGACGCCTGGCCCTCACCCCCGTTCACAACGACGGACACGGTGGCGGACGCCTGGGCGAACACGGTGGCGGAGGCGGGCGGGGCGGGGGAGGGG
>NZ_JBDPMI010000062.1:0-7286 GCF_039871555.1 Streptomyces sp. B5E4
GCGCGCCGCGGCACCCGCCGCGCCCGACCCGAGGAGGAATACATGCGGAACCTGAAGAGGGCTGCTGCCGTCACCATCGCCGCGAGCGGCCTGGCCATGGCCGGTGCGGGCATCGCCGCCGCGCACGGGGGCGCGGGCGCGGCCGGCCAGGCCGTCGGCTCGCCGGGCATCGGCTCCGGCAACCTGGTCCAGGTGCCGGTCCACGTGCCCGTGAACGCCTGCGGCAACACCGTCACCGTGATCGGCGCGCTGAACCCGGCGTTCGGCAACCCCTGCGTGAACCGCTGAGGAACCGCGGTCTGCCGGCACCGGAACCGGCCCCCGGGCACCGCCCGGCGGGCCGGTCCGGCGCGCTCGCGGCGCTCGCCGACGCCGGTGCCGCAGGTGCCGCCCGGGGCTCGCCCGGTCTCGTGTCGGGCAATACGGCCCAGGTCCCCGTCCACCTGCCGGTGAACGCCGGCGGCACCAACGTGTCCGTCGTCGGCCTGCTGAACGCGCCGGTCGGCCACACCGCCGGCAACGACTGACGGAGCGCAACTTCCGCCGCCTGCGCCCCCCACGGCACGACCGCGGGGGGCGTTCGCGCGGCCGCACGCTTCCGCGCGCCCGCGCATGCCGTCCCCGCTGCCCTTCGCCGTCCGCCGGGAGGGCGAAGAAGCCCGTGGGCCCCCGCACGTCAGCCCCGCTCCAACTCCTCCACGAACGCGTTGTACGCCGCCACCCGCGCCCGCCGCGCGGTCCGCTCCAGCGGCCGCAGCGCCTCCCCGCGAGCCGCTATCTGCCCCGCGCTGACCGCCCCGCCGTGCCCCTCGCCCGGATCCCGCGCGATCTCCACCAGCGCCCCGACCCGCTGCGCCAGCTCCAGCACCCGTACCGCCCGTGGCGGATACCCGGGCGCCAGCACCTCGCGCCCGCGGTCCGCCCGCGCCCGGTACGCCGACAGCGCCGCCTCCGCGACCGGACCCGACCCCGCCACGTCCAGCCGCGACAGCACCTCCGTGGCCTCCCGCATCGCCTCCGCCAGCTCCCGCTCCGCCTCGCCCAGCGATGGCACGTCCGCGGGCGGGGCGTCCCGCACGGGCAGGCAGCGCCACCGCACCCGGACCACCTCGTCGCCTTCAGGACCCACGGACCAGACCTCCGGCACCAGCCCCAGCGGCGGCCCTCCGGTCACCAGCACCGCCTCGCCGGCGTCCAGCGCCGACGCGTTGAACTCCGGCGGACCTGACAGCCCCAGCGGATGCCCCGGCACCGGCAGCGCCACCCGCAGGCCCTTCGCCCCCAGCGCCCGCAGCCGGCCCAGCGCCATCGTCAGGGCCACACCCTCGGCGGACTCCTCCTCCGGCAGCCCCGCCACCCGGTGCCCGGCGTCGTCCGCGACGATGCGCTCCGCGGCCTCGTCGGGCGAGATGTGCCCGGAAAGCAGGGCATTTCCCCAGGCCGCCAGCCGGCCTGAACGTGGTTCTTCGAGCATGGCACCAGCCTACGGACCGGGTCCGACATCGCGTGGCGTAGGTTTGCCCTGGGGCGGTGTCGCAGGCGCGCACCGCGTACGAAGGACCGACACTGCAAGGGGAGACGGCACGCTCATGAGCGATGTACTGGAGCTGGTGGACGTATCGGTGGTCCGCGACGGCAGGGCTCTGGTCGAACAGGTCTCCTGGTCGGTCGCGGAGGGCGAGCGGTGGATCATCCTCGGCCCCAACGGCGCGGGCAAGACCACGCTGTTGAACATCGCCTCCAGCTACCTCTTCCCGTCCACGGGCACCGTCCAGATCCTCGGCGAGAAACTCGGCGGCGTCGACGTCTTCGAGCTCCGCCCCCGCATCGGCATGGCCAGCGCCGCGCTCTCCGAGAAGCTGCCCAAGAGCCAGACCGTCCTGCAGACCGTCCTCACCGCCGCGTACGGCATGACCGCCACCTGGCAGGAGCGCTACGAGGCCGTCGACGAGGACCGTGCCAGGGCCTTCCTCGACCGCCTCGGCATGAGCGAGTACCTGGAGCGCAGATTCGGCACCCTCTCCGAGGGCGAGCGCAAGCGCACCCAGATCGCCCGCGCCATGATGACCGACCCCGAGCTGCTCCTCCTCGACGAGCCGGCCGCGGGCCTCGACCTCGGTGGCCGCGAGGATCTCGTACGCCGCCTCGGCCGGCTGGCCCGCGACCCGTACGCGCCCTCGATGATCATGGTGACGCACCACGTCGAGGAGATTCCGCCCGGGTTCACGCACGTGCTGATGATCCGGCAGGGCAAGGTCCTCGCCGCAGGACCCATCGAGGCCGAGCTGACCTCCCGCAACCTCTCGCTCTGCTTCGGCCTCCCGCTCGTCCTCGACCGCAGCGGCGAGCGCTGGACCGCGCAGGGCCTTCCCATGTCGAAGGCGTAGCCGCCGCCTGGCCACCCGGCCCACGACAGACGTAGCTTCCCGGTCAGCGCCCCCGGGCATCTGTCCCGAATCCCTTGCCCCGCAATAGCATTGGACCCGTGGATGCATGGGTGTGGTGGCTGATCGCCGCCGTGGGCATGGGCATTCCTCTGGTGCTGACCGCCATGCCGGAGTTCGGCATGTTCTCGGTCGGCGCGGTCGCCGCCGCGGTGACGGCCGGGCTGGGGGGCGGAATCGTCGTTCAAGTGATCGTCTTCGCGGTCGTCTCGACCGCCCTCATCGCCGCCGTACGACCTGTGGCGCGCCGCCATCGCGGCCAGGGCGGAGCGACGACGGGCGTCGACGCCCTCAAGGGCAGACAGGCGGTGGTGCTGGAGCGCGTCGACGGCTCAGGGGGGCGCATCAAGCTCGCCGGCGAGGTGTGGAGCGCCCGGGCGCTCGACTCGGGCGAGGTTTACGAGCCCGGCCGGACGGTCGATGTTGTGGACATCGACGGTGCGACCGCCGTCGTCATGTGACCGGAAGCGCCCTTACGGGCAAGGCGGTTCTGCCACACTCGGCGGCTGGGCCGCACCATTGGATCACTAACCGGGGAGCAGCATGCAGCCGATCATCATCGTCCTGATCATCCTGGTGGTGCTCGTCTTCATCGCACTCATCAAGACGATCCAGGTCATCCCGCAGGCCAGTGCGGCCATCGTGGAGCGCTTCGGCCGCTACACCCGCACCCTCAACGCCGGCCTCAACATCGTGGTGCCGTTCATCGACACCATCCGCAACCGCGTCGACCTGCGTGAACAAGTCGTGCCGTTCCCACCGCAACCCGTGATCACCCAGGACAACCTGGTGGTGAACATCGACACCGTCATCTACTACCAGGTCACCGACGCCCGGGCCGCCACCTACGAGGTGGCCAGCTACATCCAGGCCATCGAGCAGCTCACCGTCACCACCCTGCGCAACATCATCGGCGGCATGGACCTGGAGCGCACCCTGACCTCCCGCGAGGAGATCAACGCCGCGCTGCGCGGCGTCCTCGACGAGGCCACCGGCCGCTGGGGCATCCGTGTCAACCGCGTCGAGCTGAAGGCCATCGAGCCGCCCACCTCCATCCAGGACTCGATGGAGAAGCAGATGCGCGCCGACCGTGACAAGCGCGCCGCGATCCTCACCGCCGAGGGCGTCCGGCAGTCCGAGATCCTCACCGCCGAGGGCGAGAAGCAGGCCGCGATCCTCCGGGCCGAGGGTGAGGCCCGCTCCGCGGCGCTGCGTGCCGAGGGCGAGGCGCAGGCCATCCGCACGGTCTTCGAGTCCATCCACGCCGGTGACCCGGACCAGAAGCTGCTGTCGTACCAGTACCTGCAGATGCTCCCGAAGATCGCCGAGGGCGACGCGAACAAGCTCTGGATCGTCCCCAGCGAGATCGGCGACGCCCTCAAGGGGCTCGGCGGCGCCCTGGGCAACTTCGGCCCGCCCTCGCCCACCGGCGGCGGCGACGGCGGCGCCCCCAGGACGAGCACCCGCAAGGCGCCCACCTACCGCGAGCAGCCGCCGCTGGAGTAGGCGCACAGGGCGCGGACACACGTCGTACGACACGAGCCCGCCCCCGGTCGTCGCGACCGGGGGCGGGCTCTTCGCGTACAGCACGGACGGGGCGCTCAGACGCCGGGACTCACGCGGCGACACCCACCTCGGGGCCCTCCCGCGGGGCCAGCCACGCGGGCAACTGCTCCTGCTCGCGCACTCCCAGCGCCAGCAGCAGCGCGTCCGCCGGCGTCGGCTCGAAGGGCCGCCGCAGCAGCCGCATCCCCGCCTGCTCCGGCGTCCGGTCGGCCTTGCGGTGGTTGTCCGCGGCGCAGGACGCCACCGTGTTCAGCCAGGTGTCGCCACCGCCCAGGGAGCGCGGCATGACGTGGTCCACGGTCGTCGCGCGCCGGCCGCAGTACGCGCACCGGTGCCGGTCCCGTACCAGCACACCCCGCCGCGACCACGGCGCCCGTCTTCGGAACGGCACCCGTACGTACCGGCACAGCCGGATCACCTGGGGCACCGGCAGCTCCGTAGTCGCCGCCCGCAGCCGCATACCGGAGTGCGCCTGCTCGACCACGGCCTTGTCCTGCAGCACCAGCACCACCGCACGGCGGAGCGACACCGTCGACAGCGGCTCGAAGCTCGCGTTGAGCACCAGCGTCTCGCGCATCCCGGTCACCTCCCGACTCCCCCCGCCGAGCGGCGAGGTGGCTCCACTGTGCCCCGGGAGATCGGCCGCGACAACGCAATTTCAGCCCGCCGCGGGCTCCTCGTGGGTGCCGATGAGCCGCGCCCTCGCGAGGGTGTGGAAGCGGAGGTTGAAGCCCACGACGGCGGGCGTCGCCGCCGCGTCGGGACCCAGCTTCTCCTGGTCCACCGCGTACACCGTGAACACGTACCGGTGCTCGCCGTCACCGGGCGGCGGGGCGGCACCCGTGAAGTCGTGGGTCCCCGCGTCGTTCCGTACGGTCACCGCACCCGGCGGCAGCCCGGCCATGTCGCCCGTGCCCGCACCCGCGGGCAGCTCCGTCACGGACACCGGGATGTCGAAGACTGACCAGTGCCAGAACCCGCTGCCGGTGGGCGCGTCGGGGTCGTAGCAGGTGACGGCGAAGCTCTTCGTCCCCTCGGGGAACCCCGACCAGCGCAACTGCGGCGAGGTGTTGCCCTTCGCCCCGATCTGCGCGTCCGGCAGGGGAGCGCCCTCCTGCACGTCGTCGCTGGTGACGGTGAACGACGGCACCGCGGGATGGAAGTCGTGGGGCAGCGGCGGCCGGTTCTGCTCGGGCACGTGAGACACCTCCGGGTGGCTGTGACACAAGGACACGGCGCGGCGGGTACGCGGACACGCGGTACCCCGCCACGGCGGTCAGCCTAACGAGCAGCGGCCGGACGCCGCCGCCTCACCACGCGCGACTCAGAACCAGTTGCGGCGGGACCCGACCTCGGAGATCCACTCGTTGAGGTACGCGGACCAGTCGGTCTGCTGGAAGTCGGTCAGCCCCACCTGGAACATCCGGAACGAGTCGCCGCCGTCGGTGAACAACCCCGGCTTCTTGTCCATCTCCAGCACCACGTCCATCTGGTGCCCGTCGGCCAGGAACGTCAGCTCCACGGCCGTCAGCCCCCGGTACTGCTGCGGCGCGTAGAACTCGATCTCCTGGTAGAACGGCAGCCGCTGCCGCGTACCGCGGATGTGCCCGCGCTCCAGGTCCGCGCTCTTGAAGCGGAAGCCCAGCCCGCCGAAGGCGTCGAGGATCGCCTGCTGCGCCGGCAGCGGGTGCACGGAGATCGGGTCGAGGTCCAGCGAGTCCACCGCCCGGGCGATCTCCAGCTCGGTCGTCACGCCCACGTTCATCCCCGGCAGCCGCTGCCCCATGACGGAGGTCACCGGCGTCTCCCAGGGCACGTCCAGGCTGAAGGACACGTTGTGCACGGCGTTCGGCTGGATCTCGAAGGCGCCGCCGAGCCGCTGCCGGTGGAACTCGATGTCCTGCTTGTACTCGTTGTCCCCGCTCTCGACCTCCACGCGCGCCTGCAGGCCGACGGACAGCCCCTCGACCTCCTGGGCCACGGACCCGCCCTCGATGCGGACCTCGCCCTGCACGACGCCGCCGGGCACGACGTTCGCGTCGTTCAGCACCGTCTCCACGGACGCACCGCCGGCCCCCAGGCTGGCGAAAAGCTTCTTGAACCCCATCGCGGACTCCCCTGCTCCCCTGTAGGTCTGCTCAACTACGCTCACCCGACATGCCCCGTACTCCGCTGGACCGCTCGTTCTTCCGTCGGCCCGTGCTGGAGGTGGCGCCGGATCTGCTGGGCCGAACACTACTGCGCCGCACAGCCGCCGGGACGATCTCGCTGCGACTCACGGAGGTCGAGGCGTACGCGGGGGAGCAGGACCCCGGATCGCACGCCTACCGGGGCCGCACCGACCGCAACGCCGTGATGTTCGGTCCGGCGGGGCACATCTACGTCTACTTCACGTACGGCATGTGGCACTGCATGAACGTGGTCTGCGGAGAAGAGGGCGCCGCGAGCGCCGTCCTGCTGCGCGCGGGCGAGGTGACGGAGGGCACGGAGCTGGCCCGCAAGCACCGCCCCAAGGCCCGCAAGGACCACGAGCTGGCCCAGGGGCCCGCCCGCCTGGCGACGGCCCTCGACATCGACCGAAGCCTCGACGGCACCGACGCCTGCACCCCGGGCACCCCCCTCGAACTCCTCACCGGCACCCCCGCCGACCACACCCGCATCCGCACCGGCCCCCGCACCGGCGTCGGCGGCGACGGCGCCCACCACCCGTGGCGCTACTGGATCGCCGACGACCCGACGGTCAGCCCGTACCGCGCCCACGCGCCACGACGCCGGCCCAAGGCCGCCGGAGCTTGACTCGGGCGGGGGCGGGTCCTATCGTAGATAGAGCCGTAACAGGCCTGGTGTTCCGCACGCTCTGATTGCGAACACCATCCTCCAAACGATCTTTCGTGAACCTGAGTCCTCATCTTGTTGCGCCTCGGCTGCGACTCCCGGGACCCGGTTTTGGAGCGAAGAGAAGTCTTCGCTACAGTGGTGGAACACCGAAGGGAAACGCCCGGAGAGGCCCGGAAGGGTTTTGAAGGAAGTGTCCGTTCTTTGAGAACTCAACAGTGTGCCAAGTAATCGATGCCAAGTGTTTGATGTAGTGACACAGCAGTATGCGAGGCAAACTCGTTTCTGTGGTGCTGCAGACTCAGTAGAGTTTTTGTATGCATTTACGGAGAGTTTGATCCTGGCTCAGGACGAACGCTGGCGGCGTGCTTAACACATGCAAGTCGAACGATGATCCGGTTTCGGCCGGGGATTAGTGGCGAACGGGTGAGTAACACGTGG
>NZ_JBDPMI010000063.1:2500-4884 GCF_039871555.1 Streptomyces sp. B5E4
CGCTCTAGACCCGAAGCGGAGTGATCTAGCCATGGGCAGGGTGAAGCGGCTGTAAGAGGTCGTGGAGGCCCGAACCCACCAGGGTTGAAAACCTGGGGGATGACCTGTGGTTAGGGGTGAAAGGCCAATCAAACTCCGTGATAGCTGGTTCTCCCCGAAATGCATTTAGGTGCAGCGTCGTGTGTTGCTTGCCGGAGGTAGAGCTACTGGATAGGCGATGGGCCTTACCGGGTTACTGACCTTAGCCAAACTCCGAATGCCGGTAAGTTGAGCGCGGCAGTGAGACTGCGGGGGATAAGCTCCGTGGTCGAGAGGGAAACAGCCCAGAGCATCGACTAAGGCCCCTAAGCGTATGCTAAGTGGGAAAGGATGTGGAGTCGCAGAGACAACCAGGAGGTTGGCTTAGAAGCAGCCATCCTTGAAAGAGTGCGTAATAGCTCACTGGTCAAGTGATTCCGCGCCGACAATGTAGCGGGGCTCAAGCGTACCGCCGAAGTCGTGTCAGCAGCACTTTAGCCTTAACGGGTGTGTTGTTGGGTAGGGGAGCGTCGTGTGCCGGGTGAAGCCGCACTGGAAGGTAGTGGTGGACGGTTCACGAGTGAGAATGCAGGCATGAGTAGCGATACACACGTGGGAAACGTGTGCGCCGATTGACTAAGGGTTCCTGGGTCAAGTTGATCTGCCCAGGGTAAGTCGGGGCCTAAGGCGAGGCCGACAGGCGTAGTCGATGGATAACCGGTTGATATTCCGGTACCCGCTGTGAAGCGCCAAACATCGAATCAGGTGATGCTAAGCCCGTGAAGCCCCCTGTCTGATCCTTCGGGTGAGGATGGGTGTGGTGGAGCCGGTGACCCGAGCTTGTAGTAGGTGAGTGATGGGGTGACGCAGGAAGGTAGTCCAGCCCGGGCGGTGGTTGTCCCGGGGTAAGGGTGTGGCCCGTTGTGCAGGTAAATCCGCGCAACATGAGGGTGAGACCTGATGCCGAGCCGATTGTGGTGAAGTGGATGATCCTATGCTGTCGAGAAAAGCCTCTAGCGATGTTTCATGGCGGCCCGTACCCTAAACCGACTCAGGTGGTCAGGTAGAGTATACCGAGGCGTTCGGGTGAACTATGGTTAAGGAACTCGGCAAAATGCCCCCGTAACTTCGGGAGAAGGGGGGCCGCTTCCGGTGATCCGTTTTACACGGGGAGCTGGGGGTGGCCGCAGAGACCAGCGAGAAGCGACTGTTTACTAAAAACACAGGTCCGTGCGAAGCTGTAAGGCGATGTATACGGACTGACGCCTGCCCGGTGCTGGAACGTTAAGGGGACCGGTTAGTCACTCTTCGGGGTGGCGAAGCTGAGAACTTAAGCGCCAGTAAACGGCGGTGGTAACTATAACCATCCTAAGGTAGCGAAATTCCTTGTCGGGTAAGTTCCGACCTGCACGAATGGCGTAACGACTTCTCGACTGTCTCAACCATAGGCCCGGTGAAATTGCATTACGAGTAAAGATGCTCGTTTCGCGCAGCAGGACGGAAAGACCCCGGGACCTTTACTATAGCTTGATATTGGTGTTCGGTTCGGCTTGTGTAGGATAGGTGGGAGACTGTGAAGCGGCCACGCCAGTGGTTGTGGAGTCGTCGTTGAAATACCACTCTGGTCGTGTTGGATGTCTAACCTGGGTCCGTGATCCGGATCGGGGACAGTGTCTGGTGGGTAGTTTAACTGGGGCGGTTGCCTCCTAAAGAGTAACGGAGGCGCCCAAAGGTTCCCTCAGCCTGGTTGGTCATCAGGTGGTGAGTGTAAGTGCACAAGGGAGCTTGACTGCGAGACTGACGGGTCGAGCAGGTGCGAAAGCAGGGACTAGTGATCCGGCGGTGGCTTGTGGGAGCGCCGTCGCTCAACGGATAAAAGGTACCCCGGGGATAACAGGCTGATCTTCCCCAAGAGTCCATATCGACGGGATGGTTTGGCACCTCGATGTCGGCTCGTCGCATCCTGGGGCTGGAGTCGGTCCCAAGGGTTGGGCTGTTCGCCCATTAAAGCGGCACGCGAGCTGGGTTTAGAACGTCGTGAGACAGTTCGGTCCCTATCCGCTGCGCGCGTAGGAGTCTTGAGAAGGGCTGTCCCTAGTACGAGAGGACCGGGACGGACGGACCTCTGGTGTGCCAGTTGTTCTGCCAAGGGCATGGCTGGTTGGCTACGTTCGGGAGGGATAACCGCTGAAAGCATCTAAGCGGGAAGCCTGCTTCGAGATGAGGACTCCCACCCCCTTGAGGGGTTAAGGCCCCCTGTAGACGACGGGGTTGATAGGCCGGATCTGGAAGCCCTGTGAGGGGTGGAGGTGACCGGTACTAATAGGCCGAGGGCTTGTCCATAGCTGCTTGCGTCCACTGTGCGG